>JBMOKZ010000200.1:0-13024 GCA_049324195.1 Candidatus Zixiibacteriota bacterium | reverse complement strand
CGGCGTGGTGAGGAAGAAGCTCCGCCGTATCGAAAACAGGAGCCGTTCGAGGAATTCTCGGTCAATCTGATTCTGGATAACTCGGAGACCGAAGGGGTACCGCTCCTGATTGAAAAATCCCCGTCGTATAAGAACCTCTTCGGCTCGCTGGAGCGGGTGGTGGACCGGTTCGGTTACTGGCGCACCGACTTCACCCGGATATTTTCGGGCTCGCTGTTGAAAGCCTCGGGCGGTTTTCTGGTCATCAACGCCTATGACCTATTGAGTGAAGTTGGCGTCTGGCTGCCGCTGAAACGCGCTCTGCTCAACGAGGAGATGGAAATCGCCGGTTACGACCCTTATTTCATGATGGCCGGTTCCGGCATCAAGCCGGAACCGATCCCGGTGAACGTCAAGGTCGTTCTCATCGGCGATTCCCGTATTTACGACCTGCTGTGGCACCTCGACGATGATTTCAAGAAAATTTTCAAAATCAAAGCCGAATTCGACAGTGTGATGGATCTTTGCGACAACAACATGAACGATTATTACAGTTTCATCCGCCGGATTATCGACGAGGAGAATCTCCTGTCGTTCGATATCAGCGGTATGCAGGCTATCGTCGAATACGGCTGCAAGCTGGCGGGGAAACGAAATAAATTGAGTATCCGTTTCTCGGCCATCGCCGACATAATTCGCGAGAGTTCCTATGGCGCCGCGGAGCGCAAGGCCGCGAAAGTAACGCGTAAGGACGTTTATGCCGCCATCGCCAGCAAGCGCCGCCGGGTCAACCTGATCGAGGACAAGATTCAGGAGATGTATGATGAACGGACGCTGATGGTGGATACGACCGGTTTCAAAGTCGGTCAGGTAAACGGTCTGGCGGTGTACAGCGGCGGGGAATACATGTTCGGGCGGCCTTCACGCATCACCGTCAACACCTCGCTCGGCAAAGCGGGCGTAATCAATATTGAGCGGGAGGCTGATTTGTCCGGTCCGACCCATGACAAGGGCGTGCTGATTCTCAGCGGTTATTTGCGGCAGATGTTCGCCCAGGACAAGCCGCTGATGATGTCGGCCTCGATTTCCTTCGAGCAGTCCTACAGCGGGGTGGACGGCGATTCGGCGTCATCAACCGAGGTTTACGGCATCCTCTCGTCGCTGAGTGAAATACCCATCGACCAGAGTCTCGCGGTGACCGGCTCGGTCAACCAGAAAGGCGAGATCCAGCCGATCGGCGGCGTGAACGAGAAAATCGAGGGCTTTTTCGATGTCTGCCACAGCCGCGGTCTAAGCGGGAAACAGGGTGTCCTGATCCCGCATCAGAACGTAAAGGACCTGATGCTTCGTCCGGATGTCATCGACGCCGTCAAGAAGGGAAAATTCCATATTTATCCGATCACATCCATCACCGAGGGTATCGAGATATTGACGGGCGTCCCGGGCGGTTCCAGATTGAAGGGCGGCGGTTTCACCAAAGGTTCGGTCATGGCGAAGGTGGACGACAAGCTGCGCGAGATGGCCATGACGCTGGAAAATTTCGGACGCAACGCGGCCGACAGCAATGACAAGAACAACGAGGTGAAAGCGCGCAGGAAAACGAAGAAATAATTCGTTCGCGTTTCATCTTTACATCTGATACGCATCCGACAAAAGAACAGATAAATTTTTTTGTCGGATGCCCCTCATTTTTGATTTTTTTTATTGACAAGCAATAAAATTATTATGACTATAATGAGGTGTGAACATAAAAAACTGGAGAGTGTTCAATGCGCAAAGCTAAAAAAACTGCCAAGAAGAAAGTGGCGAAGAAGAAAGTAGCCAAAAAGAAAGTCACCAAGAAAGCCGCGAAGCGCAGAGGTCTGAGGATGCGTTGTGCAGCCAAGACCAAAGCCGGGAAGCAGTGCAAACGCTTCACTGACGGCAAAAGCAAATTCTGCTCGGTTCACAAGAAATAGCAATTGACATCGTGACACGACACTCTTGTAGCGGCCGGATTTTCCGGCCGCTTTTTTTAGGTGATTGACGCCGGGGGATTCTGTTAGAAGTCGGCTCCGAAGGAGAAATAGTAAGTGGGTTTGTCGGACACGGTGTAGAAATCGGTGCTCCAGGCCAGGTCATACCGTAACAGCACGAATCCGAACAGGTTTGCCCGCATGCCGAAACCGAAGCCGGTGTGGATATCCACCAGGCGGCTGTGACCGTCGGCCGATGTCCCGCCCTTGAAATCGTTGTCGTACCAGGCTGAGCCCATATCCATGAATATCGCTCCGTTGATGTTTCCCAGGACAATCGGCAACGGGTAGCGCATCGCGAAATATTCAATCATCGGGAAACGGAACTCCCAGTTTATCAGGCCGTAGCGGTTGCCGGACAGCTCGTAATAAGGTACGCCGCGAAGCGGCGTCACGACGTCGGCAAAATACAGGTTTTCGACGTCATAAACCTTGTCGTCGACTGTGCGGGTGCCGATCCAGTTGGTCGTACCGCCCAGGAAATAAAGTTTGGGGGTGTTGCCGAACGAGGCTCCGCCGGACAGGCGGAACGCCATGGAAAAGGTCTTGTGGATATGCCAGTATTTGCGGAAATCCATTTCGACCGCCGAATATTCGATATCATCCGAATCGAACAGGTTCATGCTGCCCTCGAGCGTGATTTTCGCCCGGCGGCCATTGACCGGTCCAGTATTGCCCCAAAGGATGTTATCAGTCACGTACGAGAAAGCCATGGTGGTGACCTTGGAGCTGCGGTTAATGCGCGGGTCGTCGTAGTCGTGATATTTACGGTCGATAAAGTACTGGGCAGTGGTTAACTCCAGGCGGCTGAAAAACGAGAACGGACGGCGGAAAAACAGCTGCAGACCGTAAAACCGGTCCGAGAAAAGGTGATCGTCGTTGTCGAGATAATAGTTGTTGGTATGGAAAATGCCCACGCCCATGTTAATTCGTTTCTTGTTGTTGAGGTAATATGCCTGCACATTGGACTGGTCGATTGTGTTGACGAGGTCGGTGGCGACAATAATCTGGTGGTTGCCCAGGTAGTCGGAAAAGACAAAATATGACTGTCCCTGGAGTCCGAAAAAGGTGTCGTATTGAAATCCCCCGCCCATATAGTCGGTTGTGAATTTCACTTTATATTTTTTAATGGCGTATTCGCCGCTGGGCAGTTGCGGGGCGATGGAATCGAACGAAGGCGGCTCCTCCAGCGTTTCGGGGCTGAACGAGGTATCCCCCGGGATATCGATGAACATCGAATCAAGGGCGGTCGGTTGTTTGTCGCTTATAAAAACATATTCGTCGTTATAGGTGCCGGTTTCGGTAATGACTGAATCTTCGGTGGCCGAGCCGCTCGAGTCGACCTCGGTGGAATCCTTGTCCGACGCCGCCAGGTCATCGTCGGTCAGCGGATAGGTTTCGTACTCGCTTTCGAGACTGCTTAACAACAGCAATGAGTCGAGCAGATCCCGGGCGGGGAGGGAGTCTTTCGGGGGTTCCGACGGTTGAGCCGGGGCGGCGCCCTCGGGGGTGTAGAGACCCAGTACGAAATCGGTGGGGTGCAGAACGCCGTTGTCGCCGGCGGGAACCAGTTTGTCCATCACGAAAATATCGAAACTGCCCTTATTGAAGGCGGAAAAGGCGATTTTATCGCTTTCAGCGTTCCAGGACAGGGACCTGATACCGCTGAGAATATCGGTTACAGCGTAGTTGTGCCCGTTGTTGAAATAGGCAATATAGATATTGTCAATGCCGTTCCGGTTGGAAATGAAGGCGACTTTCTTGCCGTCGGGGGATACGACCGGGTTTTTGTTGGGTCCGGGACCGACTTCGAGCGGCGTAACTTTCAGGTAAGACAACTCGACTTGGAACAGGTTGTAGATCCCGTACTTGAAATCGCCGGGGTTGACCGCGACTGCTTTCAGATACGCGTGAGCGAGAAAATTAAATTCCGGGTTTTGCGGATGAGGACGGTCGGAACAAAAAACCAGTTCCCTTGAATCCGGCATCCAGCTCGGGTCGATATCGTCGAAACGGTCGTCGGTAATCTGCCGCATCTCGTCGGTTTCCAGGTTATACATGTAGATATCCCGTTTGTGCCGGTCGAGAGCCGAGAAGGCGACTTGCTTGCCGTCTGGCGACCAGGCCGGCGAGATAATGTTATGGAACCTGGTCCGTTTCTTTTTGTAAATTTTATCCTCGTCGAGGTTGTAAAAAAACAATGATTCCTTACCCTTGGATTTGGCGACGAAGACGATATTGCGGCCGTCGGGCGAAAAGGAGATACCCGTCACGTACGAATGCAGCGACTCGATATCGGCCGAGCGCTCCGATTTGACGAGGCTCTTGATTTTCTTGCCGTCGAACGCCGAGATGAGAACGATTTCCGTGTAATCCGAGACGTCGGTAAATATCGCAATTTTGTCACCCTCGGGGGAGAAGGCCGGCTTTTCGTTGAAATAGGAATTGTCCTCGCGGGCATGGGTCAGCTGCTTGGCGACCTCGCTGACCTCTTTCCGTTCGGCGATTTCGGGCCAGTACCGGCGCTTCATCTCTTTCGAGAAATCTTCCCAGAACTCTTCCAGGTCGATTCCGATGGTCGCTTCCATGGCTTTGTTGACAATCAGCATCTGTTTTCCGCGCTGCAAGAACTCCCCGAGTTTGCGTTCGCCGTATTTGTCGGCGATATATTTGACCATCGCCTGTCCCTGGCGGTAAGCCAGGTAGCCGCTCAGATACTCGGGGGGATAGAGATAATTGTTGATGGTGGCATCCCGGAGAAACATATCGGTATAGTAATCCCACTGGCCCCGCGAGGAATACTCGGCGTACCCCTCGGCGAACCACAGCGGCATGTTAAACAGTCGTCGTTGAGAAAGCACCGAGGTAAACAGGTTGCCGTAGAGCATATCGAACGTCACGGCATGCGTCAGTTCGTGGTGCAGGACGTGACGGAAATCTTCGTAAGAGCCGTTAAACGGCGCCACGATACGGTTTTTCGCCACCGTCGTGAAACCGCCGACACCTTCGGGCAGCAGGCTTGAGATGATATTGGTCTGCTGGAAATCGTTTTGCGAGTTGTAGAGGAAAACGGGAATTCGTTTCTGGATTTTATAATTCAGCTCTTCGGAAATAGCCACATAGGCGGATTCCATGACCTCGGCGGCGAATTTGGAGATCGGATAGGCTTCCTCGTAATAATGAATGTCGAAATGACGGGTTTGAATGTAGTTCCAGTCGAAATTCTTATATCTGACCTTGTTTTTGCCGAAATAGGTTTCCTGGGCAAAGCTAAAGGCGGGCAATAAAATAATAAGCGCTAAAACAAGCCAGATTGCTTTTCTCATACATTTATATCCTTCGGATTATGATTTCTGCGTATCCCTCGTCGAAATCGTTACGTGTTCTTTATATAAAACAGAAATATATCGGTCCTGGTTTAAAAATTTTATCCCTCGGTTAAACTCTTTTAAGACTTGCTCCTTTTAATATCGGCACCCAACCGGGATAACTTTTCCTCTAATCGGTAATACGCCCGGTCGACATGATAAACCCGCAGGATTTCCGACTTTCCCCTCGCGGCCAGGCAGGCGAGGACAATACCGGCGCCAGCCCTGATATCCGGTGCCATAACTTCGGCGCCCGTCAGGAACTTGACGCCGTTGACAATAGCCTCGGAACTGGAAACGGTGATATCGGCGCCGAGACGGCGGAATTCCATGGTATGAGAAAACCGGTCGGGATAAACGGTATCCTTGATATGCGAAT
This sequence comes from Candidatus Zixiibacteriota bacterium, assembly GCA_049324195.1. GTDB lineage: Bacteria > Zixibacteria > MSB-5A5 > GN15 > FEB-12 > JAFGNW01. The sequence continues at coordinate 7,283 of JBMOKZ010000200.1, read as the reverse complement.
TTCCATCAGCCAGGCAGGCCACCGCCATGATGGCCGCCTGTAAATCGGTCGGAAAACCGGGGTAAGGAAAAGTGGTCACGTTGATGGGCTTCAGTCTTTTGGGACCCTTGATAATCATGCTCTTTTTGGCTGTTTTGATTTCACAGCCCATTTCCATCAGTTTGTGATTCACCATGGTCAGTTCGTGAGGCATGATATCCTTGACCTCGATTTTGCCGCCGGTGATGGCGGCGGCGCACATGTAGGTGCCGGCCACGAGGCGGTCGTTGCAGACCGTGTATTCGACGGCGTTGAGCTTGCTGACCGGTTCCACCATGACATTGGGAGTGCCCGCGCCGTAAATTTTGGCTCCGGCCTTGTTGAGAAACTTGGCGACATCGAGAATTTCCGGATCGCATCCGGCGTTGGTAATATGGGTTTTACCTTTGGCGAGAACTGCTCCGAACAGAAGGTTCTCGGTGCCGGTATGCGAGGGCCGGTCGAAATAAACCGAGTTGCCCTTGAGCGGTTTGCCTCGAGCGATGATATAACCGGCTTTCTCGGTTATTTTGGCTCCCAGCGAGGCGAACGCCTTGATATGGTAGTCAACCGGCCGGGCACCCAGCGAGCATCCGCCGGGCAGGGATATTCGGGCTTCGCCGAGCCGCGCCAATAGCGGACCCAGAACGAGAAACGACGCCCGCATCTGCCGCATCAGTTCGTAAGGCGCGGTGTTGCGGTTGATGTTTTCAGCGTTGATGGTCATCACCTGCCGGTCGGTATCGTAGGTGATTTTTGCCCCGAGATGTTCCAGCATTTTGATGATGGTAAAAATGTCCCTGAGCGGCGGAATGTTTTTCAGAACGGTTTCGCCCTTATCGATTAAAATCGAAGCCGCTATAATCGGCAGGGCGGCGTTCTTCGAGCCATCCACCTGAATACTGCCCTTAAGCGGCTTACCGCCGTTTATCACAAACTTATCCATGGCATATCTTTCTAAACATTAATTTGAACATAGTTCCGATTTCTGCGGGTTTCTACAGCCTAAGATACCCTGATTAACAAGAAAATTCCTCAGTTTATTAAAAGAAAGTTAAAAATACGTAATTCGATATTTAAAGGAAAGAAACGGATACAATAAGTCTGACGGCCAAAGCCAGATCATTCAACCGGGGTTTCTTCGAGTTCCGCCACGACCTCGAAGGTGTTACGGACCCGGATAAAGAAATCAATCGCCTCGTCATCGAAATAATTCGGGCTGGTCCAGGGCAGGCGGCAGAAATGGCCTTTGGCGTAGATAAGGGCGGTTTCGGCAAAAACGCCGTCGGTCAGATAAACCCGGTGGTTGTAATCGCGATGGGAAGCCATGACCAGGTTTTCGGGGGTCAGAATGCCCGGGTCGATATTGACCGTCCGGAAATGGCAATCATCTACCCGGTCGGCGAAATTGGTTTCGATGCGACTGCACAGGTTTTTAATTCTGGGCAGGCTGTCACGGGCGACTTTCTGCTCAAATGAAAAAAAACGCCGGTTGAGCGGCCAGCCCATTTCCTCGGCGTACCGGTCCCGGTCGGAATAGGGGATATCGACCGTTTCGAACTGGACCCGGCCGAACTGGCGTTCGAGGATATCGAGCGCATCGGCCAGGGCGTCCATCGAGGAATAAATCAGGGAAAGAATCAACCGCCCCGGCAATATGTTTTGAACTCTGGCCATGGTGCATTATTAAATTGTTGAAAATAGTTTTTCAACAAAAAAATATATTTCTGAATCAGGGGCAGACCGCGACCGGCTCCCGCGACAAATATAGATAATCTATCAGTCTCGTGATATCCGAAATGTCCGGTTCGCCGCCCGAGGCGTTGACATCGGCTTCCGCGGCACAGCACAACGGCTCACGGGTCAGATACAGGAAGTCAATCAGGGCGGTGATGTCCGCGATGTCCGGTTCGTCTTCCTCGGAGCAATTCACGTTCCCCCGGTAGCCGATACAGCAGCAGGCGTCTCCGATACCGTCGCCGTCGTAATCTTCCTGGCCGGGATTGTAAATAATCTCACAGTTGTCGCACGGATCACCGACTCCGTCAGCGTCGGCGTCGAGAGTCTGGTCGGGGTTCCACATTCGGGGACAGTTGTCGCAGATCTCGCCATGTCCGTCGCTGTCGAAATCTTCCTGACCGGGGTTATAAGTGAGCGGGCAGTTGTCGTTGTCGGCGCACCGTCCATCGCCGTCGCCGTCATTATAATAATCGAGGATGCAGGCATCGCAGGCATCGCCGTAACCGTCGGAGTCAATATCCTCCTGGCCGGGGTTGTAAGCGAGCGGGCAGTTGTCGTCATCGTCTTCGAGACCGTCTTCGTCGGAATCCAGCGGGGTCAGCGAAAACTCAAGAAGCAGCCGCCGGATAGCCTGGACGGCGCCGATTGTCCCGCCGTTGGCGAGCGCCACCGCGCCGATATCGAGGTCGGGGCAGAAGCTGACTACGGTTTTCACGCCCATATCGCTGCCGCCATGTTCCCAGAGGAGATGGTCATTGAAGCCGCTCATGAACCAGACCAGCCCCTGGGTGTTGTTGAGGACGGGGCATTGCTGGGTGGTGATGGTCGTAAGAGTCGTGCTGTCGATAATCCTGATACCGTTGTACTCGCCGTAGCCCAGAAAAAGCAGAAGGTAACGAGCCAGGTCTAAAGCGGAAGAGCGCAACGCGCCGGCCGGAAAATCGGCATAACCGAAAAGCCCCAGCGCCGTGTAATCGACGCCGTTGTAAGCGTAGGGCATAGCGACGTTGGCTGTGTCGAGTTCCCTTAAAAACCAGCCGGTGTGGGTCATCCCCAGCGGCGTGAACAGCGAGTCGCGGCAGTAATTTTCGAACAGCTCCCCGGAAATGGCCTGAACGAGATAAGCGACCAGGACGAAATTGTGATTGCAATAGTTCCAGAAGGTGCCGGGAGGCGCATAGAAATAGTTCTCGGATTCGTCGTAATATAAGCCTTCCGGCAGGAAATAGGCACGGACATAATCATCGAGCAACCAGGGCGTATCGCCGTCGCAGTAGGTCGAATACATGACGTCCCAGTTATCGTACAGGGCGGAGGTATGCGTCAAAAGATGACGAATCGTGATCGGGTCGTCGGGGAAATGCGGATGGATGATTTCGAACGGGAGGTAGTCGTTGATGTTGTCGTCGTACTCGAGTAAGCCGTTGTCGTGAAGCTGCATCAGAGCCAGGCCGGTAACCGTTTTGGACACCGAGGCCAGCATGAACGAGGTTGTATCGGTAACCGGGATCTGCCGTCCGACATTGGCCCAGCCGTACCCCTTGCTGAAGTAGATATCGCCGTTTTTGACGATACTGACTGCCACTCCGGGAATATGGTTGGCTGTCATAATGGCGTTGATGGAAGAATCGAGCGTGATAATGCTGGCCAGGGCGTTCGGGGCGGGAATTTTGGCGAGATTTTCGTCCGGGGTTACAAAATCCGGATATTCCTGTCGGCAGTCAAAAATGTAATTGTCCGGGGCAGGTTCTGAAGCAATGTTATGCAGGGCTGTCCCAGCCGATATTATCCCAGTGTAGATTGAGATAAAAAGAAAGAATATCCTGTTTATTTTTGTACTCATAGTCAATCTCCTCCGGATTACTTTAATTATACATGCTTGAGAATAATTCCTCGTTCAAGACGTTTTGACTATTGCTTAAAATAAGTAAGGAGAAAGGGGAAAATCTTACACCCCGGATTAAGATATTACGTAAAGCGTCTAACGTTTTCCGGCATAGTGGTTTTAATAACCTATTATCTGAAAAAGTTATTTAATTTAGCGCTTTTCGGGTGGTTTTTTGATATTCAGGTCCTGCCGCACTCTTCATTTGACTTGCCCGGAGACCCTTTGTATATTCGGATTTATATGAAAAGAAACTTTGTGTGAGGAGTTGCCGATGAAGCCGAAATCCGTTAAGGCCGCCCGGGGACTGAGTTTGTCCTGTAAGGGCTGGCATCAGGAAGCCGCCATGCGCATGCTGAATAATAATCTCGACGCTGAAGTAGGCGAAAATCCAAAGGAATTGATCGTTTACGGCGGAACCGGAAAGGCCGCCCGCAACTGGGATTGTTATGCCGCGATAGTAAAATCCCTGAAATCATTGAAAAATGATGAAACTCTACTGGTTCAGTCCGGCAAACCGGTCGGTATTTTTCAGACTCATGAGCACAGTCCGCGGGTGTTAATCGCCAATTCCCATCTGGTTCCGCATTGGGCGACCTGGGAAAAATTTCGCCAGCTGGAAAAACTGGGTTTGATAATGTTCGGTCAAATGACCGCCGGCAGCTGGATCTATATTGGCACCCAGGGAATTATCCAGGGTACTTACGAGACTTTCGCCGCCGCCGGCGAAAAGCATTTCAAGGGCGACCTGTCTGGTAAATGGATTCTGACCGGCGGTATGGGCGGTATGGGCGGCGCCCAACCCCTTGCCGGAACCATGGCCGGAGCCTCGATTCTGGTGGTCGAGGTCGACGAGGCCCGCATCAACAAGCGCCTCAAGGTCGGCTTTTGCGATGTTAAAGTGAAAGAGCTTGATAAGGCTATCAGGCTGATTAAAGAACATACCAAAAATAACGTACCGATATCGATTGGCCTGGTGGGGAACGCCGCCGAGGTTTTCCCGGAAATTTTTCGGCGCGGCATTATCCCCGATATCGTCACCGACCAGACCTCGGCGCACGACGAATTGAACGGTTACGTGCCCGAGGGTCTGACGATGACCGAGGCGCTCAAGCTGCGCAAAAAGGACCCGAAGACTTATATGAAGCGCGCTTATGCGTCGATGGTCAAGCATTGCGACGCCATGATCAAGTTCCAGAGCGCCGGCTCGGTAGTGTTTGATTACGGCAATAACCTGCGCGGGCAGGCTGAAGCCGGCGGTTTGAAGAACGCCTTCTCGTTTCCCGGATTCGTCCCGGCTTATGTCCGGCCGCTTTTCTGCGAAGGCCGCGGTCCCTTCCGCTGGGTGGCGCTTTCGGGTGCCCCGAACGATATCCATGTTACCGACAAAATCGTGCTTGACCGTTTCAAGCAAAACCGCTCCCTGGTTCGCTGGATAAAAATGGCTCACGAGAAGATTCCGTTCCAGGGTCTTCCAGCGAGAGTTTGCTGGCTGGGTTACCATGAACGCGAGGTGTTCGCCGATATCATGAACACCTACATCAAGAAAGGTAAAATCAGCGCCCCGATCGTTATCGGCCGTGACCATCTGGACTGCGGCTCGGTGGCCTCGCCGTACCGGGAGACCGAGGGCATGATCGACGGTTCGGACGCGATTGCCGACTGGCCGCTGCTCAACGGTCTGTTGAGCTGTGCGTCGGGCGCCAGCTGGGTGTCGATTCACCACGGCGGCGGCGTTGGGATCGGCAACGCCATCCATGCCGGGCTGGTGATAGTCGCCGACGGCACCAAAGAAATGGCGCTGCGGCTTAACCGCGTTCTGACCAATGACCCCGGAATCGGCGTGGCCCGTCATGTCGACGCCGGTTACAAGGATGCCATAAATTTCGCCAAGAAACACAAAGTCAATATTCCCATGATGAAGAAATAGCCAGAGCTTTATTGATGGGGATGTCAAGCGAGAGAACCGGAGCCGGTTATGTAATTTTTTACGCGGCTCTGGTTCTCTTTTTTACGCTACATCTTTATTATGTGACCGCTCCCCCTAATGGTTATCATGTCTGGCGGGAATCCGATACAGCCGCGGTCACGCTCAATTACTATCAGGACGCCCAGCCTTTTCTAGCTCCCAGAACCAACGAACTCGGTTCCTCGTCGGAAAAAGTCCGCATGGAACTGCCTTTTTACAATCTCTTAAGCTCAACCGGTTATTATCTGCACTGGCCGGACCATCTGGCGGGACATCTTGTAACGGTTCTGGCGGCTCTGGCAGCTCTGTGGTTCCTGTATGGTCTGGCGGCGCGTCTGTTCGACTGTCTCACCGCCGCTATGGCGGTCTGGGCGATGGCTTTCTCGCCGCTGTTTTTTTATTACAGTTACAAGCTCATGCCGGATATTCTCATGTTCGCGCTCTGGCTGGGGGCGGTTTATTGTTTCGTAAGATACATAAACGATAAGGTCTTGTGGTCCCTTTTACTCTCGGCTCTTTTGCTGGGTTTGTCCGCCTGTTTGAAACTGCTCGGGTTGTCGGTTTTGCCGATGTTGTTTTTTATGCTGCTACGGGATAGGTCCGGGCGGCTCATGAAGACCGTCATCATGTCGGTTTATGCTGTCCTGAGTCTTCTGCCGCCGCTGGGGTGGATGGTTTACTCCGGCTGGCTTTCCGACCGGCTTGGAGTGGCGGGCAGTTTTCTGCCGTATTTTTTCAGCCCGCTCTTTTTCAAGAAAATTTTCCTGCAGTGGCCGTTTGAGTTGTGGGCCGGCTGGGTGATGGTTCCGGCTTTGATATACGGGGCGTATTATTTGATAAATCGTAAGAAGGCGGCGCTGATTCTGGTCTGGCTCTTTTCGTCTTTTATCGCGATTGTGCTGGTCGCCCGTTATTCGCGTCACCATGATTATTATTCGTTACTGTTCGTCCCGGCTCTGGCGCTGGTCAGCGGGTACGGTTTGTCCCGGCTTTTTGAACATCGCGGTTTTCGTAAAATTATCGCGGTGGTGCTGCTTGTCCTGGCGCCGGTCGGCGCTTTCGTCCGGGTCGCCGACAGATTCGGCGAAACGCAGGAATTTCGAACGATCCGGGCCGAGGTCGATAAAGTTATACCTGCCGGCAGTCGCATCATTGTTCAGGACAACACTCGCGGGGCGGTGCGGCTTTATCAGCTCAACCGTAAAGGCTGGTATATCGTCAGTCCCGACGAAACCGATAAGATTGCTGATTGCATCCGCGACGGCGCCCGCTTTCTGGTGCTTCAAAAGCCGCATGAAAATCTGCCCGACAAGCTCAAAAATATTTTTTCCGATTGTCCCGGTCGAGTCGGCCCTTTATATTGTTATCCCTTAAAAAGCGAAAAGTGAAATGGTTTCGTCTGTATCCCGCACGATAAAATATATTTTTGTTATTTTCCCGGCACTTGTTTTGACGTCAGCCGTTCTTAACTGCGGCGGTAAGGATACTAAGGGAGCGGACTATTCGCCGCTCGAGTTTTTCGACCGTTGTATCGCTTACGATTTCGATATCCGGCCGTTATCGTTCGGGAATCGGCCCAACGCCGCTTACGCGCTCGAATTTTTGACTGATACGGCTCTTCGTTACGATTATGAAGGCGTTCTGCTGCTGAATATCGAGGGGCGGTATTAT
>JBMOKZ010000199.1:0-13038 GCA_049324195.1 Candidatus Zixiibacteriota bacterium | reverse complement strand
AACACGGCTTACCTCCACAACATGAATATTTAATCTCAAGCGATAATTTTTTCAATCTGTTCGAGCGTTTCATCATCGAGGCGGACATCCGACGCTTTCAGGTTTTCCTCGAGCTGGTCGGTGCTGGTGGCGCCGATAATGGCGCAGCTGATGTCGTCGCGGCGCAGAATCCAGGCCAGAGCCAGCTGGGAAACGGTAATTCCAAGTGACCGGGCCAGTTCTGCCAGCTTTTTGACCTTGCCTATATTGGCCTCGTTCAAATCATCCTTGAGCCATGCGGTTTTGCCACCGCGGCTGTCAGGCGGGATACTTTCGTTGTATTTTCCGGAGAGCAGTCCCTGCGCCAAAGGCGACCAGACCGTCAAGCCCATGCCGTTGGCGACACAGGTCGGGATAATTTCACGCTCGATATTCCGGTCGAGCAGGTTGTAACGAGGTTGTTCCACCGCCGGGCGATAAGCCCGCCAGTTTTTTGCTTCCTCAACCGCTCTTTCAATCTGGTCGGCGCTCCACAGTGAGGTCCCCCAGTAGAGGACTTTGCCGCCGCGAATCAAATCCTCCATTGCCCGCACGATTTCCTCGATTTCCGTTTCCGGGTCGAAACGGTGGGCGAAATAAATATCGAGATAGTCCGTCCCGAGCCTTCGGAGCGATTTGTCGACCGACTCGAGCATGTGTTTGCGGCTTAAGCCCCGGTCGTTGATATTGTCCGACATCGGCCAGAACACTTTCGAGGATATAACCAGGTCGGAGCGTTGGTACCCCTTGATAGCTTCGCCGACCACTTTCTCGGCCTCGCCGCGGGAATATATATCGGCGACATCGATAAAATTCACCCCCAACTGAAACGCCCGCCGGATGATTTTGACGCCTGTATCCGCCCCAACCGAACCGCCGTAAGTCAGCCAGCCGCCGAGTGATATTTCCGAAATTTTCAAGCCATTTTTGCCCATACGCCGATAATTCATAAATTTTCTCCTGGTTGTATTATCACAAATATACGGAATTTGTAAATCACATTTAAAAGAGGGTTACGGTCAGGTACCCTTGGGTATAGTTGGAAAAATAGAAACCTATGCTACTTTCCCAATTCCGCGATTCTTTTGTTGATACCGTCCCAGATTTCCGGCCAGGATTTATCGTAACCTTCTTTTTTATATTCCTCGCGGGCGCGCTTTAGCATCGCCAGACCGTCGGCTTTTCTTCCCCGGGCGATATCAATCTCGCCCAAATCCTCGAGCGCCTGTCCCATCGCGCCGTGGTTTTCGATACGTTCGGCCCAGGCCAGCACCGGTCGGAGCCAGCGGCCGGCCTCGTCGAACTGCCCCAGATAGCGGTAGGTCATGCCGACATGGTAGTCGGCGAAGAGTTTGGCCGTCTCCCCGGAAAAACGCCAGTGATATTCGCGGGCTTTGAGATAGCATTCCAATGCGGAATCGTATCGCTCGATATCGTAATAGGTGGCGGCGAGGTTGTTCCAGAGCGGGCCGAGCCAGTTTTCATAGTCCCCGGCCTCGGCGGCCTCTATTCCCCGGCGACCCCATTCAATCTGTTCGTCAGGCGATTCAGCTACGATCGCAATCATGTGGGCAGCGTCGACAGCCCGCGAGTACAGACCGTTTGTCTGGCAAAAGACGTACATATCGTCGAACGTCTGCCGGGCGGCTTTCAGGTCTCCGTCCTGCCACTCAAAACGGCCCTTCACCCCGAGATAGCGCGACCAGCCCATCGGGTCACTGGTGGAAGCCCGTTCGCCAGCCTTTTTGAGGGCGCCCAGGCCCTCGTCACGGCGGTCCAGAAGCAGGTTCATCCGGGCTATCTGTGCCAGCGCCTCGACCTCGACCGACCGGTTAAATTCCTCGCGGGCTTTTTCAGCGACGGTTTTATATTTTTCCAGTGCCGCCTGATAGTCACGGCTTTGAAAGATCGTGTCAGCCTCGTTTAACAGGGAATCCGCCGTATATTCGTTCATGTGAGTTATAACTCCTTTTTTGTATATATCCACCGCGGAAATGGTAACCGGGATGATTAACAGAAATACGATGTTTCTCATTATCTTCATCAAATGAGCCCTCCTTGACCGCCTGACAATATAGCTCTATTTTTCGTTAATTCAAGTCGAAAGCCTTATTTCACGTATGAAAAGCGGCTTTCCCAATTGCTTTTCAGAGTATAATAAATATACGATTTTAAGCGAAAAGCTCCGGGAAAAACTATATCGTCTATATCTTATTTACTCATTGACCGACAGAATACTAAGGCATATATTTCACGGGATTGGCCGGCGGGAAACCTGCCGTCGATTCGAAAAGTTAATTCTTAAACCGAGAGAAAACAATGCGAGCACTCATAACAGGCATAACCGGTCAGGACGGTTCCTACCTGGCCGAGTTACTTTTGGAAAAGGGCTACGAAGTAATCGGGATGGTACGCCGGGCATCGACCGAGTCGTTCGAGCGCATCAATCATATCAAGGATAGAATCACGCTGGTGCAGGCTGACCTGCTGGACCAGTTGTCGATTATCTCGATTGTCGACGAGCATCGCCCCGAAGAGGTTTACAACCTGGCGGCGCAGTCCTTTGTCCCGACAAGCTGGGTTCAACCGGTATTGACCGGCGAGTTCAATGCCATCGGGGTCACCCGGATGCTCGAGGCAATCCGGCTGGTGAACAAAAAAATCAAGTTCTATCAGGCTTCGTCATCGGAGATGTTCGGCAAGGTGCGGATGACACCACAGGATGAGGATACGCCTTTTTATCCGCGCTCGCCTTACGGCGTCACCAAGGTTTTCGGTCACTGGATTACGGTTAATTACCGTGAAAGTTACGGTATCCACGCCAATTCCGGGATTTTGTTCAACCATGAATCGCCCCGCCGGGGCCTGGAATTCGTCACCCGGAAAATAACCGACGGTGCCGCTCGCATTAAACTGGGTCTGGCCGAAAAACTGGCGCTGGGTAATCTCGACGCCAAACGCGACTGGGGGTTCGCGGGCGATTATGTCAAGGCCATGTGGCTGATGCTGCAGCAGGAAGAACCGGGTAATTTCGTTATCGCCACCGGCGAGACTCACTCGGTGGAGGAATTCGTACGACTGGCTTTCGCCCGGGTGAATCTCGATTACAAAGAACACGTCGTCATCGACCCGCGGTTCGTGCGGCCGGCCGAGGTTGATTTGCTCCTGGGCAATCCTTCGCGGGCTAAAAAGGTACTGGGCTGGGAACCGAAAGTTTCGTTCGAAAGCCTGGTCAATATGATGGTGGACAGCGACCTGAAGAAACTCTCCGGTAAATAAATTCCATGAAAAAACCCGTCGCGCTCATAACCGGCGTCACCGGCTTTGCCGGTTCTTTCCTGGCCGAGGAACTTTTGGCTCACGGATATGACGTGGCCGGGACGGTGTACAAAAACGAACCGACCGACAATATCGAGGCAATCAAAAAAGACGTCTGCCTGGCTGCTCTGGATATTCTCAAACCGGACAAATGCCGCCGCGTAATCAATAAAATCAAACCGGACTATATCTTTCACCTGGCCGCCATCGCGTCGGTGGGTCAATCCTTCCGCATGGAACGGCTGACATTCGATATCAACTGGAACGGCACGCTGAATATGCTTGATGCCGCCGTGACACTGAACGGTTTGAAAAAATTTGTTTTTGTCGGTTCCGCCGACTGCTATGGCATTTTCAATCCCAAGGATAAAACGTTAACCGAGGAGCAGCCGTTCGACCCCATCTCGCCTTACGGCGTTTCCAAAGCCGGGGCCGAAATGACCACGCGCTATTACGCCCGGCATTACCAACTGCCGGTCGGTATCGCCCGGCCGTTTAACCACAGCGGCCCGCGGCAAAACGAAAATTTCGTTATTCCCGCCTTTGCCCGCCAGGTCGCCCTGATTGAGGCCGGCAAACAGGGCCCGGTGGTCGAAGTCGGGGATCTCTCGCCGCGGCGCGACCTGTCCGATGTCCGTGATATCGTCCGGGGCTACCGCCTGATTGCCGAGAAAGGTGCATCTGGAGAGGTGTTTCACCTCTGCAGCGGCAAGACGGTTTCCATCCAGAAAGTGCTCGACACCCTCTTGAAACTCTCCACCCGTACAATTAAGGTCAAAACCGACCGGACCCGGCTGCGCAAAGCTGACATCCCCATCCTGAGGGGCAGTAACCAAAAAGCCGTTAATAAATTAGGGTTTACAATCCGATATACACTCCAGGAAACTCTGAAAGACACTCTGGACTACTGGAGAGACCAGATCGCTTAAACTTTCTCTGATTATTACAGGAGAAATCCTCGATGAAAAAGCAAATGAAAAAGAAATCGCGTTACGCGGACGAATTGATAACCAAAATTAAGGACCGCAAAGCCAAATCCGGCGTCATCGGTCTCGGCTACGTGGGTCTGCCCCTGTGCATGATGATGGTTGATACCGGTTTCAACGTCATCGGCTTCGATATTTCCCCTAATAAAATAAAACTGCTCAACGCAGGCAAATCCGATATCGACGACATCCCTGACAAGCTGGTGCAGAAAGCGATTCTCTCCGGCAATTTCAGGGCTTCCAACGACCCGAAAGTAATCGCCGAAATGGACACTATTTCCATTTGCGTTCCGACCCCGCTGTCGAAAACCAAAGACCCCGATGTCAGTTTTATTCTCAGCGCGCTGGACTATGTCAAAGCACATATTAAAAAAGGCGCCCTGCTGGTGCTGGAATCGACCACTTATCCCGGAACGACCGAGGAGCTGATTCTGCCGATTTTCCAGGAACTGGGTTTTGAGGTCGGGCAGGACTTTTTCCTGGCTTTTTCTCCCGAGCGGGTGGACCCCGGCAACACCCGTTACGGCATTAAAAACACGCCTCGTATTGTCGGCGGCGTTACCCCCACCTGTACCAGGGTCGCCAAAACTTTCTATCAACAGACGATATCCGATGTGATCGAAGTATCTTCGACCCGCGCGGCCGAGATGGTCAAGCTTCTGGAAAACACCTTCCGCAGTGTCAATATCGGTCTGGTCAACGAAGTCGCGTTAATGTGCGACCGGCTGAATATCGACGTCTGGGAAATCATCGACGCCGCGGCTACGAAACCGTTCGGTTTTATGCCCTTTTACCCCGGTCCTGGTTTGGGCGGGCACTGTATCCCCATCGACCCGCACTACCTTTCCTGGAAGTTGAAATCCCTGAATTACTATGCCCGCTTTATCGAGCTCGCGGGAGAAATCAACAGCCAGATGCCCGAATATGTTGTCAGCCGGGTGACGGCCATGCTTAACCGGCGGTTCGCCAAGGCTCTCAACAAGTCAAATATTCTGATTCTGGGCGTAGCCTATAAACGGGATATTCAGGATTTACGGGAATCCCCCGCTCTGGATGTTATCAAACTGTTAGAGGATAAAGGCGCGAAAGTCGTTTACAACGACCCGCACGTCCCCCAGATTCACTGGAAGGGGGGTCTGTTAAAATCCTCCAAGCTGACCACGGCGCTGGTCAAAAAGGCTGATTTGACGATTATCGTAACCGACCATACCCTTTATAATTACCAATGGATTACGGACAACGCTAAAGCCATTTTCGACACTCGAAACGCCACCAAGAACGTTGTTAACAACCGCGATAAAATCGAACTTTTATAATAACCGATAACAAGTCTTAAGAATCATATAATAAAACCGGCTCAAAAGAGCCGGTTTTATTTTTTTGTCTATTAATACCCCTTAAACATCTGCCGATTATATGAAGAAGAGCGGAAAAATAGTATATGACACAAGAAGATATTCGGAAAAATAAAATTTTCGAAGATATCCGGTTTATTCTTCGCGATTTCCTTAAAATTATCAAGGTCATCTCGCTTTATCCGGAAAATAACCCGCTGCCTCAGTCCATGAAGCGGTCGTTCGCCGAAAGACTGGTCGAAATTACCGGAGAATACGACGATATCGAAATCAAAGTCGAAAAAAACAACCTCTTTTACAAAAATGAAGAGGTTTATGCCGACCAGTCCAAAGAAGATAAATTGGCCGGTCTGTTTTTTGAAGCCGGGATAACCTCGTTCACCTTCAAACAAACCCTGACCCCCTCTGAAATTTACAAACTGCTTGATGTCATCAAGAATTATATCAACAATCCGCTGGCCGATGAAGATTTAGTCAATAAAATCTGGGAATCGGGCATACGCGGTTTTTCCCTGGTAACGATCGAGGATATCAACCTGACCGGTTACAGCGGTCAGTTGAATATCCAGGAATTCATGGAAAACTTCGACGAGACTCCCCAAAAGGGCATCTCGCTGAACGATGACTACCTGTCTTTGTTCATAAGTCCTGACGAAGACAGCGGGATAATATCAAAGAGCCTGAATTTGGATGAGCCGGGCGACGGCGGCGACGGCTTCACGGTCGGCGGTTTCGAGGCCGAGCCGGGCGGGACGACGGCGACCGCCCTTTTCGAGGAGGACGAACGCGAAAGGCTGAATCTGGCGACGGCGGTCGAGGCAATGGGTTACGCCGACTGCGCGAAAACAAAGACCGTCATACCCGACACCGCGCTGCTTTTGAAGGACGAATTTAACCTGTCGGTCGAGGAAGAACAGGAAATCCGCAATCTAATCAGCGAGGACGCCACTTTCGACATGTACGAATCGACCTCGGCCCTGCTCAAAGAACTCCTTTTACACGAAACCGACCTGAGCGGCTTTTCCGAAACGGCCGTCATTTGCGAGAAAATTATCGGTGCTTATGTCCGGACCTCGAAACTGTTCGAGGCCGACCTGCTGTTAAAATATATCAGGGACCTGAAAATCAGGCTGACCGACGACCGTCCGCGATGGTCCGAGCGGCTCCAGGAAGTCCTGTTGACCATCGGCAGCCGGGACGCCCTGCTGGCTCTAGCCGAAACACTCAACGCCCATCCGGATATCGGGTCCGATGAACTGCGCCGTTACATGGAAAATTTCACCTGGGAGGCGTTCAGCGGCCTGACCGATTTACTCGGCGAGCTGGAACACCGCTCCCACCGGGACACCCTCTGCAATTACCTCAGCAACTGCGGCCGGGACAAGGTGGCGATAATCTCGCGGGGAATAAACGACAAGCGCTGGTTCGTGGTGCGCAACACGGTCATCATCCTGGCCCGCATCGGCGACGAAGCCGCGCTCGGGTATCTCCGCAAAGCCGTCAAGCACGAAAACCAGAAAGTGCGCCTGGCGCTGGTCGCCTCGCTGCAGGAAAGCCCCAGCGAACAGGCGCTGGATATTCTCGGGCTGCTGGTCGCGGATGAGGACGATGAGGTGCGCACCGAAGCCGTCAGAGCTATCGTCGCCCGCCGGGGACAGAAAGCTTTCGCCGTCATCACGGATATCATCAACGATGACAATTTCCACAAGCTGGCTTACGACAACCGCCGCCAGCTTCTCAACGCCTATTCGATTATCGGCGGCGACCATGCCCTGGAATTTTTATCCCAGTTGATTTTGAAAATAAATCCGTTCCGGGACAGCGAACTGACTTTCTACCGCCAGGCCGCGTTCGAGGCCCTGAGCTTGAACCGCAGCGACAAATGCGAACGCTTTTTAATCAAGCTCACCTCGAGCTGGCGACCGGGCATAAAACAGATGGCGAGCGAAACTTTGAAAAAAAGACGGCAGATGATTTACGGAGGTTAAGGTGAACCAGTCTTTGCAGGAAACATCCAAAACCCGGCTGGCCGGAAGACAGGAAGAAAAGCTGCTTCACGACTTCTTCGCCATCCTGAAAACCATCCGCATCGTCGCGGAGAATAACGCCACCTACCTCAACAAGCTGTTCGATTTCTTCAAACTCTTCAACGAAATCAAACAGGACAGCGAGGCGATGGTCATCAAGGTTATCTCCGGCCGCTTTTTCCTGAATGAAAAAATGGTGCGCCTTAAAGACGACCACCTTTCCGGCGCGGCCGATATCGTTTCCGACTGGAAAGTGCTGGGTATCGGCGGCATCGCTTTCCAGAGTGATATCACGCTCGACGAAATGGGCCAATTCTTCTCTTTCATGGCCGAAATCAAACCTCTGGGCAACAACCTGGAAACAGTGGTGGACGAGTTGAAGTCCCACGGCCTGAACAATATCGAACTGCTCTCCAGCCGGGATCTGGAGGCGGAGGTCGAGGAAATTCCCGAGGAGGTCCGCCGCCAGTTCCGGAAAATGGCTCGCAACACTTTCTTAAAGGCTATGACGGTGGTCGAGGATACCCTGGCCTGCGTTGCCGAGGACAAGGAAATCAATATCTCCAAAACCAAGCGGGTGGTGCATACGATTATCGACCATATCACCCGCGACGAATCCTCGCTGATCGAGCTGACCGCCATCAAGGATTTCGACGATTATACTTACGCCCACTCGACCAACGTGTGCGTTTATGCTCTGACGGTGGGAGTGCGGATGGGGCTGGACCGCCCCCGGCTCTCCCAGCTCGGTATCACCGCTTTGTTTCACGATATCGGGAAAATCAAACTTCCCGCCGACCTCATCCGCAAACCGGACGCCTTCGACGAAAACGACTGGGTGCAGATGCAGAGGCACCCGATGTTGGGCGCCAAAACCATCCTGCGCAACATGAAATTCAACGTCAACGTGGCCCGCGCCGCCCGGGTAGCCATGGAACATCATATCAACCGCGATCTCACCGGCTATCCCCAGCTCCGTCTGGATCAGCGAGCGCCTAACCTGTTTTCCAAAATCGTCTGCATCGTCGATTCATTCGACGCCCTCACCTCGGGCCGGGTGTACATGAAAAGAAAATTCTCTCCGGACGAGGCCTTCCGGAAAATGCGCTACCAGATGCAAATCAAGTTTGACCCCTTTCTGTTGAAAATCTTCAACGACATTATCGGCGTTTACCCGGCGGGTACGGTGGTGCTTTTGAACACCGATGAAATTGCGGTAGTGCTGACCAACAACGATACCGAAAAATCCCGGCCTTTCATCAAAATCGTGGCTAACCGCGACGGCTTACTGGACAAAGCGCGATGGCTTGACCTCGCCCAGCCGGAATATCAGGACCTCCGGATCATCCGCACTGTCGACCCGGAGCGGTATGGTATCGATCTCAAAGCATTTATCTTGCAGGATTAAAACGAAAAAGAAACCACGGCGCTGGCGCCGCCCCTGGTGTCCGGCACGATATCCACCTTCAAACGATGGTTGTTGTCGTTGAAGGGCGAGCCGGAAAGATGGGCATCGACATAAGCGTCGAACATCGAAACGAAAACGGTAATGGCCGCGAACCAGGTGTATTTGTTGCGACTGCTGCGATTTTCCTCGTAAAGACTGTAGTAAAATCTTTTGTCGGCCAGTTCCAAGGCTTGTTTGTATTTGTCGTTGTAATCGGCGGCCTCGATACCGTAATACACGGCCGAGCCGATCAGCCAGCTTTCGAGTGCAATAATCACTCCAGCCTTGACATAGCGGCGATTGCCAAGCTGCCCCCAACCCGGTAAAAGCATCGATTTGAAAAGCGCCCTGGTCGGGTTCTGGGTCAAATGTTCCTCGAAATCGACCGGGTTATTGACCTGTTTTTCCGGGGATTGGTCGAGCGTCGGCACGAACAGCACCGAATCGACCTTGACCGGCGAGGATTCGGGAAAGCGGACGCTGTCCGCCCGGAGAGTGTCGGTTCGAACCGTATCCGCGACCGGGGAAACCGTATCGGTCGTGTCCGGCCGGGCCGAACCGACCGCCAGCAACAACAGCAAGCATGTGAAAAAAACCGTTTTCATGGCGCTCAGCAGAAGACTTTTAAACCGCCTTTTTCGATTTTTATCTCGAGGGCGTTGCTGGGAAGTTCGATAATTTCACCGTCGAGATAAAGTTTCCTTCCCTGGGTCGGCTGGATACTGATATCCTGCCCGCGGTAAATTCGGATATCGTCGCCGTAAATATACTTTCTTTTATATATTAAACGGGTGTAGGCGGAAAAATCTCCCGCGAAATTGCCCTGGTCGAAAATTATCTCGGCATGGCCATCGTCGGTCAGCGAAGCCGGCGAAAACGGCAGGCCGACACTGTAGGGCATCAGGTTAATATTCAAAATACGAGGGCTGACCTCAAATCGGAAAGCGTCGATTTTTATCAGCGTTTTGATCTGCCGGCAATTGGCCGCGGCTTTGGCTCCCAGCTGCGACCAGCCGAGAGCGAACCGGGGACAGCCCTTTTCATCGAGCAGGGCGGCCAACCGGGGAACGAAACCCAGCCCGATCGAGCCGATAAAAAGCTGATTGGCCACCTGGGCGGTGTCGATTTTACGGTACTTTCCCTCGATTATCTTCCCGATCGCGGCTTCGGCTTCATGGGAGCTGCACAGGCACCGGGCAATATTGTTGAACCGGCCCAACGGCAGCACCCCCACTGGCAGGTCGGCTTTTTGCGCCGCACGCGCCACCAGATTAAACGTCCCGTCCCCACCCGCGGCAATCAACGCGGTAACCTTGCCCCGCCGGTTATCAGGCGCCGGAAGCGTCTGGCTGGCGCGCCTGTTCCCCACCACCACCTGCGCCTGTTTGAACAGGTCCATAGGGGTCGTGGGTTCGTAAAGGGTATAGAAAGCATCGCTTTCTTTCACGGCCGCGATAAGTTTCCCGACCAGTTTTTTCTGGTATCCCCCGGCCGAGGGATTGACAAGAATACAATAATGGGCGTTTTTCGCTTTTAATTTTCGTCGTCTTAACATAAGCTCAATAATAACTAAAAAAAATCTTCTCGAAAACCATTTCTGTTAATATATCAAAAAAAACGTTATATTTCACCAAGAATTACTTTGTCGCCCGGGGGTTGGAAACACCTGTATTTTTGACCGAAACGACAAATTAAGTTTGATTTAATCGGTAAGTTTCGATAAGTTCAAATCATTATGAGCGACCGTTTCAAAGCAATCAGGGACAACCTGACCGGGGCGGCAGTCATCCCGTTTATCCTGCTTCTGGTCATCTATCTGCCCACCCTCCACGAGCTGGTTAGGGACTGGGCTACCGACGGTAATTATTCGCACGGGTTTTTGATTCCCCTGATCTCACTCTGGCTGTTGTGGCAGAAGAAAAAAGAACTGACCGGGATAACCTGTATCCCCGACAACCGGGGACTGATCGTGGTAATTCTGGGGTTGATTCTGTTTATCGTCGGCAACGCCGCCGCCGAGTATTTCACCGTCCGCTTTTCGTTTATCGTCACCCTGTTCGGCCTGGTGTTTTACCTGTTCGGGCGGGAGCTGATTAAGAAAAGCTGGTTCGAGTTCTTCTTTTTGATTTTCATGGTGCCCGTCCCCTACGTTATTTATTTTGCCGCGACTTTCCCCATGCAGCTTCTGGCTTCCAAAATAACCGTCGGGGTACTGAATCTCATCGGCATGAACGTCGTCCGCCAGGGAAATATCATCCACATCGCCGATTACTCGCTCGAGGTCGCCGAGGCCTGTTCCGGAATGCGGTCGCTGGTGTCGCTGATGGCGCTCGGAGCGCTGTTTGCCTATTTGACGCAGAGAAGATTCGCCGCCAAACTGCTGCTTTTTCTGGCCACGATTCCCATCGCCATTATCGGTAACGTCTTCCGGGTGCTGGTCACCTCGATTATCGCCTACACCGTGACCAGGGAGGTAACCGCCGAACCGCTGCATTCGATTCTCGGCCTGCTGGTGTTCGTGGTGGCGTTCGTGCTGATGTTTATCACCGGCCTGATTTTAAAGCAGGTTTTCAAATGAAAAAGCCGGTTATCATAACCATAATAGTGCTGCTCCTGGGCGGGGCGTTCGCCAATTACCTTCGTTATATCGAGCAGGCGCCGGACCGCCCGGCGGAATTCGGTTTGATTCCTTACGAACTGCCGGGCTACCGCGGGGGCGAGGAACGGTTCGCCGAGGATAGCTACGATATCCTCAAAGCCGATACCACCACCTTGCGGCATTACTATGATTCGCTCGACAATCAGTACTGGCTGTTTATCGCCTATTTTTCCTCGCAGAAATACGGCAGCCAGATACATTCCCCCAAACATTGCCTGCCCGGCGGGGGCTGGAAAATAATGAGCCTGGAGCCGTTCGAGCTGAAAACCGGCAATGGGCCGTCCAAAACCATCAACCGGTTGTTAATCGCTGAAAACGACCGCCGGCAGCTGATGCTGTACTGGTTCGAGACCCGTGGCGGAACCATCCGCAACGAATTCGCCCTGAAATGGGACCTGATGCGCAACTCGCTTTTACTGCGGCCCACCGACGCGGCTATCGTGCGGCTGACAATTCCTTTTAAATCCGGCGTCGATTTCGACACCGCCACCCGCCTGGGGTTGGAATTTTTCAAACAATTCCTGCCGACCGTCAAAAAGGCGCTTCCTTTTTCGGACAAAAAAACTTGAGCCGGGTACTATAAAAACCTATTATAAACCATGCTCGGTGAATTATTCAAACTGGCCCGCCCGACCCAATGGCTGAAAAACGGCGTCCTGTTCGCCCCGCTGATTTTCGCCGGCGAAATGCGCAACTCAACCAAAATCGAGATCGCCTGCCTGGCTGTGGCTATCTTCTGCCTTTTGTCCTCGACCATTTACACCTTCAACGACCTCGTCGACCGTGAAAACGACCGCCGGCATCCGCTCAAAAAGAACCGCCCGCTCGCCTCGGGCCGGGTCCCGACCGGGACGGCGGCCGCGATGATTGTCGTGCTCGGCGGTATCGGCCTGGCCGGAGCCTGGTTTGTCAATTTAAATTTCTTTATCACTGCCCTGGTTTTTGTCGGGCTTAATCTTTTATACAGCCTGGCTCTGAAAAATATCGTCATTCTCGACGCCATGAGTGTCGGGCTGAGTTTCGTGCTACGGGCTTTTGCCGGAGCGATGGCGATCGAGGTTCCGGCCTCTACCTGGTTGTTGATCAACACCCTGCTTTTGGCCCTTTTTCTCTCGTTCGGCAAACGCCGGCATGAGCTGGTGCTGCTGGAGGAAGGCGCTACCGCCCATCGCAAGATTCTGGGACATTATTCTCCCTACCTGCTGGACCAGATGATCGGCGTCACAAC
>JBMOKZ010000198.1:0-13144 GCA_049324195.1 Candidatus Zixiibacteriota bacterium | reverse complement strand
CGTCTGTCCGGAGTCGAGGTCGACCCCGAAACAATCGAGCTGTATCTCGGCAACCAGATAGCGCCCAAATCATACGCCTGGATTTTTCCTCGGGGCGAAAGCGAAGCCAACGTCGGTCTGGGCGTAAATTCGATTAAAAATGAAGGCCCGGATGCCGTGATTTATCTCGAACGGTTTATCGAAAAAAAATTCGGACGGGTAAAAATCGTCCGGAAAGCCTGCGGGACCTGTCCGCTTTACCAGGGACCGGAAAAATTGGCTTTGGCGAATCTGCTGGTGGCAGGCGACGCCGCCCGGGTGCTGGAATCCTTGAGCGGGGCCGGCATTGTCAACGCCCTGCATTCGGGGAAATTGGCCGGTAAAGCCGCGGTCGAGTATTTATCCGGGAATAAACCTGACTTTAAAGCTCTGCACCGTCTGTATCCGGGACGGTTCCTGGAGGAAAAAGGCCGCGATATCGATATATATTTTAAGTTAAAAAAAGTATTGGTCAAATTGACTGATAATGATTTAAATGATATAGTCGAATTGCTGAACGACTACTTTGCGGAGATGAAACATCAGCCTTTCGACGCGATTAAAATTATCTTAACCGTGATAACCAAAAGACCTCGCCTGTTGAAACTGGCGAGGCACTTATTTTGAGATGATGCTTGAGCCGGTGAAAAATCAGACCAGTTTGTTAACCTTGATGGTCAAACGGGACACATTGCGGGACGCGTTCTTTTTGTGGATCAAGCCGCGCGCGGCCGCTTTGTCGATAATTACCGTGGCTTTTTTAAGCTTTTTGACCGCGTCATCTTTTTTTTCGGCGGTCTCGACGTCCTTGATGGCGGAACGAAGCTGGCTGCGGAGCGACCGATTGCGTTCTCTTTCGATGTTCGTAATTCTAATCCGCTTGACACAGGATTTATGGTTCGGCAATTTTTTATATCCTTTCCAAAAAAATTTAATCAAACAATATAATCGGAAAATTTATTTTGTCAACCACTAAGCAACATAAAAGTTCCATGTTTAAATCGGTCGGACAGGTTTCCGGCGCCACCGCTTTTTCGCGGCTTCTGGGGCTTGTCCGGGAACAGGTTATGGCTTATTATTTCGGGGCGGGGATGGCTACCGACGCTTTCGTGACGGCTTTTCGGATTCCCAATCTGCTTCGGGATATGTTTGCCGAGGGCGCACTGTCGTCAGCTTTTATACCCGTTTTTAAGGAAAAGATGGTCAGGGAGTCCGACGAAGAAGCATTCAAGTTAGGCAATATTGTCATTACCGCCATCCTGATAGTGGTGGGGTTAATCGTCCTGCTTGGAATCATAGCTACGCCGATTATCATCTATCTGTCGGCCAACGGCTTCACAGCCGAACCGGCCAAATTTGACCTGACCGTCAATTTAACCCGTCTGATGTTCGTTTATCTTTTATTGGTATCCCTGTCGGCGCTGGTGATGGGCATGCTCAACTCGTTCGGGCGGTTCGGAATCCCGGCGCTTTCACCGGCGGTGTTCAATCTGGGCGTCATTCTGGCCACGGTACTTCTGTACAACTATCTGGGAATGCCCGTATATGCCATGGCTATCGGGGTTTTGCTGGGCGGAATGGGGCAGTTGGGGGTGCAATTGCCCTCGCTTTTTAAAATCGGGTTTCGGTTTGTCCCCAGTATTAATTTCATCGACGAAAGCCTGAAAAAGGTTATCCGCCTGTTCATGCCGATGGTTGTCGGGATGTCCGCCGGGCGGGTCAATATTCTCGTCAACACCCTGCTGGCGTCGTTTCTGGTCGAGGGGGCGATTACTTATTTAAACTATTCCTACCGGCTGATGCATTTCCCGCTGGGGGTGTTCGCGGTGGCGCTGGGAACAGTAGCCCTGCCGCGGGCGTCCGAACTGGCGGCCCGGGGGGATATGAATAGTCTGACCAAAACCTTTTATGAGGCTATCAATCTTAATATGCTGTTGATTCTGCCCTCGGCTTTCATCCTGGCGCTGTGGAGCCACGAGATTGTCGCGCTGATATATTTCTGGGGGCGGTTTTCCGAGACTGACCTCAACAATACCGCTCTGACGCTCCTTCATTATGCCTACGGTTTGGTGGGATTTGCGGCGGTGCGGGTGACGGTGCCGCTTTATTACGCTCTCGGGGATTCCCGTTTGCCCATGAAAATTTCCATTATTTCGATTGTCATTAACATGGTTCTTTATTATCCCTTGATCAAGATGCTGAATTTCGCCGGTCTGGCCGCGGCCACCTCGCTGGCGGCGCTGGTCAATTTCGGTCTGTTGTTGTATTTTCTGCCCCGAAAAGGATTGCGTATTTCTTTTAATGTCTTTTTCTTGAATATATTGAGAATTGCTCTGGCGGCATTTCTCTCGGTTTATGTCTCGAAACTCTTTCCGTATGATTTGACACAGGGCGTACCGGTAGCGCTCGGACGATTTTTAAACCTGTTCGTTCCGGTTACCGGAGGGATTATAGCATACATGCTGCTTTGTTTTATTTTCCGAGTTAAGGAATTTACCCTCATTAAAGAAAGGTTGCTGGGCCGGAAGAGATCCGAGTAAAGCTCGTGTTCCGGAAATATCCCAGTCTCTTTCTGCTGGTCTTTGTCGCGGCTGGTATCTTGCTGGCCGATAGACAACGACCGTCTGCGGAACTGCTTTTGGCGCTTACTATTTTATTCGCCGCGTCGGGCTTGATTACCCTGTCAAGAAACCGTGCGGTTCCGGCGGGGCTGTTGTTGGGGCTGAGTCTCGGAGCCGGTGCCGGGTTTCATCTCAGTGTCGAGGTTTATGACCCGGGACCGGACCATCTCAGTCGCGTTATTCACATCGGAGAAAAATATGTCATATACGGTAAGGTGGCGGACTGGCCGGATTTGAAACCGGAATACACCGAAATCAAAATCCGCCTGGATTCTCTCGTTTGCGACGAGGTTCAGGAAGTCAGCGGTGCGGTCCTTTTGAAAATCAGCGATACCACTACTGCCTTGCAGCGCGGCGACCGGGTTGCTTTCCGCGGTCGCATATTGCCGGTGAGGGAAGAAGCTTCATCGGCGTCTTTCGATTATCACCGGTATTTGAATTTAAAAGGGATGTTCGGGGTTGTGTATCTGATGACAGCCAACGAAGTCCGCCTTATCCGGAGGGGCGAGCACGGCCTATTGGCTTTAACCGATCGCCTGCGCGAGGGGGTTAAGAGTACTTTCTATCGCAATCTCTCGCCCCGCTCGGCCGCTCTGGCGTCTGGTTTTCTCATTGGAGAAACCCGCGATATTCCCCCCGATATCTACCGGATGTTTCGTGACAGCGGCACGCTGCACCTGCTGGCGGTCTCCGGCTCCAACGTCGCGCTGGTGGTGCTGTTTGTGGTCTGGATCCTGCGGCCGTTCCGTCTCAGCCGGAATAAAAGATATGTCATCCTGATTGGAGTGATTGTCATTTTTACAATTTTGTCTTACGGCGAGCCGTCGGTGGTCCGAGCCTCGTTGATGGCTGTCCTGGTAATCGGCGCCATTTTTTTCCAGCGCCGATACGATTTGAACAATATTATCGCTCTGGCGGCGTTTATCATTCTCATGGCGGACCCGGCGCAGCTGTTCGATGTCGGGTTTCAGTTGTCGTTCGTCACCGCCTGGGGGCTGATATTTGTCACGCCCGCTCTGGCGGACCTCTTTAAACCGTATCTTACCCGCAAGTGGTATCGCTGGCTGGTCTTTCCGATAATGATTTCTCTGGTCGCCCAGGTCAGTTCCACGCCGATTATCACCTGTTATTTCGGACGGGTGCCGATAATCGGCGTCATCGCCAATCTGGTGATCGTCCCCCTGGTGTCGGCGGGGGTGCTGGGCGTCATGATTCTTTTAGCGGCGGATTTGATCCTGCCGTTTCTTGGTCAGACGGTCGGGGTGCTGTTAAACGTCCTGCTCGATTTAATCGTAACGCTGCTTTACGGGCTTGGCGGGGAAAACATTCCGGTTATAACGACCGGCCGATTGTTTACCGGAGACGGCGCAGTGATAATGATTCTGGGCCTGTACGGTTTTTTATGGATGGCGGTAATGGCTTTGAAAAAAAAGATATTTCGTAAAGTGACGCTTTTATATTTCCTGATTTTCGCGAACGTCCTTTTGGGCTGGTGCGTTCTTGCCGAGGAAGACCGGCTCTGGCCCAGGCTTACCGTGACCGCGGTTCCCGGCGGTGCGGCCGCCGTGTTGCAAAAGACAGACAGGGCTGGCGGGACGCTGCTGGTAACAGACCTTCACGCGCGGACCTACCCGCTCGACGAGAAAATCCTGAATCCCTTTCTGGCTGAGGCCGGTCTGGGCTATCTGGAGCAAATGGTTGTACTGACACTCGACTATCAGGCAATCGATGACCTGTTGCGAACCGCCTTGGTTTATCGAACCCGATATGTGTATATCAACCAATTCCTGAACGCGAGTTTTGCCGATGTAATTGCGGAAAGATTCGGCGACAGGGAACTCCCGTTCGAGTTGGTCGAATTCGGGACGGCAGACGACGAAAAGGGATGTCTTGGTATCTATCCCGATCGTGACCTGATCCGGTTGGTGACAGAAGACCGGCGGATAATCTTGGTGAATGACCCCGGCTCAATTCCAGTCGCGTGTCCCCGGGACAGCCGGAACAACTGGTTGATAATCGGACGAAAGTGGCGTCCGACAAAATCTGACCTGATGGAAATGTACCGGCGGGGATTTACCCGGCTGATTTGTTCAAAGATTGAACCGTTTGAACTCGAAAAGGATACGACCTTTCGACAGGTCGCCGATAGTCTTCCGGCGGATTATTTATATGATATCCACAGCCGGGGTCCAGTCCGACTGCCGTTATAAAATCCCTAAAAATATTACAAAGAGACTCTTATTTTAGACTCTTTTCCATAAAGAAATGACCGAATAATCCCGATAATTACATAGAAATGCCTGAACTATATAAATTTAAAAATTTTAATTCGTGGAATTGAAACAATGAGTCTTTCCGGAAATTTAAAAACTGTTTCATTCCCAGATATTCTGCAGCTTCTGGCCACGGGTAAGAAGACCGGTACGCTTGAATGTCGGACCAGTACCCGTCAGAAAGAGGTGTCATTCAAGGACGGAAATATAATATTTGCCTCTTCGGTTAATTCATCTGAAGATTTGCTGGGAAATATGTTGTTGAAAAAGGGGAAAATCTCCAAGACCGACCTGGAACGAGCCATTACGCTTCACAAACAGACCGGACGACAACTGGGGACGACCCTGATTGACATGAATTTGTTTTCGAAAGAGGAAATCGCCGAATGTTTGAAACTTCAGATTGAGGAAATTGTCTACAATCTGTTTTCATGGAAAGAAGGTGATTTCATTTTTCACGAAGGGGCGACCCCGAAAAATACGCAGTTCCTTATCGAGCTGAATACGATGAACGTCATCATGGAGGGCACGAGGCGCATCGACGAATGGATGGAAATTCAGAAAGTGCTGCCGGAGGACGACGCCCTGTTGAATATCATCAAGTCGCCGAAGGTGAACCGCGAAGAGATTACCCTGTCCCTGGATGAATTTAAGATGCTGGCGTTGATTAATGGCGAACGCACTCTGCCGGATTTAATCAACCAGTCTTCGATGGGCGAGTTTGTCAGCTGCCGGGCCATTTACCGCCTTATTACCGGTAAACTGGTCGAGGTGGTGGGGAAGAAGGGCAAAGAAAACGTCATCGAGGAAGACGAGGAAGAGATTATTCTCTCGATTGTCTTCACGCTGTACAATAACTGTTTTTACCGGATCCGGTCGGTGGTTGAGGATGTCCTGGGCGAACACAATACCTTGTACCCGAATTTCGCCTCCCGTTACCGGATGGGTCTGATGGTCTTTTTCCCGGGAGTCGACCCGCAATCGGATTTGATGCCATCGTTCGACAAGTTTTTGAACGCCGTGCGGGCGGTCCCGGCCGGGGTCCGATATTATTCGCTGATGACGGCTCTGCATAAGATGCTGATGGAACAACTGGTGTTTGTCTATCAGATTCTGGGTGCCGGGTCTTTCCGCGAGACCATCAACAAGGTCAAACGGGAAATAGCCGAACCGCTGGCCACCCGACGGGAACTAGTAAAGAATTTCGGTATCGAAGAAAACTTTTACGGTGTTTTGAAACAAGCCGATAAAATCGTAAAATTAGTAAGAGGGTGATAAAATGAGAAAAGTGTTTTTAACCGCACTGTTTATAGTCGGCAGCGCCTCGAGCAGCCAGGCGGCTAATTTGGCGGTCATTACCAGTCCGCCCACGATTTTGAATATTCTGGTGTTGCTCTTTGCCTTCGCCTGTTTTTTTATCTGTTTTCAGGTATTGAACCTTGTCCGCGGAGGGCAGTTGAGCCGTAGCTGGCAGATGTTCATGTTCGGGTTCGCCCTGCTGGCGCTTTCCCAGGTTGCGTATCTGTTGACCGTGTTTGAGATTTTCGTCGTTCCGAGTTTTACGGTTCCGGCTCTGATGACTTTGATGGTCGGGCTGTTTCTATACGGAATGTTTGAGATGAAACGGGTGTTGAGTTGACGATTAAATGTTGACATAACTGTTTGTAACATTTATATTTGGTAAAACGTTAATTTTGTTTATGCTAACATATTGCTCTGAGTTAACTTACAGAAGAACATTATGACCGTATCGAGTGAAATAAACGATAGAATCGAGAAGTGCCAGAAAATTCTGGAAATGGATCCCAATTCCCAGATTTTCGCGGCTCTGGCTGATGCCTTTCGGAAGCGGGGCGAGCTGGACAAAGCTTTTCGAACCTGTCAAAACGGATTAAAAATCCATCCCTCATACGGGGCCGCTCACGTGGTAATGGCAAAGATTAATATGGATCGCGGTCTGTATGACTGGGCCGAGGCGGAGATCAAGAAAGCCGTCGAACTGGACGGTGGCAGCCGGGCCACCGATTTAATGCTCGCGGAAATTTATATTTACAAGGGGGAGTTCGTCGACGCCGTCAAACTTCTTAAGAAATTGCACCAGTCGGATCCGGACAACAAGCAGATTAAGAAACTTCTTGATATCGCCCAAAAGATTCCGGAAGAACAAAAAGTTATTATGACCCCGCAGCCGGGCGATGTGGTCGGCGCACCAGCCGGTCACGAGGATGCTCCGCCGGTTATTCTTGAGGCTCGGGCGTCGGTTCGTTTGACTACGAGGGATATAGTCCGTCAGGCGGTAACCCTGCCGGATTTACACGGCGCCTTGTTTATCAACAGTGAAGGTTTGGTGACCGAGCAGGAATGGATGCTGGATATCGACAGCAACGCCTGTGGCGCCGCCATGGCCGACATCAACACTACCCTGACCAAGGAAATGGTGAATAATTCCTTCGGGAACGTCATTTCGGTGTTGATTGAGAACGCGAACTATATTTTTTATGTCATAAAAATTCCGGACGGCGTTTTCCTGTTTGTCGGCGGCAGTAAAATTAGTCTAGGTAATATGCGAATGAAATTATCCGGCCTGGTCGAAAATTACCAGCCGAATTAATTTAAGGATAGGATATGAGTATTAAAGGAAATCTTGAACGTCGGATTTTGCTGTTTACACCTCTGGTGTTGATAATCCCGTTACTGATTTTCCCCCGCATGTTCGGGACACAGCTGGCTAAAGCCTCGGTGTTAAACCTGCTTAATGAAACGGTCTTTTATGGTTTGATGGTTTATCTGTTCAACCGCCGGATCTCGCTTAAGAGGCTTTTGCCCCTGGCGGGTTTGTGCCTGGTTTACCGTCTGTTTCTGGGAACCGCTTTCGGATTCCTCGTTGCCGTTCTTTACTCCATGAAGACATCGATATCGCTGATGCTGGGTATTTTCAGCTACCTGCCGTCGGTGATCTTCATGACGCTGGCGACGCCGTTCGTATTGAAGCCGTTGCTGGAGTGGTTGAGCGGCAGGACAGTAGAAAAACCGACGCGGATTAAATACCAGCAAACGAAAAACGAGTTGTCGGCCGAGACCATTCAGGAACCCCGTCGGGAAGAGCCGCCGATTACCGGTGAAATTCCGGTCTACCGTCAGGAAAAGAAAACCGCCGCGCCAGCCGTCCCGTCCCAGTTCGAGAGCAGCCATAAACCGGAGCGGAAACCCGTTTCCGACGACAGTTCCGCTCGAAGCCTGCTGCAGCCGGATATCAACGGTTTCGAACGAGCCGTGCGTTATATCGGCGAGCATGGTTCGGTTCACCTGGCAGCGGTCGTGGATTATGAAGGGTTGATGCTGGCCAATTTCCGGCGCGGTAATGTTGATGCCGAACTCTGGGCGCCGCTGGCTTTGATGTTCTTCGATATCAACCGCCGGGTGCTAGACCGAACCATGTCCGGGACGCCGGAAAAAATCGACCTGGCTCTGGAGGACATCCGCATCGTCATCGCCCGGATCAATTCGATATATCTGATGGTGGTGGCTGAGCGGCAGAGCGATGATTTCCTGAATATCAGAATCAACCAGGGAATGGAAATAATTAAAAAATACTGGGAAGACAGATACGCGAACCATTTCGACAATAAGCTGGAGAATATAAATGTATCAGGTATTAAATGATCTCAACAAGACTCCCGGAATAACCGGGTCGATGGTGGTCGGCAACGATGGTATTGTAATCGCCTCCGACCTCGAAACCGGTTATGAGGGCGACACAGTGGGAGCCTTGGCCGCTTCCATTACGTCAAACATTCAGAAGTCTCTGGAGCGGTTGCAGACCACACCGCTGACCCAGGTTACGATTGAAGCCGACAAGACGAAAATGTTTTTCACCGACGCCGGCCGTCTGGGTATTCTGGTGGTTACTACCGAGCCGGAAGTGAACATCGGTTTGATACGCCTGGAGATTAAGAACGCTTTGAGCAAGCTTGACAAAGCCAGTTGAACCACAGCGAGATAGTATAAGGTTGAATTATGGTATCCATTAATTATTCAGCCCGGGAAGTATGCTGTAAAATTGTCTATTACGGTCCGGGTCTTTCGGGAAAAACCACGAACCTTCAATATGTCCATTCGAAGGTGCCGGGGAATACGCGCGGCGAGTTGATTTCGCTGGCGACCGAAGCCGACCGGACGTTGTATTTCGATTTCCTGCCGATCAATATCGGGACGATAAACGGATTTACGGCCAAGTTTCAATTATACACTGTTCCCGGACAAGTTTATTACAACGCTACCCGGAAACTGGTTTTGCGCGGGGTTGATGGAATTGTTTTTGTCGCCGACAGTCAGCCCGAAAAAATGGACGAGAATATCGAGTCACTCACCAATCTCGCGGAAAACCTGAGAGAATACGGTTATGACATTACCACCATACCGGTTGTGCTGCAGTTTAACAAGCGCGATTTGCCGGGAGTGTTGTCAATCGAAGAATTGAACGCCCGGCTGAACCCGCATAACTGGCCGACGTACGAGGCCTCGGCGACGGTCGGGAACGGAGTTTTCGACACTCTCAAGAGAATTATCAAGATGGTGCTGGACAAGGCCAAGTCGACCAGTGCACCGAAAATGAGACCGGCAGCGGTGGCCAGCAAACCGGCTGCGCCCGTGGCCAAAGAACCCGCCCCCTACCCGACGGCATCCACTCCGGCGGTTGCGCCGGCGCCAGCATCTCCGTCTCGAGACGCGGCTTTGCCCGCACCGGTACCGAAGGCGGTGGAACCGCAACCAGCGCCCGAAATCGAACGGGTCCCGGCCCTTTCACCCGAAGAAGTGGAGGGAATTAAAAAGGCCACCGGAAAAATCGCGGTAACATCGGAGGCATATCGTCCCTACCCCGGTTCCGAGAGAGAACCGGTCCGGGAGAAAAAGATATCGAAGGCAGCGTTTTCCGCATCGCAAAGCGAGGAGCTGGCTGCCGATTCATTGGAAAAGAATGTGATTTCACAGAATGATTCGTCCGAAGAACCGGAAAGCAATTTACATACGCCTCAAATGGCTCCCTCCATCAGACGGCGCAAAGAAAGTAAAAAGCGCGGGTTCTTTAAACGATTGTTTGGAATAAAATAGCCGTTCAGGAGGCCAAAATGTCAGACGACAGCCTTATTATCTATGAAGAAGAGATCAATCAGATTGAAACGATTCTCAACAAACTGTTGAAGGGGGCCGAAGCGAAGTGCGCCCTTCTGGTCGATAAAGACGGTCATATGATTACCCGCCAGGGATTCACCCAGACCCTCGACACGACCGCTCTCGGAGCCCTCTTGGCGGGTTCTTTTGCCTCGACGAAAGAAATCGCCCGTCTGGTCGGTGAACCGGAATTCTCGGTTCTGTTCCACCAGGGCAAGAAAGACCATATCCATATGTCGATTGTCGGGGAACGCTCCATTTTAGTGGTGATTTTCGACGATCGGACGACAATCGGGATGGTCCGGCTTTATGCCAAAGAAGCCGCGGTCGAACTGGAGAAAATTTTCATTGAAATCCAGAAAAATTCTCAAGGGGGATCGAGCCTTTCGGAAAATTTCAGCGAGGAAGCCCAGGATAAACTCAATGACATCTTCCAGGATTAATCCGAGCCGGGTTTAAACGAGATGGTATTGTAGGAATTTTCAACCGGAGAAAGTATCTTAAATGTCTACGGAAATCAGTTCGATTTTGGTTCAAGCCGGCAAGATCACTCCGGAACAGGCTCAGGAGGCTTTGAAGGCCGCCCAGGAAAAAAACGAAAAATTCGAATCCGTCCTGGTAAAAATGGGGGTAGTGGAATCTGAAGACGCCATTGCCAATCTAATCGGAAAACACCTCAAAATCGGTAATCTCCGAATCAGCGATATCGAACTGAATCCCGAGGTGGTGAAACTCATCCCGCTGGACATCGCCCGGAAATTCAAGGTTATCGCCATCTCGAAAATCAATAAAAATCTCCTGGTGGCGATCAGCGACCCGAACAATATTTACGTTCTCGACGCGATCAAGTTCATCACCGGGTGCAATATCCAGCCGGTCATTTCGCCGGAATCCGCGATTCTCAAAGCCATCGACGCCAATTATCATGACGGCGCCGGCTTCTCCGATATTCTCAAAGGCATGGAGGATGACCCCGACCTCGAGGTCGTATCCACCGAAGACGCCCCGAGCGAAATGGACCTGATGTCCCAGATTCAGGACAAGCCCCTGGTCAAACTGGTCGACTCGATTATCAGCGACGCCATTCGTATGGGGGCGTCCGATATTCATTTTGAGATGTATGAAAAGAGAATCAGGGTACGTTACCGGATCGACGGCGACCTTCAGGAAATGGCTCCACTACCGTTCAAATACCGGGCGGCGATCGTCTCCCGTATCAAAATCATGGCTGAACTGGATATTTCCGAGCGGCGTTTGCCCCAGGACGGACGTATCAAAATCAAAATCGCCGGCCGTACAGTAGACCTTCGGGTCTCGGTCCTTCCCACCATATTCGGCGAAAAGGTGGTTATGCGTATTCTGGATCCCCAGGCGTTGAAGGTCGATATGACCCAGCTGGGGTTCCGGCAGGAAGATTTGAATAAATTCCAGGACCGGATCCATTCCCCGTACGGTATCATTCTCGTGACCGGCCCAACCGGTTCCGGTAAAACTACGACGCTTTATTCCGCTCTGCAGCAACTGAACACGATCGACGTCAATATCATGACGGCCGAGGACCCGGTCGAGTTCAACTTCGAGGGAATCAATCAGGTCGCGGTAAAATCGGAAATCGGTCTGACTTTCGCCTCGGCTTTAAGGTCGTTCTTGCGGCAGGACCCCGATATCATCATGGTCGGTGAGATTCGTGACAGCGAGACGGGCGATATCGCCATCAAGGCCGCTCTTACCGGTCACCTGGTTTTTTCCACCCTGCACACCAACGACGCCCCATCTTCGGTTACCCGTCTGATCGACATGGGTGTGCCTTATTATCTGGTCGCCTCGGCCACCCGCCTGATTATGGCCCAGCGTATGACCCGGAAAATCTGTGAACATTGCAAGGAAGAAATCAACCTGACCCAGGAGCAGGTGGATAGTCTGAAGGTTCCCGAGGAGCTTTTGCGCAATATCCGGGCTTTTAAGGGCAGGGGTTGCAAGGAGTGCGGTAATACCGGAAAATCCGGCCGAACCGGTATTTACGAGGTCATGCCGATTACCCCTTCGATTGAGGCGTTGATTCTGGCTAAGGCCTCCGATACCGAAATCCGCAAAGAAGCCATGAAGGAAGGGATGTTCTCCCTGAGAATGGCGGCCGTGGATAAGATGAAAAAAGGGTTGATTTCCATAGATGAGGTTTTCGCCACGACCACCGTCTAGTGATTTTCTTTTTCTTTTAAGGGCTCTGTCCCGCAATCAGTTAAAATCCAGATCCGTCCCGATTTAAGTCAAGATTCCGCTCTTCCCGCCGATATTTATAGTATATAAGTGCGATTTGTTACAGGAATTTTCTATAGGCTGATTAGGAGATATAAATGGTAAATCTTCGCGAATTACTGGAAGAAATGGTTAAAATGAATGCCTCCGATTTGCACCTGACGGTCGGTTCGCCGCCGGCGGTTCGGGTGGACGGGAAGCTCCAGCGTTTAAAATATGATTTTCTCACCAGCGAACAGACAAAGAAGCTGGCTTACTCCATGTTGAACGAGAAACAAAAACTCAAATTTGAACAGAATTCCGAACTGGATTTTTCTTTCGGTATCGAGCAGATGAGCCGTTTCCGCTGTAACATGTTTGTCCAGCGGGGCAATATCGCAGTTGTGCTGCGGCAGATTCCCTATAAGATTAAATCTTTCGAGGAGCTCGGTCTGCCAAAAGTGGTGGCTGAATTCTCCAAGCTGCCCCGGGGACTGGTCCTGGTTACCGGGCCAACCGGCTCCGGCAAATCAACCTCCCTGGCGGCCATCATCGATAAGGTTAACAAGGAAAGACCTGTCCATATTATCACGGTCGAGGATCCGATTGAATATCTTCACCGCCACCAGCTGGCGCTGGTGAACCAGCGCGAGGTTTATTCGGACACGACCTCGTTTTCGTCGGCGTTGAAATACGCGTTGCGGGAAGATCCTGACGTGGTACTGGTGGGCGAGATGCGCGATCTCGAGACGATCGAATCGGCGCTGAAGATTTCCGAGACCGGTCACCTGGCGTTCGCCACGCTGCATACCAACTCCTGCGCCG
>JBMOKZ010000197.1:0-1717 GCA_049324195.1 Candidatus Zixiibacteriota bacterium | reverse complement strand
GTTATCTCGGAGTCGATGGAGCCGTTCTGGGACCCTGACACCTCGGGCGCAGGTTCATCCGGCAAACGCGTCCATAAAACGGACGACCCTACAAGGCCGGCCCCCAGGGCAATAACCAGCACCCAGAAAACAGCCTTAATAAACCTCTTTCTGCTTCTAAACGACAGGACCAATTGCATACCTCCCATGAGAGTGTTGCGAACCCGTTTAAATAAACTCATCAATAGTTAGCTGTAAAGCTTTTCATACAAGTATACCATAACCGGTGAACCGGTGTCGTCGCGTGTAAAAAAGAAAAATCCGGCCTCGCGGCCGAATTTTATTTCTCCAACCATAGAAACCGTATATAACAGCCGACATCTGAGGCTGATGCAGCCCGAAGTAATCCAGCAACCGCCTCTTACAGGTGTAACTATTCAGGTGTCCCGATCGTCAGGCGCGGCGATATGCTGAATTTGGAGGTGGGAGGCAAGATGTTAGAGGTTAGAATTCTTGTAGGAATTCGCTCACGAATTCCTACTATTTTTCCGACTTCCAACCTCCGACCTCCAACCTCTAATACTGTACGCTCCGCGCTGCCCCAGGCCGGCTTTCGCGCTCTGCTTGCATCTCGCCGCCCAGCACTCAACACACCCGATAACGATGGCATATGTCTAAGCCTTAGTATATTTGAGTGCTGGGTCAGAGAAACACTAAGCGGCTGAATAGTTACTTACAGATGGTTCAGCGGGTTGCGCGGGGCGCCGTTGATAATGACTTCGAAATGAAGGTGTGGGCCGTATGAGTGCCCCGAGGACCCCACCTTTCCCACCACCTGTCCGCGCCCGACCGCCTCACCAACGCCGACGTCGATCTCCGAAAGGTGGGCGTATCTGGTTACAACACCGTCCCCGTGGTCAACATCCACCACGCGGCCGTAGCCGCCATACCACCCCGCCTGGATTACCGTACCGCTTCCGGCGGCGCCTACCGGCACGCCGTACCCGGCATCGATGTCCAGACCCGTGTGCATCCTGCCCCAGCGCATCCCATAACCGGACAGTATAGACCCGGAAACCGGCCAACCGAGGCTGCTCCGTCCATTACCGCGTGAAGCCAACAGATAGACGCTGCCCCGCCGCTCGATCTGTTTCTCCGGGGCCGACAGCTCACGCGTACTCTTAACCTCACGGCGTACCTCCACGCCGTTTTGTACCGTAACCCGGTAGGTGATTTCCTTCTTCCCGGGCCGGCCTTCCTTTACCACCTTTACCTCTCCCCGGTGAAGGCTTCGGTCGTACCTTATCTCTCTCGAAAAAGGAATGGCTTCGATCTTCGTAGAATCAAAGGTCTGCACCACCGTTATAACGGGCGTTTCCTTGCGCAGTCTGATGGTCTGACCGATCGAAAGCCGGTCGGGGTTCAACCCCGGATTAGCGGCGATGATATCCTCCACCCCTAACTTTTGCG
Organism: Candidatus Zixiibacteriota bacterium; assembly: GCA_049324195.1. Lineage (GTDB taxonomy): Bacteria > Zixibacteria > MSB-5A5 > GN15 > FEB-12 > JAFGNW01. Next base: position 268 of record JBMOKZ010000197.1, on the reverse strand, counting down.
CCGCTGCAATCTCCCAGAGGGTATCCCCGTCTTTAACCGTATAACGCCACCTTTCCTCTATCCCCTTTCGGACGGCGGCTACGGCATCCTCTATACTGGCGACACGGTAAACGGGTACGCTCCGCGCCGCTAATTCAATTTTTTCACCAAAAACGGCTTGCTGGCCCTGTTTTACGGTGTACATTCGCTTTACTGTATCCAGGAAGGTTTTAGCCGTAGGGTCGTCCTTGAAGAAAAACCGTTCCTGTCCGCCGACAAGCACCGCCGT
>JBMOKZ010000196.1:0-13287 GCA_049324195.1 Candidatus Zixiibacteriota bacterium | reverse complement strand
CAACTATGGGGCAGGGTATAGTCCCGCCTTTGTTTTCTCTGCTGATTTTGACGGGGACAGCAATAACGACCTGGCTGTGGCAAATAACTATTCTGACGATGTTTCTATCCTGATAAACAACGGTGACGGGACATTTGCGACGGCTGTTAATTACGGAGTAGGAGCTTTTCCTAATTCTATTTTTTCAGCTGATTTTAATGGGGATAGCGATCTCGACCTGGCCGTGGCAAACTATTTTTCTAACAATGTTTCTGTACTGTTAAACAACGGTGACGGGACATTTGCGGCAGCAGTATTCTATGGTACGGGAGATATTACCAGCTCTGTTTTCTCGGTTGACCTTGACGGGGACGGAGACAACGACCTGGTCGCGACGAATGCCAATTTTGATAATGTTTCCATTCTGAAAAACAATGGCGACGGTACATTTGCGACAGCGGTCAATTTCGGAGCGGGAATTGGTTCCAGCTGTGTTTTCTCGGCTGACCTTGATGGGGATAGCGACAACGACCTAGCCGTGACAAATTGGGAATCAAAAGATGTCTCCATCCTGCTTAACAACGGTGATGGTTCATTTGCAGTGGCGGTTAACTATGGGGTAGGAGGTATTCCATGGGCTGTAAACTCGGCTGACCTTGATGGGGATGGCGACAGCGATCTGGCTGTGGCAATTTGGAGTTCTAATAATGTTTCTGTTCTGTTAAACAACGGTGATGGGACATTTGCTTCGGCGGTCAGTTTTGAGGTGGGGGATGAGCCTACCTCTGTTATCTCGGCTGGCCTTGACGGTGACGGTGATAACGATCTGGTCGTAGCAAACTGGAGTTCTGGTAATGTTTCTATTCTCATTAATCTGAGCAATGCACCAAACTGTTGCCTGGGTCAAACCGGCAACGTCAACTGCTCCGGCGACGACCAGCCCGATATCTCCGATATCACCCGCCTGATTGATTTTCTTTATCTTTCCCACGCACCCTTGTGCTGTGCCGAGGAAGCCGATGCCAACGGTTCCGGCGGAGCGCCCGATATCTCGGATATCACCCGGCTAATTGACTTTTTATACCTGTCCCACGCTCCGTTGCCGGACTGCCCGTAAATAATAAAAGGCAGCATCACGGAATGCTGCCCTGTTATTTTTAAAACCGGAACCCCGCTTTCGAGAGCACGAAAGGAGATTAAGACCGTCCTTAACCCGCCGGGGCGGGCGCCGGTTGTTGTCTGGCTCCGCCCGGTTCCACCAGCTCGAAATAAAAATACGTGTAGATGTTCGCGAAAACCGTACCGAGATAGCCGCCGACCACGAACGAAACCGGAAGACCGAGAATCAGACCGATTATCATGGCCGGTACCAGCCCGACCCCCATCGCCATCACCACCGCGCCGATCGGCAAACTGGCAACCATCCAGACAATAGCGGCGGCCAGTCCCAGCCCGATAGTCAGACCGAGATGAATCAGGAAAATGATCAGGTTGTTCAGAAAGTTTTTACGATAGAGGAAAAAACCTTCCTCAAGGGCGTCGCCGATAGAAATATCGCGCACCACCATAGCCCGCTGGGTGAGCGAATAAATGTTGGTGACGGTGAAAATCAGCATAAACAAAAGCGGTAACAAAAACAGCAGGGAAATAATGCCGATTGCGACATGGATCAGGAAAAAAACCACTCCGATTAAAATCAGGGCTACCACCGATACCCCGGTGGCGAAAAACGACAACAGGAACAGACCCAGAAAACGCCAGAAGAAATGCAGTCCGGCCTTGAACGAACCGGAAAGAGTATATACCCCGCCGCGGGCGATTTTGTTGACGCCATCAATGACCGCCGGGATGCAGATCAGGTTCAAAACGAGCATAACCAGGGCAAACAACAATAAGAAGCCGATTACGGGTATCAGCAGAATTTCAGCGGGTGGCAAGGCATCCATAAAATTTCGACCCATCCCCAGAGATTCGAAATCGATATACCGGTCCCAATCTATATCTTTGGTAGGTAAATTGAACCCGGTAAAACTCCCGCTGGCAAACAAGCCTAAAATCCAGAGAGTTTTGTATTCCCAGGCCGTTTTAAAGGAATTATTTAAAATTTTCCCGAAATCCATATTATCCTCTTTGGTATGATAAAGCTACTCCCGTTTCAAACAATATATTCAAAGTTAAAATTTGCTGGCAATTAAAATATAATTGTTTATTTATTAATATTCCTGAAGCGTAAGGTTTAAGTATCAATACGTGGTTAACCGTGTTTTGTTGCCAGTCGAAAAGACCGTGGGGACTCGCCGTATTCGTAAAGGAGTATAAAGTCGATGAATTCTTTAAATACTGGCAAATCGCCAAATTTAATAATGTTTTCAATAATATTGAGTGTTGTTTTGCTGTCGCTTGTATCCTGTGGCGGCGAAAAAACCGGCAATGACGACCCGAAAAATCAAACCGAAACTGAGCCAGTCGCGACCGACAGTCTGGTTATTGAATTGACCGGGATCGATTCACTGTCGGTTTTCGAAATTTTGAGAGCCAGTCACCCGGTCGAATATCAGTCGAGCTTTCAGGGCGTGTTCGTCACCGCGATTGACTCAGTGTCGGGCGGCGGGGGTTATTTCTGGGTTTACGAGGTCAACGACAGCGCGGCGACGGTCGCCTGCGATAAGTACCTGACCCGCAACGGCGATAGAATCAAATGGTATTTCCGGAAAATGTAGAAATCGGCGCGGAAAACAATAAAGACTGGTTTTTTTCGGGCAATATTTTATATTTCGAGCCATGAAGTTAAACACCTTAGAACGAATCGAAGCTGGCGAGTTCTTCCTGATTGCCGGACCCTGCGTTATCGAAACCGAGGAAATCTGTTTCGAAATTGCCGAGCACGTCGGGGTGCTGGCCGAAAAATATGACCTGCCTTACGTGTTCAAGTCCTCGTACAAGAAAGCCAACCGGCTCTCGCCGGGGTCATATGCGGGTCCGGGATTTGACGAAGGCCTGACGGTGTTTCGTAAAATCAGGGAAAAATACGGCCTCCCGATTCTGACCGATATTCACGAGACGATTGAAATCGATGCGGTCGCCGAGGTCGCGGATATTCTGCAGATACCGGCTTTTCTCTGCCGTCAGACCGATTTGGTGGTCAAAGCCTCGCAGACGGGGAAATGGGTTAATATCAAAAAGGGGCAATTTCTCGCCCCGGAGGACATGGCCAAAATCGCCGCTAAGGCGGTAACGCGGAAAGTGATGTTGACCGAGCGGGGAGTTTCGTTCGGGTATCGCAACCTGGTGGTGGATTTTCGCTCGCTTTTAATTATGAAGGAAACCGGGTTGCCGGTGATTTTCGACGCCACCCATTCGCTGCAGCTTCCCGGCGGTGGAGGGACGGTCTCGACCGGCCAGCCGCAGTACGTTATCCCGATGTCCCGGGCGGCGATGGCGGTCGGTATCGACGGCCTGTTCGTGGAGACGCATCCGCGACCGCATGAGGCGAAATCCGACGCCGGCGCAATGCTGCCCCTCGAACATATGGAAGATTTGATTGAAAATATCCTGAAAATCAGAGATTGTCATTAATGACAGCAGGGAAAAGATTGACACGCGAAGAGTTTGTCCGCAAACTTGGTAAAATAAAATTACTGGCGCTCGATGTCGACGGGGTGCTGACCGACGACAGCATTTATTTCGGTCCCGACGGTTTCGAGCTGAAACGATTCAATATTTCCGATGGTTTCCTGATTGTTCTGGCCATGCGGGCGGGACTTGAAATAGCCGTCGTGTCCGGTCGTTATTCAGCCGCCACCGAAACCCGTATGAAAGATTTGAGGGTAACCCATGTCATGCAAGGGATGAAGGACAAAGTCAAGATGCTCGAGCCGCTAATAGAAAAGCTGGGGATTGATTTTGCCGAGGTCGCTTTTGTCGGTAACGACCTTTTGGATATGAAGCTGGCTGGAAAAGTCGGACTGTCGATTGCCGTGGCGGACGCCGACAACCGGTTGATAGAAATCGTTGACTATGTCACTGCCCAGGGCGGGGGCAAAGGGGCGGTCAGGGAAATATTGGAAGATTATTTTAAGGCACGGGGTATCGACCCGAGGGAATATATCAAAGGATGAGTTTAGTAAAATACGCTCAGGAGGTTATCCGTCACGAAGTTTCGGCGCTCGCGGCCATGGCGGACCGGCTCGACGAGAATTTCGACCGGGTTATTGAAGCCATTCTGGCCTGCAAGGGCCGGGTGATTGTCTCCGGCATGGGCAAATCCGGACTGGTCGGCAAAAAAATCGTGGCGACCTTCAACTCCACCGGCATTTCCTCGTTTTTTCTTCATCCGGCCGAGGCCATGCATGGCGACTTGGGGCTGATTCGCTCCGAGGATATCCTGATGTTTATCTCCAAGTCCGGTCAGCTCGAGGAGCTGGACGCCATCATCGGTGTGGCTCGGCGCCTGGATATCAGGATTATCGGACTGTGCGGGACAATCAACTCGCCGCTGTGCCAGCGGGCCGACCTGGTGCTGGACTGCTCGGTGGAGACCGAAGCCTGCCCCAACAATCTTGTGCCGACCTCGTCCTCGACTGCGGCTCTGGTGATGGGCGACGCCCTGGCGGTGGCGCTGCTGAAAGCCCGTAATTTCTCCTCCACCGATTTCGCCGTGTTTCATCCGGGGGGATTTATCGGGCGGCGGCTACTCAAGAAAGTCGTCGAACTGCGTCATACCGGCGACGAAATCCCGCTGGTAAAACCGGAGACCACCGTTTCGGAAATGATTCTGGAAATGACAAGCAAACGGCTCGGGTGCGTCCTGATGAAAGACGATAACAGCAAACCGTCGGGCGTTTTCACCGACGGCGACCTGCGGCGGCTTATGGAGAAAAACCGTGACCCCTTCAAACTGACGGCCGACAGGGTCATGATTAAAAATTTCAAATGTATCTCCGACGAAGCTTTGCTGGATACGGCCCTGGCCGTTATGGAAAGACATGCCATCACGCAATTGCCGACTATCGATGCCGACGGCCGGCTGACGGGTATTATTCACCTGCACGATATTCTCAAATCAAAACTTGTCTGAAAATGGCGTCGCTGAAGAAATTTAAAAGGACGGTGATTTACCGGCTTATACGTCTGATTATTTTCGTGTTTAACCTGAGCCCGAGAAATGCGGCCGTTTTTGCCGGCGGCTGGCTGGGACTGGCCGCCTGGTACCTGCTTCCCCGGGACCGCTATAAATTCATGCGCAATCTTACTTTGGTTTATAAAGAGAGCTTGACCTTGAATGAAAAAAGTAACCTGAGCCGCAACTTCTTCATCAACAGCGGGAAAAATCTCGCCGAAGTCCTGCGCTTCAAGAAATATTTCCACACTCAGATAAAGCCATTGGTTGAAATCGAGGGTCTGGAATATTTCGACCAGGCTTACCGAACCGGCAGGGGAATTATTGGTATTACCGGCCATATCGGGAATTTCGAATTGCTGGCTGTTTATCTCGCCTCACTGGGTTTCAAAATTGCCGTTATCGGCCGCGAGATGTATGACCGACGGCTTGATGAATTACTCGTCGAAAACCGTGAAGCAACAGGGTTGATTAATATCGTCACGACTGATTCCCCCCGCAAAGCCATGAGTTGGCTTAAAGAAGGAGGTGTTTTGGGGGTGCTGATTGATACCGATTCCTTCAGAGTACGCTCGATGTTTATTCCGGCATTTGGCCGGCTTTCCCATACTCCGGTCGGACAGACAATGCTGGGTCTGAGAACCGGCGCCGCTTTTATCCCGGCAGTTTGTCTGAGAACACCCGATAATCGCTACCGGATAATAATCCGACCACCGATTGAATATATTGAGGGGGATTGCTCCGAAAAAGCTGTTTATGATGTTACCCTTAAGTGTACCAAGGCCTTAGAAGAAATTATCGACCGCTATAAAGACCAGTGGATCTGGCTGCATAACCGCTGGCATACAAAACCATGAATTTCTCTTGACATTTTTCAGTTTTTTATGATTTTAAAGTCCTTACTTACCGATTTTGTTATAAAGGTTACCAAGGATTACTTATGAAAATGAAAATGAAAACAGCGGCTTTTCTGGCTCTAGCGGCGATAGTGATATTGACTGGCTGTAACGCCGACAATACCTCGAAAAGCACTCAATTGAATCTGATAGACGATACCGCGAACCGTCCGGATTCCGAGGTGCGTAACGCCCGCATTTATCTGTACGATAAAGGTCGGGTGACCACCGAGATTTTCTCAACCGAAATCCACAAATTCGACGAGCTGGATTCCACCATGGGGTATCAGCTCGATATCGACTTTTTCGATTCCACCGGGGTGGTGATGTCCGAGGTTATCGGCGATTCCGGCATTATCCGCGAACAGTCCGGTCAGTTGTCGATTTACGGTAATGTCGTTGTCATTACCGAGGACAAAACCAAGCTGGAAACCGATTATCTTTACTGGAACACAGTGACGGACAAGATCTACACCGATGCTTTCGTAAGGATTACCTCCGAGGACGGGGTGTTGACCGGCTGGGGACTGGAGGCCGACCAGCGCCTGTCGAGCTATCAGATTCTGTCACGGGTTTCAGGAACGGCCGACAAAGTCGACCCCGATTTGAAATGAACTTCCACCGGGTTTCAATTGAAACCCGGTTTTTTTTATCCCCCGAACAATTTTAAAAAAAACCTGACGTCGCTTGATTTTTTGCCCGCCAGGTTTATATTACGACGATTTCTGGATAATATGAATATGAAGCGATGGCTTGATTTTTTCGATATGTCGTCCGCGCAGTTACGGTTTACCGCCGTTCTGGCGGCAATGGCGACGACGTTCGGGGCGTTCCTGTTTGTGCGCACCGGGGTCGTGTCGGCACGCTCGGACGAACGCCTGCCGGTGGTCGTCACCGATAACGAAATGGCCTATACCGGCCTGTTCGTTCTGGACCCCAATACCTCGCCGGTCGATTCGCTGGAGCTTCTGCCGGGAATCGGCCCAGAGCTGGCGGAGAGAATCGACGCCTACCGGCGAAAGGACCGTTTTGTCACGGAAAGCGATATTACGAAAGTGCCGGGTATCGGCCCCAAATTGTACGAACGTCTTAAACCGTACCTGAAAGTGAGGGGAAATGAATCCCTGTAGAATCGGCCTGGACTGCCGCCGTGAATTTTTCTACACTGCCCGGGTTCAAACCGGACTGGGCCGGCCCGAGGTTCACGCGCTGGTGCGGTTCAAGAAGGGACAACTGCCGGAATATCAGCTCCTGCAGGAAAGCGAGATTTATTTCTGCGTCCCGGACGACGAGGTTATCGTCAAAAAAGTCCGAGTGAGCAAAAGCAATATCGCCGCTATCGAACAACTGGTCGAATTCGAGTTAAGTCGCTCGATGCTTGATTCCGAGGACAATTTCCGCTTCAGTTACCTTCCGGTCGGCAACAGCGACAGTTATCTGGGGTTCGTTTACCGCCGGCATCATCTCGAGGAGATGACCCGCTTTCTGGGACTGGACCTGTCTGAGCGCTCCCTGACCTCGGGGGGCTATTTGATTCGTGCGGCAGCTCTGGGCAAAGGTTATCTCAATTTTTGCCGGCCCGTCAGCGAAGAACTGGTTTGCCTGGCGGATATCAACGACCGGATCGTCTCGATTTGTTTTCTCTATAAAAACCGCATCATCAACCTGGGATATATGAATCTCGCGGCCGGGGCGTTTGACTCCGACAGCAGTATCCGGAAAGCGGCAATCGATTTCAAGACCCTGGTTAATTTCAAACTCAGCGCCCTGTCCGAAAACGGAGTAACGGTCCCGCTTTCGGGGCTGGTGATGTGCGGCGACGGTCTCGACACCAAAATCAGGACCATCTTCGCCGAATTTTTCCCGGTCGGGGTGGCCGCGCCGTCGGTTATCGGAGAATATTTCGTCGGTAACGAGGTCAGGCAACGGTTCGAAATCCCGCTTGAAAAATATCTCGTTGCGTTGGGTCTGGCCGTCAATTAGCTTGCTTCGGGCGTATCTGCTTTATATGTTAACCGAAAATGGAAACGCTTTCGGTTATGGAAAAGGCAAATAAAAATATGGTAAAAGCTAGAAGGAAAAATCGGGCGGTCTATCCGGGAACGTTCGACCCGGTGACCAACGGCCACCTTTCGCTGATTCACCGGGCCACCTACCTTTTCGATGAACTTTATGTGGCGGTGGCCACCAGTACGCCTAAAAACGCCCTTTTCAGTTTTGAGGAACGCTTCGACCTGATGCAGGTCGCGGTCGGGAGATCGGGCAACCACAACCGGATAAAGGTGATACCGCTCGAGGGCTTGACCGCCGAGCTGGTGAAGGATTTGAAAGTCAAAGCCATTATCCGCGGTTTGCGCGCGGTCTCGGATTTCGAGTACGAGTTTCAAATGGCCCTGATGAACCGGAAAATGGCCCGCGAGGTCGAAACGGTTTACCTGATGCCGGCCCTCTCCTGGGTTTACCTGTCGTCGTCGATCGTCAAAGACGTGGCGCTCAACGGCGGCGATATCAAGGGGCTGGTGCCCCCGAACGTAAAAAAAGCCCTGGCCGAAAAATATAAATTGAGATTGAAGACGAAATAATCTCTTCACCCGAAAATGACTTTACCTTTTTATTCAAGGACAGCACCATGACGGATAAAAATAAAAAACAAGAGAATGTCGAAATTACTTCCAACGCCGAAATTCAGATGCCGCTGGCCGACCTGATTAAAATCAGGCGGGAAAAAGTGCGCAAGTTGACCGAAAGGAACCTCAACCCCTATCCCTACCGGTACGAAAAGACACACGATATAAAACAGGTACTCGAGGCTTTCGACCAGCTGGCTGCCGGGGCGGCGGTTATCCGTCTGACCGGTCGGGTGATGCTCAAACGGAAGATGGGAAAATCTTTTTTCGCCCATATTCGCGATAACTCGGATCAGATGCAGATTTATCTCAAGCTCGATATCGTCGGGCAGGAGACGTTCGACCTGTTCAATATGCTTGATCTGGGCGATATCATCGGCTGCGAAGGGATTCTGTTCGTGACCAAAACCGGCGAGCGGACATTGAAAGTGTCGTCGCTGGAACTGCTGGCGAAATCGCTGCATCCGCTGCCGGACAAGCATGCCGGGCTGACTGATGTCGAGACCCGTTACCGCCGCCGCTATGCCGATTTGATTATCAATCCGGAGGTGCGCGAGGTGTTCATAAAACGCTCCCGGATTATCCGAATTATCCGGGATTTTCTCAATGACCACGGTTTTCTCGAGGTCGAAACACCGATTCTGCAGCCGCTCTATGGCGGCGGCATGGCCAAACCGTTCAAGACCCATCACGAGAAACTCGATATGCCGATGTATCTCCGTATCGCCGATGAGCTGTATCTCAAACGGCTGATTGTCGGCGGCTATGACAAAGTCTGGGAATTCTGCAAGGATTTCCGGAACGAGGGTCTCGACCGCCTGCACAACCCCGAATTCTCCATGATCGAGATGTACTGGGCGTACGCTGATTACAAAGACATGGCCCGACTGTTCGAGGACCTCTTGCGCCACACCGTCTATCAGCTGCACGGCACCTACAAGATACCCTACGGCGACCACGAAATAGATTTCGAACCGCCCTTCCGCTGGGTGACCATGATCGGCTCCATCGAGCAGGAAACCGGCCATGATTTCACCGATTTGAATTTCGAGGAAGCCAAAGCCCTGGCGAAACAGCTCGGGGTCGATGGCGAGAGATTGATTAACCGCGGAAAAGTAATCGAGGCCGTCTGGGAAGAAAAGGTCGAGAAGAAACTCATCCAGCCGTCGTTCGTGGCCGATTTCCCGGTCGAGATTTCACCGCTGGCCAAAAAGCACCGCAAGGATGACCGTTTGACCGAACGGTTCGAACTGTTTATCGCCGGGCAGGAAACCGGGAACGCCTTCAGCGAACTTAACGACCCGGTTGACCAGCTCGAACGCTTCCTGCAGCAGGGGAAAGCGCTCGAAGCGGGCGACGAGGAAGCCCAGCCGCTCGACGATGATTTCGTGACGGCGCTGGCATACGGGATGCCGCCCACGGCCGGGCTGGGATTCGGCATTGACCGCCTCGTGATGCTTCTGACCAACCAGCACAGCATCCGCGACGTCATCCTCTACCCGCAGATGAAGGATTACGGCGAGGGCGCGGTGCCGGTTTCAAAAATTCTGATGCAGATTCTCGACGAGGAACGAGGCGCCAAATAAGCCGTCTAACGTTCGGGCTTGTAATATATATATTCTAAAAAAGACGGAGACCGGACGGGCTTTCCGGTCTTCTGACCTGACTTTCACGACTCCGGGATATCACGTCTATAATAACGGGAGGATACATGCTAAAAAATCTTGCGATTTGTATAATGCTCATCCTGCTGGCGGTTGCCTGCGGGCAAAGCGATAACCAGCAGAAGCAGTCAAAAGATACAGGGGGTTATGATATGGTGTTGAAACTTACCAGTACCGCCTTCGAGGAAGGCGGGATGATACCGGCGCGGTTTACCTGCGATGGCGAGGATGTCTCGCCCTCGTTAAGCTGGAGCGAGACCCCGGAAAGAACCAAAAGTTTCGCGCTGATATGCGACGATCCGGACACCCCGATGGGTACCTGGATTCACTGGGTGCTCTACAATCTGCCGCCGGATGTTACCGAACTGGCCGAAGCCATCCCTTCCAGCGACCCTCTGGAGAGCGGTGCCCGCCAGGGGGTAACGTCGTTTGGCCGCCCCGGTTACGGGGGGCCGTGCCCGCCGAGCGGAACCCATCGCTATTTCTTCAAGCTCTATGCTCTGGACACCGTCCTGAATTTGGAAAAAACCGCCACCAGTCAGGATCTGCTCGAGGCGATGAAGGGTCATATTCTGGCGGCGGGGCAGTTGATGGGCCGCTATAAAAGGTTGTGATATGGATGAACGCATTCGAAACTTTATCGAGTCACATTACCTCGGCGTGGTCGGCGTTTCCCGGTCGCGGACAAAATTCGGTGCCATCGCCTACCGCACCTTAAAGAAGAAGGGGTATCATCTTTACCCGCTGAATCCCGCGCTGGAAAATGTCGCCGGGGACAAATGTTACCGTGATGTCAGCGAACTGCCGGTGGAGGTCGAGGCGCTGTTGATGACGGTCGCACCGGATAAAGCCGAGGTCGTCGTCGACCGGCTCGAGGGTTCGCGCATCAAGAAAATCTGGTTTCAACAGGGAGCGGATTTTTCAAAAGCCGCCGAAAAGGCGCGCGCGAAAGGCATCGAGACAGTCACCGACCGGTGCATCCTGATGTATGCCCCTCCGGTTCGGGGCATACATTCTTTTCATCGCTTGATTTTGAAATTGTTCGGAAAACTCTGATATTTATCAGACTGCAGCCATGCAGAAATCGCGAAGACTGGGCAGTTGTTCAGCCAAATTCAGGCGGGTGAGGTACTCCAAATCCACCGCCGTCGGACCTTCTTTCTTGATATTGTATGTCTGGTCATAGTTGATGGCGAAAGCCAGGTGCACCGAGGTCAGCACGTTAATCATCGGACTTTTGGCTTTCTGGGGCCGGTAATGCAGCGCCACCGCCTCGAGGATGTTATCCGGCAAACCCCATAACGACAGTAAATAAGCGCCGATTTCAGCGTCGGACACCCCCAGGATTTCTTTCTCGGCCTGGTACAAAGGAATATTACGGTCATCGGCTAACTTAACCGCGGTCGTCAGCTCTTCCTGAAAGTTGCTCAACAGCACCAGCTTGCCGATATCGTGCAGCATCCCGGCCATCAGCGCGTCCTCGGTCAGACGCCGGTCAAGACCGAAGGCGTGGGCGATAAGCCGCGACCGGGAACCGACCGCGAGACTGGCAGAATAAATCCGCTCAATGGAGAAGCCGGGTATGCGGGGGTCACGGAACTGATTGAACAGCCCCGCCGCCAGCACCAGACTGCGCACCGTGTCCAGGCCCAGCAAATTGACGGCGTACAGAGTGCTTTCCACCCGGTGCGGCAAACCGAAACAGGCTGAGTTTATCATTTGCAGAAGCTTGGCTGTGATGCTTATGTCCTTGCTGATCAATTCGGCGATTTTTTGAATCGAAGTGTTCTCTGACTGCAGCGCCAGGATGAGTTGATTGTAGATTTCCGGCGGGCTGGGCAGGGTTTCAATCGAAGCGATTCTGGTTTGCAGTTCGCTGTTCATCAAAAGGTCGCGAAGACCGATGGAGTTATTTGCCTGTTTGAGGAAAGTGTCGGCGGAACAGGGAGCGTTCAGGTACTGATGGACGTCGCCGACTGATTTCAGAATTATCTCGCGCGGTAATTGTCCGGCAAAGACGAAACGGACAGAACCGGGAAAGGTCTCTTTGACTTTTTTCAGAAGGATCACGGTTTTATCCGAGGGGGCGAATATCCCGCTGACCACAATGGTGTAAGAATCCCCGGTAAGGTTGACGTATGCCTCGTTGTCGCCGGAGATATAATTAATGTCCCATTCGTCGTGCATCCGCCCCGCGAGTTTTTTTAATTCCGGAAGAATATCGGGGTGGTCGTGGATGAATAAAATGCGCTTTTCAGACATGTACTTTACCCTTTTCGATGTTGCCGGTTCACTGAAAACAAATAAAGTATATCGATTTTCAGTTTATTAAGTTTATGCGGTATCGAAGTATTGTTACCGCGGTAGTTAACATTTCTTTTCTTCCTGTGCACCTGCAATTATTAGGCAGTGCAATCAGGTGACATAATATGACAAATGATTTATTTTTTTATCGTCCTGCGATTGTAAAACTTTATGTGACGGTTTATTTTCAGACGAGCAATATCTCATATTTAAAATATTTGCTTTGAGCTTGACACTTGCAGTATAATAAGTTGTATTTTAATAAGTTAATTTGGCTTTAAGATGGGTTCCTGCGATGTCATTTGAGACTTTTATCGCCCGGCGTTATTTTAAGTCCGGGCGTTATTTTACATCGGTAGCCACCTGGATTACCCTGGTCGGGGTAACTTTGGGGGTGGCCGTGGTCTGTTTTGTCATGTCAATGCACAACGGGTTCGAGACAGAAATCCGCACCCGCCTTCTGGGGACGACCTCGCATATTACCGTTTTTCCCTTGCGGGGTTATTTAATCGAGGATTACCGCCAGGTGGTAGACCGCCTCGAAAAAATCGACGGTGTACTGGCGGCCTCGCCGTTTATTTATTACAAAGCCGCGATTTCCTCGGCGTCCGAGGGCGATGGCATAATTGTTCGCGGCATCGACCTCGAAAAAGAGGAAAGAACGGCCAATATCGCCAAGGATATGGAGGTCGGGGATT
>JBMOKZ010000195.1:0-13355 GCA_049324195.1 Candidatus Zixiibacteriota bacterium | reverse complement strand
AATAATATATCGTCGGTCACGCTTCTGGGCATCTGGGGTAGCGCCTCTGACAACGTCTATGCCGTAGGCCAGTATGGCACCATCATGCGTTACAGCGCGCCCTGAAGATTTGCTTTTAAAGGAATTTTAAGCGACAATATTACGGCCGCCGTCCACCACAATCAACTGCCCGCAAATCATATCGGATTCTTTCGAGGCCAGAAAGGTCACCGTCCGGGCGATGTCGTCCGGCTCCACGATACGTTGCATGGGCGTATGGTATTTGGCGTGGTTGATAATCTCAGTCGCGCCTGGAACGGAATTGGCGGATTTGGTGTCGGCCAGACCGGCCAGAACGCCGTTGACAACGATATTTTTGGGCGCCAGTTCGTAGGCCAGACCGCGGGTAAGTGATTCCAGAGCGGCTTTGGCGGGACCCATCAGGCCGTAGCCGGGAATAACCTTCTGCCCGCCATCGCTGGTGATACTGATAATCCGGCCGGTGCCGTTGGTCATCAGGGGAATAGCCAGCTGGGTCAGGTGCAAAAAGGACCGGGCCGAGGATGACATGGTTACATCCCAGTATTTGCCGGTCGATTCCATCAGGTTGCCGGGGACGCCGAAAGCGGCATTGGCGACCAGAATATCGAGCCGCCCGAATTGTTCTTTTATCTGGTCGAACATTTTGGCCAGGCTTTCTTCTTTGCCGATATCGGCCCGCAATGCCGTCGTATCAACGCCGAGTTCTTTGATTTCATCGACCACCCGGGCGGCGTCGGACATACTCCGGCGATAATTGACAATCACTGTTGCCCCCTCCCGGGCCAGCCTCAGGGCGATAGCACGGCCAAATCCTCTAACGGCACCCGTCACCAGCGCGACTTTACCAGCAATATCCGGATACATTGAAACTCCCTGAATAAATTTAATTGAGATGATTTTACCGGTTGAGATATTCTTGTTTATATTTGCTACATAGTTATACGCTTACAACAAGAATGTTGACGGAGGGTTCCTCGAAATTCTTATTTTATCCCTTAACTTTATGTCACCAAAACCATTATCTTTTGTTGACGGAACGCGACACCCGATTTATTTAGAAAATGCCGATATTATCGGGTATTATGACCGTGAAAAAGTACGAATTCATTGAACACACCGCCGATATCGCTATCAAGGCTTACGGCGACACTCTTGAGGCCGCTTTTGCCTCGGCCGCCGAGGCTATGTTTGATATCATCACTTCCGGCTCCAAAATCACCGGCGAGCGGGCAATCTCGTTTCAGGTCGAGTCAATCGATATCGAGGGTGTGTTAGTGGCTTTTCTCTCGGAACTGATTGCCCGGCACGAAACTGAAAACCAGGTCATGACCGCTTTCGAGGTCCGCTTTAGCGGGCCGGGGGCGCTTGAGGTTTCCGCCCGGGCTGAGCCGTTCGATTTTTCCCGGCACGGCCGGGGCGCCCAGGTCAAGGGCGTATCGTATCATATGATGGAAATTTTCGACGGCCGCGGAAAAAAACCGAGTTTCGTACAGGTCCTGTTCGATATCTGAGCCGGCTGGGTTTAATCAAAAACACCTTGAAAAATTAAGAGTTTTTAATATAATGTTAATGCCATGTCCCAAGGTCCTGACATAAAGAAAATCGATGCCTGCCGTTTCGAGATTCCTACCGATTATCAATCCGAGGCTATGAAGCGACTGGGTTTGAAGATGAAAGTGCCGGGGTTAATTTACGCCGATGATGCGATGATTAAAACCATCATCGCCGACGAATCCCCCGACCAGGTGGCCAACGTGGCGACTTTGCCGGGCATCGTAGAAAAATCCATCGCCATGCCGGATATTCATCACGGGTACGGTTTTGCGATCGGCGGCGTGGCGGCGTTCGACGCCAACGAGGGTGTCATCTCGCCCGGCGGCGTGGGCTATGATATCAATTGCGGTGTGCGGCTGCTTCGCTCCGACCTGACGGTCGACGATGTCCGCCCCCGCATCGAACAACTGGTCAATTCCATGTTTCATAATATTCCGTCGGGGGTCGGCTCTGAAGGCCGGTTACGACTTTCGAAAGACGAAATCGAGCTGGTGCTTGCCCGCGGCGCGCGCTGGGCGGTGGAAAACGGCTACGGCTGGCCCGAGGATTTGGAAGTTATCGAGGAAAACGGCTGTCTCGAGGGAGCCGACCCGGATTTGATCAGTCAAACTGCCAAAAAACGCGGTGCGCCTCAGCTCGGAACCCTTGGAGCCGGGAATCACTTTCTGGAAATCCAGCGGGTCGACGATATTTATGACCGTGAAACGGCGGCCGCTTTCGGTCTGACCGAAATCGGCCAGATTACGATAATGATTCACACCGGGTCGCGCGGCTGCGGTCATCAAATCTGCACCGATTATCTTGATGTCATGCGGCGGGCCAACAGGAAATACGATATACCCCTGGTTGACCGGGAACTGTCCTGCGCTCCGGGGAATTCGCCCGAGGGACAGCGGTATTTCGCCGCCATGAAAGGGGGGGCTAATTTCGCCTGGGCTAACCGCCAGTTGATAAATCACTGGGTGCGCGACTCGTTTGCCGAAGTTTTCAAAAAAGCCCCCGATAAGCTCGGGCTTCATCTGATATATGATATCGCTCATAATATGGCCAAGCTTGAAGAACATGTTGTCCATGGTAAAAAGCGCCGGTTGTATGTCCATCGCAAGGGAGCCACCCGGGCTTTCGGACCGGGACACCGGGAAATTCCTGAAAAATACCGCGCTTTCGGTCAGCCGGTGTTGATTCCCGGCGATATGGGAACCGCCAGTTATCTTCTGGCTGGAACCGAGCAGGCCATGTCGGAATCATTCGGTTCCTCCTGTCACGGCGCCGGGCGGCGGCTTTCGCGTCATGCCGCGATAAAGCAGAACCCGGTGGACCAGGTCGTGGCCGAACTCGATAAAAAGGGTATTTATCTCCAGGCGAAAAGCCGCCGGGTCATATCCGAGGAAGCTCCGCAGGCCTATAAGGATATCGACGAGGTGGTGGAAATATCCCACAAAAGCGGTCTGACCCGAAAAATCGCCCGTTTCAAACCGATGGGTGTGGTCAAGGGTTAGACTTGACTTTTCTTTTCGATATTGTTTTCCTTATCTTGCCCGTCAGAAATTAAAAAGGTTACGATTAAGATATGACCGGTAACGAATTGAGCAACACTTCCGTCGAAACTAAAAACCAGCTTTCCGAAGGACTGAAAGTGACCTGGGTCGGCCTGTTCGCCAACCTGTTTTTAATTGTCCTGAAACTTATCGGCGGCGTAATCGGTCATTCTCAGGCGATGATTGCCGACGCCGCGCATTCCATTTCGGATCTTTTCAGCGATATCGTGGTTCTGTTCGGTTTACGTTGGGGCCGGAAAAGCGCCGATGACGAACACCACTGGGGGCACGCTCGAATCGAAACCATTTCCAGTTTGATTGTCGGTTTTCTGCTTTTTCTGGTCGCTTTATGGATCGCTTATAACGCCATCATATCCATTTACAACCACGAAAGTTCCGGTCCTACTTCGCTGACTATTTTTATCGCGGCGGGCAGCATTTTGCTGAAAGAAGCCCTGTACTGGTACACTATTCGGGTCGGGAGACGGATTCGAAGTATCGCTCTTGTCAGCAATGCCTGGCATCATCGCTCGGATGCGATGAGTTCGGTGGCGGTTTTAATCGGTGTAACGGCCGCTTATCTCAACCCGAACTGGCATCTGGCCGATGCCTACGCGGCCTTGATCGTTTCGTTCTTTATCGTCAAAGTCGGCGGTTCGCTCACCTGGTCGGCGTTCAAGGAACTGGCCGACACCGCTCCGGACCGGAAAATACTCGAGGAAATGCAGCAGAAAGCATCCGCTGTTATCGGAGTGCGACAGGTGCACGACCTGAAAGCCAGATATTCCGGGTCGCAGATATTTGTCGAGATACACGTCGTGGTTGACCCGAAAATTACCGTGCGGCAGGGACATGCCATCGCCAAGGCGGTTGAACACCGTCTTTTGGATGAGGTACGGGATGTTAGCCGGGTGACTATCCATGTTGACCCGGATATCAAAGAAAACCCTTAACTCCAATCTGTATATAACCTTATAAATACGATTGTTTTTCTCCTAAAAAATAACCCGGTTATATTGACTTTGTCCCGATTCCTTGTAAATTGTAATTCATACTATAAAGCCGATACATAAGAACCAGTTATATAAAAGGAGACTAATTAATGTCAACGAAAGAAATTCAGCAGGCCATTATCGATAATATGCGCCGCTGGCAGAAAATTGAAAACGCCTCAGTAGCCTCCACCGGTAAAGTTATCGACAGGACAGACAACCCGGTCGTGCGTCTGGTCATGGAGATTATCCAGCGCGATTCTCAGTTCCACTATCGTGTCCAGGAAATGATTGCCGACAGCCTGGAAACCAAAACCATCTCGCTGAACCCCGATGACCTGGGCGAGGTCTGGGAAATGATCGAAAAACATATCGAGCTTGAAAAGAAAACCGTGGAACTGGCCGAGGAAGCCCTGGCGAAACTCAAAGGCAAGAAGATGGTTGTCCAGGAGTATTTGCTGCATTATCTACTCGAAGACGAGAAGAAGCACAATCTGGTGCTCGACCAGCTTGGCATTATCAAGAAAGGTATGTATCCGTACGGATAAACGGCGGATAAGTTAACAAAACCGGACAACCGGAGTGGTGTTGTTATCCGCTGTCGGGTGTTCCGCTCATGCGGAAACTTTGTCGGGAGTCTCATAACCGGAACATTTTTTAGGAGATATCAGATGAAATTGGATACTGTTGAGAAAATTCTCGATTACGCCATGGAAAAGGAAGAAGACGCTTACCAGTTTTATATGAAACTGGCGAGCAAGATGGATAAAGAATACATGGTGAAGATTTTCAAAGGTTTCGCCAAGGAAGAAAAAGGCCACAAAGCGAAAATCAAAATGATCAAAGAAGGTAAGCTGTTGATGAAGGCCGAAAAGAAAGTCATGGATTTGAAAATAGGCGACAACCTGGTGGAAGTCGATCTCGATGCCGATATTGATTATCAACAGGCGTTGATTCTGGCCATGAAAGCCGAGAAAGCCGCTTATAAGCTTTATAACGATTTAGCCTCGGTCACCAAGGACGCCGACGTCAGGGAAACGCTACTGTCGCTGGCCAATGAAGAAGCCAAACATAAACTTCGTTTCGAAGTCGAATATGACGATGTCGTCTTAAGCGAGAATTAATAAGCGTTTTTTTGTAAATGACCGCTGTTTTGGCCCCTTAGTCTGGCGACGGGACAGCGGTTTTTTATGCCAGAAGTTGAGCGAGCGCGGCGCGCAGGTCGGGGAAGTTAAATTTAAAACCGGATTTTATCAATACGGTCGGGTTGACTCTGGCGCTGGCTAGGAGCAGCGGTCCGGCCATTTCCCCGGCGGCCAGTTTTAAAACAAACGCCGGGACCGTGAAAAACGCCGGGCGGTGAAGCTTGCGGGCCAGAATTTTCGTGAATTCCGCGTTGGTCACCGGGTCAGGCGAGACCAAATTGACAGGACCGGATATGGTCCTCTTGTTTATAATGTAAACGACGGCTTCGATTAAATCTTCGAGCGCAATCCAGCTCATGTATTGTCGTCCCGACCCGAACTTGCCGCCCAGGCCCAACTTGAACGGCGTTATCATTTTCGGCAGCGCCCCGCCCTCGGCCGCCAGTACCGTGCCGATACGAAGATTGACGACCCGGATACCTTTTTCCCGGGCGACTATGGTTGCGTTTTCCCATTTTTTACAGACTTCGGCCAAAAAACTCTCGCCCGGTGGGCTGGTTTCGTCGAGCGGTTCGTCGCCGCGGTCACCGTAGATGCCGACCGCCGAGGCACTGATAAATACCTCAGGCGGACTTTGAAGCGACGCCAGCGTGCGGGCAAGAAGCTGTGTCCCCGCAACCCGGCTTTGTTCTATTCGAGCTTTTTGCTTTTTGTTCCAGCGGCGGGCGGCTATATTTTCTCCGGCCAGATTGATGACAGCGTCAAATCTCTCCAGCGCCGCCGGGTCCAGCGCGCCTTTTTCCGGCCGCCATGCGATACGGCCGGTACTGTCTGTCTGTTCACTCCGGACCAGTCTGACAACCGCGTGCTTTTCGCCATGCAGTTTTTTGGTCAGGGCGGAGCCGATCAGACCCGAGGCGCCGCTTATCAGGATTTTCATCCGACCCTCCGTAATATATTTCAGGCTTTGAGTTCAGCCAGCCTGGTTAGGATTTCTTCGACGTGGCCGGCGACCTTGACCTTTTCCCACTTGTGCGCGATTTTGCCGTGCGGGTCAATCAAAAAAGTGGAGCGCACGACCCCGAAATATTTCCGGCCGTACATGCTTTTTTCCTGCCATACGCCGTATTTTTCCAAAACTTTATGGTTCGGGTCGCTCAGCAGGTCGATTTTCAGCGCTTGCTTTTCGATGAAATTCAGGTGGCTCTTGACCGAGTCCGGACTGACCCCGAGCACGACGGCGTTGATTTTTTCAAATGCCTTGAGGTTGTCGGTGAAGTCACACGCCTCGCGGGTACATCCGGAGGTATTGTCTCTGGGGTAAAAATAAAGCACCAGCCATTGCCCGGCATAGTCGGATAATTTCACTTTCTGGCCGGTCTGGTTTTCCAGAGTGAAAGCCGGCGCCTTGGCGCCTGTTTTTAACGACATCGGGTTATCCTTTCTTGCTTGTTTTTTTATAGAAAAGATAAAGACCGCGTTTGTTCCGCGAAATATCCCTGAATATAAATCATGCCGTTCGTTTTTTAAAGCGCAAAAACGAAAAACTGAAAATGACCACCCCGTAAATGACCAGCGGGTAGATATTGCCAAGCAGTTCGGTTACCCCGGAACCCTTCATCATAATACCGCGGGAGATTTCCATGAAAAAGCGCATCGGGTTAAGGTACGTTATGTACTGCATCCAGTCAGGCATGTTGGCTATCGGCGTAAAGAAGCCCGAGGTCAGCATGGCGAAGACGAAGAAAAACCAGGCGAAAAACATGGCTTGCTGCTGGGTCGAGCTGATTGTGGAAAAAAACATCCCCATCCCCAGGGTGGTCAGCAAATACAAACCGGCCAGGCCGAACAGAAGCAGCGGTGAACCGACGAAGGGAATACCGAACCAGAGCACCCCGATTACCAGTGACAGAATCATTTCGAATATGCCCAGCAGGGCGAAGGTGGTGATTTTGCCCATGATGAGGGTCGTGCTGGTGATGGGTGTGACAAGGATTTGTTCCAGGGTGCCCATTTCCCGTTCCCGCACGATGGCCATCGAGGTCAACATAACGGTAATCATCGTCAATATCGTGGCTACAATACCCGGCACCATGTAATAGACCGATTCCATCTCGGGGTTATACAAGACGGTGTGTCTGATGGCGATTTTAGGTACAAAGCCGGTTTTTTTCTGGGCGTATTTCTGCACGATTTGGGCGGCGTATCCGGCTCCGGTACGGGCTGAGTTGGCGTCGGTGCCATCGGATATAAAGCCGATAGTGATGTTACTTTTCTCGGTGAGGGCTTCGGAAAAATTTTCGGGGATGACCACCGCCATCTGGGCGTCGCAAGTTTTAAGACGTTCATCCAGCTCCCAGAGTCGGAATCCGCCGCCGAGCTCGTTCATGTCGGTCGGGACGAAATAATCGCCCGCCTTGAAAGCCTCGACAAATTCCCGCGAATAGAGGCTCTGGTCATAATCGTAAACGTCGAGATCGAGTCGTTTGACATCGGTGTTAACCACGTAGCCGAACAGCAGGAGCTGGATTATAGGCATGGCGAATATCATCCGCAGCATGTTCCAATCGCGGGTAATCTGGATGAACTCCTTCTTTACGAGGCCTTTGTAAGCTTTCAACATAATCACACGATCTGGGCTTTAAAACGGTTAACGGCGACAATCAACAATATCAGCATCGAAACAATCAACAGTATTCCCTGGGGGACCAGCATCTCCCAGGTCATCCCTTTCAGCATGATACCGCGGATAATTATCAAAAAGTACCGGGCGGGCACGATATAGCTGAGAACCTTGAGGGCGACCGGCATGTTCTTGATGGCGAAAATGAACCCGCTGAGCATCACCGACGGCAACATGGTGACCATCATGGCCGTCACCATGGCCAACTGCTGGGTCGCGACCCAAGCCGAGATTAAAATGCCGATCGACAGCGCCGTGGAGACATAGATAAAACCAGCCACCAGCAACAGCAGATGCGAGCCGACAAAGGGCACGTCAAACACGAGTTTGGCGAAGACCAGAATCAGGGCGCCGTCGAGAAAAGCGATCACGATATAGGGCAGAAGTTTCCCCAGCAGAATCTCGAACGGTTTGACCGGAGCCGTCAGTAGCTGCTCCATGGTGCCGGTTTCTTTTTCGCGGGCGATCGTTATCGAGGTTAAAAGCGCCGAAATCATCATCAGGATGATCGCCACCAGGCCCGGCACGAAAAAGTGCGATGATTTCAAGTCCGGGTTGAAGCGGGTGTTGAATGAGATGCTGATGCCCGGCAGGGTGACGCCCTCGGGCAGACGCTTGAACTGAAAGAGGTTGACAACCTGGCCACTGTAGCTTTGCAGGGCCGCCCCGAGAGCGTTTTCGCTGCCGTCCACGAGCAGACCCAGCTCGAAATTATCTCCACGCTGTACCGCCCGGCCGAAGCCCGGTTTAATTACCAGAACTCCGGCGGCTTTGCCGGCGCGCAGAATTTCTTCCGGGTCATACAGTTCGGCTGTTTCCTTCGGTGGGCTGAAATAAGGCGAGTTGTAGAAATCCCGGGTCAGTTCCCGCGACTCGGCGGTGTGGTCCTGGTCGATGACGGCCAAAATGACGTTCTCCACATCCATGTTGATGGCGTATCCGTACAAAAAAGTCATCATGACCGGCATTAGAAACACAATTAACAGCGATTTCGGATCGCGCAGGATATGGTACAGCTCCTTGAGGGCGATGAATTTCAGCTTATGCATTATGAAGTTCCCGCTGTTTAATCAACCCCATGAAAAGGTGTTCGAGATTTTTGGCTCCGTGTTTTTCGATCAGTTCGAACGGTTTGCCCAGCTCGATTATCTGCCCCCGGTGCATGATGGATATACGGCCGCAATACTCGGCTTCGTCCATATAATGCGTGGTCACGAAAATGGTCACGCCCTCGTCGGCCAGCGAATACAGGATATTCCAGAATTTCCGGCGAAAAACCGGGTCCACACCGCCGGTCGGTTCATCGAGAAAAAGAATCCGGGGCCGGTGCAGAAGGGACGTAGCCAGCGCCAACCGCTGCCGCCAGCCGGTCGGCAGCGCACCCGAGAGACGGTCGATAAACTCGCCGAGATTGAGCCGGTGCGTCAGCGCTCTGACACGGTCGTCGATGAACGTCTTGTCGAGACCGTAGGCGCTGCCGTAGAAATACATATTCTCCCGCCCGGTCAAATCGCCGTAGAGGGAAAACTTCTGCGACATGTACCCGATATTTTTCTTGATGGTTTCCGACTCTTTCAAAATATCATATCCTGCTACGGTGCCGGTGCCCGAGCTTGGCAGCAGCAGGCCGCACAACATCCGGATAGCCGTCGTTTTTCCCGCGCCGTTGGCGCCCAGAAAGCCGAATATTTCGCCCTGGCGGACTTCCAGCGAAATTTGGTCAACAGCCGTGAAATCGCCGAATTTTTTCGACAGCCGGTCTATCTTTACGGCAATTCCATTCATGCGGGGGACTCCGTCAACTGAATGAACCGGTCCTCCAGACTCGGGCGCCCCGGGGTCAGCGAAGCGATATCGAATCCGAGCGCGGCCAGCTGTTCGCGGTAATTTTCGAGCCGGTCGTTTTCTTCGAGATACAGATGCATCCCGGCGCCGAACCTCTGGGCGGTCAGGCCGTTAATGTTGTTCAGGCTGTCAATCACGGCAGTGGTCGGTTCGTGATTGACGAAAAATATCCGGCCTCTGAACTGCCGGGCCAGTTCCTCGGGCACTCCTTCGGAAAGTTTCCGGCCGTCGAGAACGAACGCGGCGCGGTCCGCCCGGGCAACCTCGTCCATGTACGGTGTCGAGACCAGGATGGTCACGCCCTCGGCTTTCAGCTGCAGCAGGATTTCCCAGAACTGGTGGCGCGAAAGCGGGTCCACTCCGGTGGTCGGTTCGTCGAGAATCAATATTTTCGGGTCGTGCATCAAAGCGCAGGAGAGGGCCAGCTTCTGTTTCATGCCGCCGGAAAGCGCCTGCGCCCGGCGATTGGCAAAAGGCGCGAGGTTGGAAAATTCGTAAAGGTAATCGCGTTTCTTTTCGTAGGCGGCGCCGGTCAGATTGTAAATACCAGCGTAAAACTTCAGATTTTCTTCAACCGACAAATCCGGGTAAAGCGAAAAGACCTGCGGCATATAGCCCAATATCGGTTTTATCTTTTCGAAATCACGGGCGAGATCGTATCCGGCAATCGAGACCGCGCCGCGGTCAGGCCGGACGAGATGGCAGAGAATTCTGATGAGAGAGGTTTTACCCGCGCCGTCGGGACCGACCAAAGCGAAAATCTCCGACTCATTCGCTGTCAAGTCGAAAGCTTCAAGAGCTTTGATTCGGCGGTATGATTTATGAATATCG
This sequence comes from Candidatus Zixiibacteriota bacterium, assembly GCA_049324195.1. Lineage (GTDB taxonomy): Bacteria > Zixibacteria > MSB-5A5 > GN15 > FEB-12 > JAFGNW01. Next base: position 2,746 of record JBMOKZ010000195.1, on the reverse strand, counting down.
CTGACCGTTAAGAAGCTCATTTTTCTACCAGCGTTACGTAAACCGGCATGCCGACTTTGAGCCGGCCGTCGGTGTTGGGGATGGTGATTTTTACGGCGTAAACCAGGTTAGCCCGCGATTCCTCGGTCTGGACATTCTTGGGCGTGAACTCGGCTTCATCCGAGGTCCAGCTAATATGGCCCTCGTATTGCCGCTCGCCGCTTTCGGTGTCGATGGTAGCCTTGTCGCCGATTTTTACCCTGGCGAAATCGCCCGCGGCCAGATAAACCTTTACCCAGACCGTATCCAGCCGGGCGATTTTGGCGATGGCTTTGCCGGGGGTGAGCAACTCGCCGATTTCAACGTATTTTTCCGTGATGACGCCGTTCAGGTCAGCGGCCGGGTAACAGTCTTCGAGTTGGCGGTTCAGGCGGTTGATTCCAGCGTCGATTCTTTCGAGTTCGGCTTCGAGTGTAGCGACGTTGGCCTCGGCGGTTTTGTAGGCCAATTCCGCCTGGTCGTATTCAAAATCTATTTTGTCGAAATTCTGTTGTGTCGTCGTGCCGGATGACAGGAGTTTCTGGAGCCGGTCGCGTTCCGATGACGCGTAGTCGCGGGCGCGGCGGACGTCTATGACTTGTAGCCGGGCAGTCACCAGATTCGATTCCGATACCTTGCGAGCGGCGAACGACGATGCCAGTTCCAGCTCCAGACGGCTGGGATCGATTATGGCCAGGGTATCGCCGGGAACCGTACGGTCGCCCTCGCTGAAATTAAGCGATATGACCCGCCCCGAGGTTTCCGCGGAAATGACCGTTTCCGTCGTTTCGATCAGGCCGGAGCCGCCGACAGTCTTGGTTTTGTCGGCGCAGCCGATATTCAACGATAGTATGGCTGTCAATAAAGCATATCTGATTGACTTCATGATTTAATTCCCTTCCCTTAATTGGGGTGAGCCGGCGGCGTAATAATACGTGCTCAGCGCGATATGAAAATCGACCTGGGCCGCGGTCAGCGAAGCCTGCGACGAGGTGAGCGTGGTTTCTATTTCCAGAAGCCGGTTAGTGGCCATCGCGCCCTGACGGTGCTGTTCCTGAGCCAGCCGGTAACTTTGGGTCGTAATGATGTTTTCTTTGAAGGCGCTTAAATATTTTTCATATGAGTTCTTCAGGTTTTCGTAAGCTATCTGCATCTCGCGCGTCAGGTCTTCCTCGACCCGGCGATAATCATAATCCGCCGATTGAAGCTGGTAATGGGCATTGCGAACCTTGTTGATGCTTTTTCCCCCAATATTGAACGCCCAGATCAGGTTGGCGCCGACCGTGTAATAATCGCTCCAGGTGTTATTGAACTGGTCTATATTCGGCTTGCCGTACGAGTACCCGGTAAACACTGACACGGTCGGAAAATATTCAGCCCTGGTGATCTTGAGCCGCGAACGGTTGTGTTCGATATTAGCCCGGTAGGCTCGAAGTTCCGGCTTGGCTTCCGACAACGCGGTCAGGGGTTCAATCATGACCGGAGAGCTGAAATTGTCGGTCAGGGTCAAACTATCCATGATGTCCATGCCCAGCAGGGTCAGCATTTCGATTTCGACCGTCCGACGGGTGCTGCGCGCCTGCGTCACGGCATAGTCAGCCCTGGTGAGCGCCAGCCGGGCGTCGAGCACCGCCACCGAATCCGCCGCCCCGGCGGCGTACATCGATTCGATATCGTTCATGATAATCGCGGTGCGTTTCTGAGAAGCCAGGGTCGCTTCTACCAGCCGCTCTGTCCGGTAAAGTTTGAGATAGGTCACCCGGGTGGTGAAATACAGCCGGTCGGTTTCCATCTGCTGCGCGGCGTCATAATAATCGACCCCGGCTTTGGCCATCCCGATACCCCCGCTGATTTTCCCGCCGGTAAAAAGAGGGAGAGTCAGGCGAAGGTCGCTCTGGTAATGCTCCTCGGTGCCGATCTCGCGAGAAAAAGAAATCATGGGGGGGATGATGATATCCAACGACGCGATGTCGCTGATATAAGATGCGTACGCCGCCAACGATAACGTCGGAAACCGTTCAGCCCGCGCGGATTTTAGTTCCGAACGTGAGCTCTCGGATAAAACCACGGTCTTTTTAAGTTGGAAAGAATGATCACGGGCTTTTTCAAAAGCTCCCTGCAAAGACAACTCCGCAGCGCCGGCGCCGGTGTTACATAAAAAACAAATCGATATGAACCATAATATTTTTCTCATCATTATCTCGCCTTTATACCGTTAAGAAAGAGATCCAAAACCGCTTCTTTTCTTTCTTTAATGAATTGTTCCCGGTTTTCCACTTTTAACACCCGGTCGGTAATCGGGTAAATAGTGAAATAGCCGATATTCATCGCCAGAAACGATACCACCGTCTGACGGATATCGATGCGCCGCAATTTTCCGCTGTCCACACCTTCCTGTAAGATGGCGCGAAGTCTGACCGATACCTGCGACTCCATCAGGACGTCGGCAATCTGCTCGATTATGTCATTTTCTGGATTGGCCAGTTCCCGAAGCAGTATCGAACGAATGGGCTTGTGGGAGGATAAGAAAAGTTGGGTGTAGATGTCAGTAATAGCTGCCAGAACTTCGACAGCCGTCCCGGTATTTTTCAGATGGTGGTCAATTACGCGAGTGATATTAGTAAAGAATGATTTTATCATTTCCCGATAAAGGTTGTCCTTGGAACGGAAATGATAATAAATCATCGCCTTGTTGATACCGGCCTTGTGGGCGATACGGTCTACCCGG
>JBMOKZ010000194.1:0-13415 GCA_049324195.1 Candidatus Zixiibacteriota bacterium | reverse complement strand
GGCCAGAAGATATCGAGAATCGACCGGATGGCGCGCGAGAAAGGGCTGGAAACAGCCCGAAGAAAATGGAAGGATATCAGTCTTGGCTGGTATGGTCCGGAACAGGAAGATATCCGGAAATTGATGGAGAAGATGATTGACGAGTATTCCGGCTCGGCCTGGAAAGATGACCGCCGGGGCAATTATCCGAAACTGAATGATATGGATAAACTCGATAAAATACAGGTTCCGACCCGGATTTTTGCGGGGCGGCTCGACAAAATTTTCCTGCGGCTGGCGAGGCTTCTTCACGAGGGTATTGCGGGCAGCCACCTGTCAATTATCGATAATGTCGGGCATATGTTAAATCTCGAAGCTTCAGAACAGTTTAATGCCGAACTTAAAGTGTTTCTTGAGGGAGTGGCGGGAACGCGATGAACTATTTCGAGGTCAAAGGACGGCTCGACAGCCTCAAGGAGTTCCGGGCGTTGTACCGAGAATATATCGATTTCACCAACCGGGAAACCAATCTCCCGGCGCAGATGACCCGCAAGAAGATGGAGCCATTGACAGCCATCACCGTCGATTCTCTCGACCGGGTCGGGCTGGGTTCGCTGATAACCCGCGACGCTCCGGTTAAGGGCGGCCGGAAAATAAAAATCAATCTCATCCGGGCCATTTTCCGCGACCATCTCATCCGTCATTTTTCCCTCGACGATAAGACGCCGCTGGAGCTTTTGGACAAGGGCATCGTTAAGTACCAGAGACTGCTCTGGAAAGAGAAAGTCCAGTTGTTCAATCCTTTTTTCTGGCTATACCATTATGTCGGCTACCTGGCTCTGTTGCCGCTTTTAATTTTGAAAAAAGCCGGGTATGATACCTCAGACGCCGAAAAACTGGCCATCGTCAAAGTGTACATAATCATCTTCCAGCTGGCGGTCTTTTATCTGCTTCTGGAATGGTCAGGGACAATCGCCCTGATAAGATTTGACATTCTTGGCTTATAACCTATATTTTCCCTTTTAATGAATAATCCTGCTGTATCTACAAGGATGTAATCTTGGCCGTTTATGAAGGTTACGAGCCGGTAATCGGGCTCGAGGTTCATGCTCAGCTCCAAACCGAAAGCAAGATTTTTTGCGGTTGTAAGGTCGCGTTCGGTGCTGAACCCAACAGCCTGACCTGTCCGGTCTGTCTTGGTCTACCGGGAGCTTTGCCGGTACTAAACCGGAAAGCGGTCGAATACGCCATGAAACTGGTTCTGGCGGTGGGTGGGAGAATACGGTCGAGGTCGGTGTTTGCCCGGAAAAACTATTTCTACCCGGACCTTCCCAAAGGCTACCAGATTTCTCAGTATTCACTACCGGTCGGCGAGGGAGGGGTAATCCGTTTTACACTTGATAACGGCCGGAAAAAAATCTGCCGTCTCAACAGGATTCATCTGGAAGAAGACGCCGGTAAATTACTGCACCCGGAACAGGGGGAACTTTATAGCCGGGTTGATTACAATCGTTGCGGGACTCCTTTGGCGGAAATCGTAACCGAACCGGATTTGCGAAGCCCTGCAGAGGCATACGCTTATTTGATTAAACTTAAACAAATCCTTCAGTATACCGGGGTGTGTTCCGGGGATATGGAAAAGGGTCACCTGCGCTGTGACGCCAATATATCGATGCGCCTCAAGGGAGCGAGAAAGCTGGGCGTACGCACCGAACTGAAAAATCTGAATTCTTTCAAAGCCGTGGAGCGGGCGTTGGATTATGAAATTGAAAGACAGGTCAAACAACTCTCCGGCGGGAAAGAAATCAAACCGGTTACCCTGTCGTGGAACGAGTCCAGGCAGAAGGTCGAGTCGATGCGCTCCAAAGAGGAATCCGATGATTACCGTTATTTCCCGGAACCGGATTTACCGGTGCTTCATATTAACGAAAGCTGGATTGAATCCGTCGGGGAATACCGAGTCGAGTTACCGAACGAGAAAACCGAACGGTTTGTCAAGCAATACGATATCCGTCCCTATGACGCCCGCATTTTGACCGAGACAATCGAGCTGGCGGATTATTTCGAGCGGGTGATGGCGGTCTTCGCTAACGGGCGTATTGCCGCCAACTGGATTATAACGGAAATTCTAAGCATAATTGTGGATATTCGCGAGGGAATCACGAATCTCAAAATAACGCCGGAAAAGCTGGCTGACCTTTTGAAACGTATAGCTGCGAATGAGATAACGGCCCGGTCGGGCAAGCAGATTCTCAAGGAAATGCTGACAGCGGGAGAGAATGCCGCCTCGATTATCGAGAAAAAAGGGCTGGTACAGTTAGACAATGAAAAAACGTTGTTGCCTCTCGTCGAAAATGTGTTAAATAGTAACCTGGAAAAAGTCGAGGCTTACCGAAACGGGAAAACCGCCCTGTGGGATTATTTTGTCGGACAGGTTATGCAAGCCACCCGGGGGCGGGCCAATCCGAAGCGGGTCAAAAAACTGTTAAAGAAGATACTGGAAGGATAACCCATGATTTCAAAGGCGCCAGCGCGTATCGCCGTTTTTATCTCCGGGGGCGGCACCGGATTACAGGCTTTTATCGATGCCTCAAAAGCCGGCATCCTTTCCGGTAAAATTGTCTGGGTAGTTTCGAGCAACAGCCAGGCGTTTGGCCTGCAGCGGGCAGAAAAAGAAAATATTGAGACATTCGTTTTCAAACCCAAGAAGTACGCTTCACCCGAGGCGGCCGACACCGATTTGTTGACAAAACTTCAGGAAAGAAAAATCGATTATATCGCCCTGGCCGGATATTTGAAACTGTTACCCGGAAATGTTGTTAAGCAATATCCGAGGCGGATAGTCAACATTCACCCGGCTCTTCTGCCCAAATACGGGGGGAAGGGAATGTACGGTCAATACGTTCACGAAGCTGTTATCGCCGCCGGCGATACCGTAAGCGGTCCGACCGTGCACCTAGTGGACGAAATCTACGACAACGGTCTGATTCTCGAGCAGGTCAAAATACCGGTCCTTCCGGACGACACCCCGGACACCTTGGCTGCCCGCGTTCTGGCCGAAGAACACAGACTATATCCGAGAGTATTGGAAAAACTTATAAAAGGGAAGTATGATAACTAAGATGGAAAAGGTAGTTCTCAACACCGAAATCAAGGAATACCCTTTGCTGCGGCGGGGAAAAGTCAGGGATATTTACGATTTGGGCGATACGCTGTTGTTTGTCGCCTCGGACCGGATCTCGGCGTTTGATGTTGTACTGCCGAACGGTATCCCCGGCAAGGGGAAGGTGCTGACCCAGATGTCCCTATTCTGGTTCGACTTGTTAAAAGACGTCATTGACAACCACCTGGTCACGGCTCATGTCGATGAATACCCCGAACCTTTGCAAAAATACCGTGAGATGCTCGAGGGACGGTCTATGATCGTGGTCAAAGCTGAGCGCGTCGACGCCGAATGTATCGTGCGCGGGTATATTTCCGGTTCAATGTGGAAAGAGCTGATGAAAGCCCGAAAGCAGGGTTCCAACATCGTTCACGGATTCGAGTTTCCCGCCGGCTTAAAGGAGTCGGAGAAACTTCCGCAAACCCTGTTCACGCCTTCGACAAAAAACGATGACGGTCACGATATCAATATCAGCTACAGCCAGCTGGTCGAAATACTCGGTGAGGAAACCGCCTCGCTGTGCCGCGAGAAATCGCTGGCCGTTTATAAGAAAGCGGCCGATTACGCCCTGACGAAAGGCATCATCATTGCCGACACCAAATTTGAATTCGGCTATAAAGACGGCAAATTTATCATCATCGACGAAGTTCTCTCGCCCGACTCCAGCCGCTTCTGGCCGGTTGACAAGTACGCAATCGGGAAAGGACAACCTTCGTTCGATAAACAGCCTATCCGGGATTATCTCGATACGCTCGACTGGGATAAACGGCCTCCGGGGCCGAAACTCCCCGATGAGGTGGTAGCGGCGACGGTGAAGAAATATCAGGAAGTACAAAAACTTTTAACCGGAAAATAAACAGGTACCATGGAAGACAATATAAAAATCAAAAGAGCCCTGATTTCGGTTTCGGATAAAACCGGTTTGGAAGAACTGGTCAGGGAACTGGATAAATTGGGGATAGAGATCATTTCCACCGGGGGGACATTGCGAAAAATCAAGGAAACCGGCGTCCAGGCGATTTCGGTTTCGGCTTTCACCGGTTCGCCCGAGGTGATGGACGGTCGGGTCAAGACCCTGCACCCTAAAATTCACGGTGCTATCCTGTACCGTCGGGATAACCCGAAAGATATCGAGCAACTGGCCCAGTTGGAATCGAAAAGCATCGACCTGCTGGTCGTCAATCTCTATCCGTTCCGGGAAACGCTGGCCAATCCCGAGGCGAGCGATGACGAAATTATCGAGAATATCGATATCGGCGGTCCGTCGCTCATCCGGGCGGCCTCGAAAAATTTCTCCGCCGTCACGGTCGTGGTTGACCCCGAAGATTACCCGGAACTGCTCGACCAGCTGAAAGAGAACAAGAGCTCGACCGGTTTGGAGTTCCGGCGTCGATGCGCTGCCAAGGCGTTCTCGCTGACCTGTTCATATGATGAGGCTATCGCCGGATATTTTACCGCGGGCCGCGAGAAGAAAAAGACGAAATTTCCCGAGATTCTCACGCCCCGGTACTTTTTCCGGACGAAACTTCGTTACGGCGAAAATCCCCATCAGGAAGCCGCTCTTTACGGAGCGGAAAACTATCCCGGGGCGTCCCTTTTGAACGCCCGGGTGCTTTCCGGGAAGGAGCTTTCTTTTAATAACTACGGCGATCTGGACGCCTGTTTGGAGATGCTTTTGGATTTCTCGGAGCCGTTTGCCTGTGTGCTCAAGCACGCCAACCCCTGCGGGGCGGCGGTGGGGGAAACCCTGGCCGAAGCTTACAAATTGGCTTACGAGAGCGACCCGCTTTCAGCCTATGGCTCGATTATCGGATTGAATAAAATCGTCGATATGGAAACCGCGCAGCTTTTGCACGAAACGTTTTTTGTCGAATGTTTCCTCGCGCCCGGTTTTACCGATGATGCGCTAACATTGCTCAAGAAGAAAAAAGCCCGCCGGATTCTGGTTCTGCCGGAGATCGAAAAGGGCCGGCTTAAAGAGGACCTGACTTACAAGTTTATTCTCGGCGGTCTGCTGGTGCAGACCTCAGACGCTGTCGAGACCGGCGAGTCCGATTTGGAGGTCGTGACCAAGCGTACCCCGACCGATAAAGAAATCAAGGATTTACTTTTTGCCTGGAAAATAGTCAAGCATACCAAATCCAACGCCATCGTGCTGGCCAAAGATGGCGCCACGGTCGGGATCGGGATGGGGCAAACCTCCCGGGTGGACGCCGGGGCGCTGGCAGTCAGGCGAGCCAAAGAACGCGCCAAAGGCGCGGTGATGGCTTCCGACGCCTTCTTCCCGATGCCCGATGGGGTCGAGGTCGCCACGGAGGCCGGGGTAACAGCTATTATCCAGCCGGGTGGTTCAAAAGGCGACGAACAGGCTATCGAGGCCGCTGACAAAGCCGGTGCGGCTATGGTTTTCACCGGCGTGAGACATTTTAAACATTAATTTTTTATGAGCATCCCGGACGGGTGCCTTATCCCGTCCGGGCTATGCACGCCTCTCACAACAACTTGACATTTGTCTGCATCTTGTTTCACATTTTTCTTCTCTGACATTTAATTTTTTTTAGCTATAACGCTTGCATATAAATTTGAGCAGTGCTATCTTGATATAGAAAGTTTAGTCATTGTGAGGAGACATCGTGAGAAATCGTATTCTTGAAATTGTCGTTTACCTTATGGATCATATCCAGGAACATCGCGGACAAATTATCGATATCGAGGATTTATCGGCCAACCTTCGGGGTTTGGGCTATACCGAAAACGAGATCTCATCGGCTTATTCCTGGCTGGTGGACCGTTTCGAATCATCGGGCGATAATTTCTTCTCCAGTTTTCCCGAGGTCCATTGCTCCACCCGCATCCTGACGGATTATGAACGGTATATGTTCACGCCCGACGCCTACGGTTTTCTCCTCAAGCTGATGAACCAGAACGTGATCGACGACGAACAGTTCGAGACCGTTCTGGAGCGCGGCGCCCTGTTTAATCCCAAACCGCTGGGTGAAGAACAGGTGAAGCTGGTTGTCTCGTCCGTGGTTTTCAATGAAATCAGCGATTACGAAAACACTCCTCATTTTGACCTGAATCCGGATAACTCCCATAACATAAACTGAGCATGTCGCTAAAAGGGAAGAAAATCGTTATCGGTTTAACCGGCGGTATCGCCTGCTATAAAATTCCCTACCTAGTGCGTTTCCTGACCGGCGACGGCGCCGAGGTCAGAATTATCATGACCGACGCCGCAACCAAATTTATCACGCCGCTGACGCTCGAAACCGTTTCCGGTTACCCGGTCGCGACCGACCTGTTTCCTCCGGACAAATTTATCGCCACCCGGCATATCGACCTGGCTCAGTGGCCGGACCTGCTCGTGATTGCCCCCGCGACCGCCAACTTCCTCGGTAAAACCGCCTCCGGCGTCTCCGACGATTTGTTGACGACGGTCGTCTGCGCCACCGCCAAACCGGTGCTGATTGTTCCGGCCATGAATCCTCAGATGTGGCTCAACAAAATTACCCGGAGGAATTACCAATTTCTCAAAGAGAGCGGTTATCTTTTTATCGAGCCGGGCGAGGGCGACACCGCATGCGGCGACCAGGGTGTGGGACGGATGGCCGAACCGCAGCAGATTTTCGAGACGGTCCGCGATTTCCTGAATAAAAGTTCAAAAAAAAAAGTCCTGACCGGCAGGAAATACGTCATTACCGCCGGTCCCACCCGCGAGGCGATTGACCCGGTCCGCTATATTTCCAATCAATCTTCGGGAAAAATGGGGTATGCTCTGGCTGAGGCAGCCGTCCGGCTCGGCGCCGAAACGGTGCTGATTTCGGGACCGACCGCCCTGACACCCCCCGATGGCGTGCGGTTGGTGAGGGTCACGACCACGACCGATTTGCACCAGGCGGTTAAAAATGAGTTCGACGACACCGACTGTCTGGTGATGGCGGCCGCGCCCGCCGATTACACCCCGGTAGAGGAAGCCCCGCAAAAAATAAAAAAAAGCCGGTCACATTTAAAACTGGCCCTGGCGCCCACGGTTGACATTCTTAAGGAAATCGGTAAGGGGAAAAAACCCGGACAGGTCCTGGTCGGATTTGCTTTGGAAACGGAAAAAGGAATCGAGAACGCGCAGAAAAAGCTTGAGGATAAACATCTCGATTTAATCGTTTTGAACAATCCCAAAGAGACGGGAGCGGGATTCGAACATGACACCAATATCGTGACGCTTATCAGTCCGGGGAAAAAAACGGAAACCTGGCCACTGGACACCAAAGCCAATATTGCCTTGAAATTGCTTGTCATCACATCGGAGATGTTTTAAAATATCTGACACACTGAAAAATAATTAAATGTTACACAAACCTTTAAATATACAACAGATGCTGATGCGGGCGCTTTCGGCCCAGATGGAAATGGGTTTAAGCGAGATAGTGTTGCCGCCCGCCGCATCAAATGACGATTTTTCCGTCAGGGAACCGCTCGCGACCCGGGCTGACGACATCGCCGAACAGATAGTAGAAAATCAAAAAATATCCATGACATTGAAAAAAGGTAAAGAGACAGCTTCACAGTCGGCCATGATGCTGGTGCAGGCGGCGACCTACGGCTCGGTCGAGGAACATCGCGGCGCCATTTGCGAATGCCGGCAGTGTCCGCTTTGGGAAACCCGCAATAAATTCGTTTACGGCGACGGCAATCCGCATGCCGCGTTGATGTTTATCGGCGAGGCGCCGGGGGCCGACGAAGACCGCCTCGGCAAACCCTTCGTGGGTCGGGCGGGACAACTGCTCGACCGCATCCTGGCGGCCATCGAGCTGACGCGAGCCGATGTTTATATCTGCAATATTCTCAAGTGCCGGCCGCCAAACAACCGCGACCCGCAGCCGGACGAAATGGCTAAATGTTTCCCATACCTTCGCGAACAGGTGCGTCTGGTGCGTCCGAAACTGATTTGTGCCTTGGGCCGAATCGCCGCCCAGGCGCTCCTGAATACGACCACTCCGCTGGGTAAAATGCGCGGCCACTGGCACGAATACGAAAGCGTCCCGCTGCTCGTTACCTATCACCCGGCGGCGCTGTTACGGTTCCCGGCCTATAAGAAGGACACCTGGGAAGATATGAAAATACTCAAAGCCCGTTACGATGAAATAAAGTAAGGTTTTAAATGGCATATCGGACTCAACCGGAGAAAGAAGTAAAAAATCTGCAGCCCCCGCAGGCGCTCGAGGTCGAACAGGAAGTGCTCGGCTCGGTACTCAAAGACAGCAACGCCATCAACCAGCTAATCGAAGTGCTCGAGGATCCGGCGCATTTCTATTCCCCGAAACACCAGACCATTTACCGGGCTGTTCTCGATTTGTACAATCATTCGGAACCGTGTGATATCACCACCGTGTCCGACCAGCTGCTCAAGGAAGGGATGCTCGAAAAAGTCGGCGGCCGGGTGTATCTCGTGGAACTCGCGGAACGGGTGGTCTCGACAGCCAATATCATGTCGCATGCCAATATCGTATTGGAGAAATCGGTTCTGCGCCGCCTGATTCAAACCTCGAACGAAATCGTCCACAGTTGTTACAGCTATGACAAACCGGTCGACGACCTTCTGGATATCGCCGAGACCAATATTTTCAATATTTCCGAAAGCCGCCTGCGCAAGGGTTTCGTACCCATCAAGGGACTGGTCACCGATACCTTCGAACAAATCATGAACTACCAGTCGGACGAGGGCGTCACCGAAGGCGTGCTGTCCGGTTTCAACCAGATCGACACTATGACCCAGGGTTTGCACAACGGCGACCTGGTGGTGGTGGCCGGAAGACCCTCAATGGGCAAATCGGCGTTCGCCATGAATATCGCCGAATACGTCGCTATCACCAGCAGCAAGAAACGCCGCAAGGGAGTAGGGATATTCTCGGTTGAAATGTCGAAAGAACAGCTCACGCTACGCTTGTTGTGCAGCCGCTCCGGAATAAATATGCAGAAATTACGCTCGAAGAAACTTGGCGACGAGGAGATGGAACGTCTGACGCGTATCGGCGGGGTGATTTCCGAAGCGCGCATTTTTATCGATGATTCCCCGACCTTGACCTCGCTGGAGATGCGGGCCAAAGCCCGCCGGTTGAAAGCCCAGGAGGATATCGGGTTGATTATCGTGGATTATATCCAGATGATGCAGGCTTCGGGGCGCTATGAAAACCGCCAGCAGGAAATCGCCATCATTTCCAGAAACCTTAAAGCCCTCGCCAAGGAGCTTAATATCCCGGTCATCGCCATCTCGCAATTGTCGCGGATGGTGGAGCAGCGGGGCGGCGAGAAGCGCCCGCAGTTATCCGACCTGCGCGAGTCGGGCGCGATCGAGCAGGACGCCGACGTCGTCATGTTCGTCTATCGGCCGGAATTTTATCTGTCGCATATGGACCGCAACGACCCGAAATATATGGAGGTCGAGGGCAAGGCGGAGATCATCGTCGCCAAACAGCGTAACGGTCCGACCGGAGTCGCGAATCTTTCGTTCCGGAAAGAATTCGCCCGGTTCGAAAACATGGCGGAACAATATCGGGAACTGCCCCCGGACGCCGAGCCGGTGGGCGACAAGGATGTCCCTTTTTAGGATAGAGCATGGAGTACGGTGTACAGTCATTGGGCCGGCGCGGCGTTAATTTTATAAACCGCACCGGCGGTATCTGTATTTTGTTCGGTCGTTTTATCGTCTCTTTGAAACACCTGCCCCGTTCTCTGGGCCTGGTTTTCGAACAGTTTTACGAAATCGGAGTGCGGTCGCTGCCGCTGATAATCATTATTTCCATTTTTGTCGGGGCTGTGACCGCCTGGCAGGCCGCTTACCAGTTCAAATTTATCGGTGCGCCCCTGCGCTATCTGGGTCACATGGTCGGCAAGGCCGTCATCATGGAACTCGCCCCGGTGCTCTCGGCGCTGGTGTTCGCGGGCCGGGTCGGGGCCGGGATCGCCGCCGAAATGGGTACCATGAAAGTTACCGAGCAAATCGACGCTCTCGAATCGATGGGCATCAATCCTGTCCGTTATCTGGTTATGCCGCGCGTACTGGCCTGCCTGTTTATGGTGCCCCTGCTGGTGTTTTTCTCCGATGTTATCGGTATTCTCGGCGGTCTGGTCGTCTCCGTGCTCGGAGTGGATATTTCCACCGAAACCTTCATGACCGGTTTTCGCGAATCTTTCAAACTGGCCGATTTCCGCAACGGCCTGATAAAAGCGCTCGTATTCGGTCTTTTAATCGGACTGGTCGGTTGTTACGAGGGATTCAGGACCTCTGAGGGCGCGGTGGGAGTGGGGCGTTCCACGACAACCTCCGTGGTTATTTCCTGCGTTCTGATTCTTATCGCCAATTTTGTTTTCGCCATTATTCTCTTCCGGTTGTGATATGGACAAGAATTTGATAAAAATAGATAATCTGCATAAGAGTTTCGAGAACTACCCGGTGCTCAACGGCATTGACCTGGCAGTCAGTCGGGGTGAGTCGATCGTCATTATCGGCCAATCGGGTTGCGGCAAGTCGGTGCTTCTGAAACACCTGATTCGTTTGATGGAGCCCGACAAAGGCCGGGTGCTGTTCGATGGTGAGGATTTGGCCGGGATGAATACCGTGACGCTCAACCAGACCCGCCTGCGGTTCGGGATGCTGTTTCAATCGGCGGCGCTGTTCGATTCGTTGACGGTCGAGGAAAATGTCGGGCTGGCACTCAAGGAATCCCGCCGTCTGAAACCGGCGGCGATCAAGGAAATCGTTCGGGAAAAACTGGAAATGGTGGGGCTGGCCTCGGCGGCGGAAAAATTCCCGGCTGAGCTGTCCGGCGGCATGCGCAAAAGGGTCGGGCTGGCGCGCGCGATCGCCAACGAACCCGAGGTGCTCCTTTACGACGAACCGACCACCGGGCTCGACCCCATCACCTCGGATATCATCAACGACCTTATTGTCGAGCTCAACGAAAAACTGAAAGTAACCTCGGTAGCCGTCACCCACGACATGACCTCGGCTTTCAAAATAGCCGACCGTATCGTCATGCTCTACGAGGGGAAAATCGAAATCGACGGCACCCCCGAGGCCATCAAAAACACTTCCAATGAAATCGTGAAGCAGTTCATAACCGGCCGCGCCCGGGGACCGATCCAGGTACGATGATTCCCTCCAAAAAAATAAAGACGGCTTTTTTCTGTACCCGGTGCGGGGCGGAACATCCCAAATGGCAGGGGCAATGCCGCGAATGCGGTGAGTGGAACAGCCTGGCTGAAGAAAAAATCCCTGTCAAAAGCGTCAAAGCCGCACCTTCGGGAGAACCGCTCGAAAAGATTAAAATCAACGATATCCCGGTTGAAAATTCTTCGGGCTATAAAAGCGGTATCGCCGAACTGGACCGCGTTCTGGGCGGACAACTGCTGCCGGGTATGACCGTGCTTTTAAGCGGCGACCCCGGTATCGGGAAATCAACCTTGATCTTACAGGCGGCCGACGCCTATTCGCGACAGGGGATTGAGGTGCTTTACGTTACCGGCGAGGAATCACTGCCGCAGGTGAAACTTCGCGCCGAACGACTTAAAGTCGCGGGCAAACGCATCACGGTCGTCAATGCGACCGTGCTCGAGGATATCACCGCCGCCATTGCCGCTGAAAATTACGGCTTGGTGCTGATGGACTCGGTTCAGACCGTGGCCAGCGCCCTGTTCGATTCTCCGCCCGGCACGGTGGGGCAGGTGCGTGAGGCCGCCAACCAGCTTATCCTCCAGGCCAAAACGATGGGTTTCGCGCTGTTTCTGGTAGGACATGTCACCAAGGACGGCTTGATTGCCGGTCCGAAAGTGCTCGAACACATGGTCGATACCGTGATTTATTTCGAGGGCGACTCGGCGCACCTTTACCGCCTTTTACGCGCCCAGAAAAACCGGTTCGGCTCCATCGCCGAAATCGGCCTGTTCCAGATGGCTTCGGACGGTTTGAGCGAGGTCGCCAATCCGTCGTCATATTTTCTTTCGGGAGGTTCCGATGACGCCCGCTCCGGGGCGGTGGTGACGGGCATCTGCGAGGGTAACCGGCCCTTACTGGTGGAAATCCAGGCGCTGGTCTCCAGGACTAACTATGGTTATCCTCAGCGCGTGGCCGGAGGCCTTGACGGCAAGAAACTGGCCCTCCTTCTGGCTATTCTCGAAAAGCGGGGAGATTATCCGATGGGGACACACGATGTTTTCGTGTCGATAGCCGGAGGGCTGAGACTCTCCGAACCGGCGCTCGACTTGCCGGTGGTGGCGGCGATCGTGTCGTCGCTTCTAAATCGCCCGATAGACAACCGCACTCTGGTAGTGGGCGAGGTCGGGCTGGCCGGGGAGGTCCGCCCGGTCAACCTGATTGACCGGCGGGTAGCCGAGGCCGCAAAGCTCGGGTACAAGACTATCGTTCTGCCGGAGAAGAATGTCGAGCAGGTGAGCGACAAATCGGTGAAATTAGTCGGGGTGAAAGATATCCAGATGGCCCTGGACTATCTGACAGGATGAACTTATTGACCATGACTGAAGAAAAAATTTACACCCTGAAAAGCACCGACGGCGCCGGCCGGCGCGGCGAAGTGACCGTCCCGCACGGCACCTTCCAGACCCCAGCTTTCATGCCGGTCGGGACCTCGGGCGCGGTCAAGGCGCTCACCGCTCACGACCTCGAGGAATGCGGTGCGGAAATTATTCTCGGCAACACCTACCATCTCTACTTGCGGCCCGGCACCGAAATCATCAAAAACCAGGGCGGTCTGGCCGCGTTCAGCGGCTGGCACAAACCCACCCTGACCGACAGCGGCGGGTTCCAGGTGTTCTCGATGCAGGATATCTCGAAAATCAACGATGAGGGGGTGGAGTTCCACTCGCATCACGATGGCTCCAGGCATTTTTTCACCCCTGAGAAAGTCATGCACATCGAGCACGATATCGGCGCGGATATTATAATGGCATTCGACCAGTGCGTCGCCTACCCGGCTGACAAGAGAACCGCCGCCGACGGTATCCGCCGTACTTACGATTGGGCAAAGATTTGTCAATCAGTACATAGAGAACTGAACGAAAGAGAAAAAAAAAGGCTTTGCCTCTTCGGGATTGTACAGGGTTCGACCTATAAGGATTTACGCACCCAATCGGCCGAGCAAATTTTATCGCTGGATTTCCCCGGTTACGCCGTCGGCGGTCTGGCAGTAGGGGAGAGCAAGCCGGAAATGGAAGAAACTCTTGCCCACACGATAAAATATCTGCCCGAGGACAAACCCCG
>JBMOKZ010000193.1:0-13424 GCA_049324195.1 Candidatus Zixiibacteriota bacterium | reverse complement strand
CCTTCGACAACGTCGAATGATCCGGAATCTTCTCATCCAATCCATAGCCGATGAACCAGCGATAAGCCAGATTCACCTGAACCTGACGCATCAACTCCCGGACGTGAACAATCCCCGTCATCGCCTGGATTAAAAACAATCTAATAATCACTTCCGGGTCGATTGACGGACGACCGGTGTCCTGACAATAATGCTCCCGGACCGCCTCATGGACAAAGCTCAAATCCAACACCTTATTCAATAGATAAAGATTATGGTCTTTAGGTATGAATGTCTCCAAAGGAGGCAAGAGCATCGTCGCTTCTTGACTGTTATCTCGTTTTGTCCGCATGGATCTATTTAACCAACCACACCCCCCGGAAACAAGACCTTTTTCAACACGCCCTGATGAAGTGGGGGACCCGGCTCTAAGCAGTGTAAGTTCGATTTACCCATATCTAAAGAAGTGGGACATTCGTGAGTTTCTGGAACTTCATAAATAAAAAGGAGAATGGGTAAAATTAAATGAACTTAAAGGTAAAAATTAAAACACGCCTTTATAATTCCCCCAAAAAACACTTGCCCTTTAATTCTCCATCTGCGTAATTACTTAAAACAAATTCCGTTGGGGGTGGCGTAAATAACGCCTGAGATTATACCCCCTAACCTGATCCGGGTAATGCCGGCGTAGGGAAACGGAGATGTATTTTGCATCCCCCGGCCCGGATTATCGGGCCGCCTCACGTTTCAGGACGGAATCTTGCAGTACAACTTTAAACGGTTTAACGCGAGGTTACTGTCATGAAGTTTCTGTTAATCCTTATCGGGACCATCGCCGTCATCGCCGGCGCGGCTCTCCCGGCCGAACTGACCGGTCGGGTGGTCGACGTCGACGGCCAGGCGTTGCCGGGCGTGTCGGTGGTCACCAATTTCGCCGGTGTCGGCACCGAGACCGACGACGCCGGACGCTATGCTCTGCAGTTAACCGACGATGTCACGCGGGTGACGTTTTCGTCGGTGGGCTACAAAACGGTCCAGTACAAAGTCGGGCACGTACCCGACCCGGTGGTGCTTGAAGCCGTGTATTATCGCGGGAAGGACGTTATCGTCACCGCCGACCGGGCCGAACTGGGTATCACCCCGGTCGCGTTCGAGAATTTATCCGCCGAGGAAATCGAGCGGGACTACCATGTCGGCGAGTTCCCGCTCCTTCTGGAATCCACGCCCAACGTATATGTGTTCAACGACGGCGGCACGCCGCTGGGGTACAGTTATTTAAAAATCCGGGGTTTCGACGACCAGCGGATCGCCACCTATATCAACGGCGTGCCACTGAACGACCCCGAGGACCATACCACCTATTTTACGGACCTTCCCGATTTCGCCGCGACCGTCACCGATATCCAGGTGCAGCGCGGGGCGGGGAATTCGCTTTACGGCGACGCCGCGTTCGGCGGCGCTATTAATGTTGTCACCAGCGGGGTCAGCCGGGAAAGAAAAATAAGTCTGAGCGCCGGCTACGGCGAGTATTTAATTGACGGCGACGACAACGCCGAAATCGCCAAGCAGATGGTCGAGTATTCATCGGGCCTGCTCGACGGTCGCTGGCATTTGACCGGACGATTCTCCAAGCAACGGACCGACGGTTACCGTTACGGCAGCTGGTACACCGGCTGGGCGTATTATTTTTCGATCGCGCGCATCGACCCCCGCATGACCACGGAACTTCACCTCTACGGCGGACCGATGAAAATGCACCTCGCTTACAGCGGCGCCGACCGCGAGACGCTGGCGCTGGACCGGCGCGCCAATCCCTGGCACACCTACGACAACGAAACCGACAATTTCAATCAGCCCCATTACCAGCTGCACAACACCTATAAAATCAGCGACCGGGCGCTTTTGACCAACACCCTGTATTATATCCGCGGAAAAGGATATTACGAGCAGTACAAGAGCGACGAGACGTTCGCCGATTATTATATCGATACCGTCGAGGTCGATTCCGACCCGGCCGACAGTCCCTATGTCGCGGGTGACCTGGTGCGGCAGAAATGGGTGACCAAGAGCCAATATGGCTGGAACCCACGCCTGGATATCGACCACGCTAAGGGGCGGCACTCGTTCGGCGGCTCGTTTTATTATTTCAGTTCCGACCACTGGGGCGAGGTCGTCTGGGCCGAACATCTCAACAGCGGCAGCCTTGACCCGACTCACAAATACTATCAGTATTTCGGAGAAAAATATGTCGGGTCGGCATTCGTGCGTGAGCAGTACCGGCTGACCGACCGGCTGAGCACCCAGTTGACGGCGCAGCTGCGCTATGACCGTTTCTCGCTGGAACAGGTGAAGATGGGGGCGTATCTCGGACACGAGTTTGATGTGGATTGGCTGTTTTTCTCGCCGCGTGCCGGCATCAACTACCAGTTTAACAACTATACCAACGCCTATTTCAATTTCACGGTGTCGTCGCGCGCTCCCAACGACGAAAACATCTACGACGCCGACGACCCGAACAAGTTTCCGCAGCTGGAAATTCTCGCCAGCAGCGGCGACACGCTCTACACCTTCGGCGACCCGACTATCTCGCCGGAGCGAGTGTATGATTTCGAGCTGGGCCTGCAGCACCGCCGGGAGAAATATTCCTTCGGGGTCAACCTGTTCGTCATGAAATACGAGAACCAGAACGTGTTTGAGGGCGGTCTCGACCAGCTTGACCGCCAGATAACCATCAATATCGACGACGCCCGCCATACCGGGGTCGAATTGAACGCCACGGCGATGCCGTTTGAGCACCTGACGGCCAGCGGTAATTTCGCCTTAAATTACAACCGCATCACCAGCTATGACTCGACTTACGCTTACGCGGTCGATTCGGTTATCGCCGAGGGCGATACGGCTCATTTCGACGAGACAGTGAAAATCGATTTTGAGGACAAAACCACTCCGGGGTTCCCGGATTATCTCGGTAATCTGACGCTCGATTACGATTATGACTGGTTCCGCGTCACCTGGCGGGGACGGCTGGTCGGGCGGCAGTATATGGACCTGTACAATATCGAGGCTTTGTCGATCGACCCGTATTTCACGGCGTCGCTGGCGGTATCGGTGTCGCGGGAGAATTTCCTCGACCTGGGCAGGTTTACCTTTTCGGTCTGGGTCAACAATCTGTTCGACGAAGAATACGAGGTCTCCGGCTACGGCGGAAACTACGCCTTCCGGAAACCGGGCGGGGCGGTCATGGTTGACGGCTGGGCGGAATATTTCGTCGGGGCCGAGCGCTCGTTTTACACGCAGTTGAAACTGGAGATGTTTTAAGCAACCGCCGTGCATTTTTTTGACTACACTCTGGTTGTCGTCTACCTGGTCGCGCTCTTTCTGCTGGGCCTGGTCAAGCGGCTCCGCAAAGACAGCGACGCCGCCGAATTGATCGTGGGCGGGCGGGTGTTGACCCTGCCCGCTTTCGTCGCCTCCCTCGTGTCCACCTGGTACGGCGGGATTCTGGGCGTGGGGGAATACAGCTACAAGCACGGGCTGTCCAACTGGCTGGTTTTCGGTCTGCCGTATTATCTGGCGGCGTTTTTGTTTGCGGTCTTTCTCGCCAAAAAAGCCCGCGAGTCCGAGGTCCTGACTATCCCCGAGCGGCTCCAGCAGACCTATGACAAAAAGACCGCGTTTGTCGGGTCGATCATTATCTACTTAATGACCGTGCCCGCGGCTTACGTGCTGATGCTGGGGGTGTTGTTTCAATACCTGTTCGGCTGGCCGTTCTGGGCGGGGGTGCTGACCGGAACCCTGTTTTCCATTATCTATGTCTATATGGGTGGTTTCAATTCGGTCGTGCGCACCGACGTGCTTCAGTTTACCTTGATGTTCATCGGGTTCGCCCTGTTGTTGGTTATCCTGGTCGTGAAATACGGCGGTGTGGAATTTTTGCTCGGTCATCTCCCGGCGGAAAATCTCACTTGGCACGGCGGAAAACCGACTCTTTATATCGCTACCTGGTATGTCATCGCCCTGGCGACGCTGGTGGAACCTGCTTTTTATCAGCGCTGTTACGCCGCCCGGACAGCGTCGATCGCCCGCCGGGGAATTTTTATCTCGATTATCTGCTGGGCGGTGTTCGATTTTATGACGACCTCGTGCGGCCTCTACGCCCGGGCGATTTTACCCGAATTGGCCAACCCGGTGTCGTCGTATCCGGCCCTGGCGGTCGAGGTTTTACCGGTCGGTCTGCTGGGCCTGTTTGCCCTGGCGCTGTTGTCCACGGTCATGTCCACAGTGGACTCGTACTCGTTTCTGGCCGCCTCGACTTTCGGCAACGATATCGTCCCGCGCCTGTTCAGAATCGCGCCGGAGCGCATTACATTCTGGACGCGGGTTGGGCTGGTTCTGTCCGTGTCGCTGGCGGTGGGGTTCGCTATCTTTTTCCGTTCGGTAGTGGATATATGGTATGTTTTCGGCTCTGTCGGCACCCCGGCGCTGCTGGTACCGGTTTTTTTCTCCTATGTCGGCCGGCGGCACCTGCCCGCCAGGGCGGCGTTCGGCTCGATTGTCGTCTGCGGCGTCCTGTCGTTTGTCTGGTACCTGTCAGGTTACTTAAATCCCGATGGCGCGTACTGGTTTGATCTCGAACCCATCTTCCCCGGTCTGGTCCTGTCGCTGATGATTTATTTTTTATTTTCGCGGAAGCCTTCAATAGGGTTGCCTTCAGAGTGAATTCTTCTTATATTGCGGCATGACGGAACCTATTTACCTATCAAAAGAAGGCCGGATTAAGCTTGAAAGCGAGTTGAAACGGTTGAAGTTCGAAGACCGTCCCCGGCTGGTCGCGGAAATCAAGAGAACGATGGAACTCGGAGACCTCTCCGAAAACGCCGAATACCATGCCGCCAAAGAAGCCCAGTCACACCTGGAACGACGCATCGCCGAGTTGGAGGATAAACTGTCACGGGTGGTGTCGGTCGATACCGACAAGATTCCTTCGGACAAAGTGTACCTGTTCGCGCGGGTGACGGTGAAGGATATGGCCGACAACGAGGAGATAGTCTATACCATCGCCCCGCCCGACGAGACCGATGTGGATAACGATATTATTTCCGTGAAGTCACCGATCGGGGCCGCCCTGCTGGGGAAAAGCGTCGGCGATGTCGTCGAGATTGTCGTACCGGCCGGTAAAATCAAGTATGAAATTGTCAGAATCGAACGGGATTAAAGTTTCCCGTATTTAACGCAGTATCGGAATCTATTCGTCTTCGTTGAAATATTCTTCCAGAGAATCTTCTTCAAAATATTCTTCGGTTTCTTCTGCCTCAAAACCCGAAGCAAGGTTGGCACATTCGAGGGAACAATAGTATTCCGATCCCTGGCGGATCGGTTTTCCCAGGATTTTTTCGCCGCACTGAGAGCAAAACATCGAGAAACCTCCATCCAAGCTAATACTGACGAACACGCTCTTTATATAAAAATAAAGAAACTGCTGTTTATTTGGCGATATATACCCATTAGAGGCATCTTGTCAATTGTTTTTTTTAACATAAAATAAAAAAAACCGGGGATGACGGAGGAGGGAAAATTCGCGCCGGCCGGGTCAAAACAGCCGGCGGCATTTCGGTTATTGCTGGTCCTCGACGAGAGCCATGATATTTTTTATCTGGGTCGGTTCGCCGGTGGAAACGAACCCCTGACCGTAGTGGCAGCGGGCCTGGTTGCCGAACGCGCGCGCCATCGCCGTAAGCGATTCCAGATAGTCTTTGGATTTTTCCGGGTTGAGAAACTGTGAACGGTGAGCCGAAAGAGCTTTTATCCAGCGGTCGAAATGAGGGGTAATGTCCACAACGAAATCGGCGGTCACGTCCGGCGGCAGAAAATAATGAAAAATTCTCGTCACCAGGTGCGGCTCGCCGGGCAGGTCAACCTTTTTGAGAGCGGCGAGATTAGCGGCGTTGAGCGTGATTATCCCGGCGGCGACATGGTCGGGATGGGACTGGCGCCGGCCGTGGGCGATGCGGGGATAGGGCGTCAGAACGATTTTCGGACGGCAGGTGCGGATTACCCCGGCCAGAGTCAGCCGCTTCTCGTAGCTGTCCTCGAGACGGGTGTCGCCCCAGTCGAACGTCTTGATGATATCCGCGCCCAGGATGCGGGCGGCGTCCTCAACCTCCCTGGCCCGTATCTCAGCGGTGCCGCCGGTGCCCATTTCTCCCTGGGTCAGGATAACCAGACCGCAGCGATAACCGCGCTCGATAAGGTCGATCAATACGCCGCCGGTGCCGACCTCGACATCGTCCGGGTGTGCACCCACGGAAATCAAATCGTAAGTATTGTCAGTCATATCTTTTCAGCCTTAAAAAAAGCCCGGAGGAGAAACTCGTCCGGGCTGAGCAAGTTTGAGTCGTCTTTATTTGCCGGTCGTGTTCTTGAAATTGTTATCGTGGAAAATCAACATCTTCCGAAGCAGGTCGTATACGTATTCGTTTTTCAGCGCCGGTTTGCCGCTGTAGCCTTTGTAGGTGTAAACATCGGGTGTGTACCCGGCGGTCTGGAGATAGTCGATCCAGGAGGTGGTCATGTCGTGGTAGCCGTTGGAGGCTTCGGGCGAGGTCGCAACCCACATGTTCAGGTTGGCAAGAGGGGTGCCGCCGGCCGCCTCATACATGTCCTCGAGGTTGTTCTGCATCCACAAATTCCAAATCTGGTCATATTTGGCCCCGGTGTTGTCGAACGGCAGATGGAAATCGAAATTGAAGTTGTCATCCTTGATGATGCTGTCTACCAGAGTCGCTTCATCGGCAATAGTGTCGCGACCCAGAAATGTAACACTGTACCCGTAAGACGTAAAGGTAAGCGTATAGTCGATCGCCGTGTCGTGGGGCGAGAAAGCCAGGGCGCCGCCGATGAACATCCGTGAAATCGGCCAGGCGGACGAGGTATCGAACTGTTTGATATTGCCGCTCAGGAGACCCTGTTCGAGCAAAGCGTCATCCATCAGGTTAATCAGGCCGGAATTACCGTCCGAACCGTCGAAATCGAGCGGGCCGTCAGCCACGCTAAGCGAAGAAAAGACGCCGGGGTGTTTGATGCAGGCCCGGAAAGCGCCGTAAGCACCCTGGCCGATGCCGCCGATACCCCGTTTGTCCGCCGTCTGCATGCTGGCGGGGAACTGCAGGTCGTTGTAAAGCCGGTCGAGAAGGCGATAGTCGTCCAGGCTGCCGATTACCTCGTCATAAAATCCGGCAGGGAAACTGTTGCCGTAGAAATAACCGCCGAAGACGTGGTCGTTGGAGATACAGCAAATGGTCATGGGTTCAATCTCGCCGGTGGCGATCATCTCGTCGGCCAATTCCATCAGGCCGTGCTCGAAATAGAAAAATTCATCGCCGTCCTGCGGAGCGAGCAGGATGAGCAGCGGTACCGGCTGCGATACGCCGTCGGGCGGCGGGTAGGCGCTTTTAGGAACATATATCGCGGTTTGCAGAAGCCCGAACGGATTCTGAATCTGGAAAATAAGCTGCGGGGACTCGACGTTGTCGGGCGGTGCAAAAACAAAGTTTTTGTCGGTGAGACCCCAGGGATCGACTTGCGTCGAGGCGGGGATATTCGTCCCGCGATCACTGCAGCCGGAGAATATTACCGCCGCGATTATCATTATCAAAGAAAAGTATTTCATATATTTAACCATTTTCATATCTCCTAGAACCAGTAGTTAAAGGCCAGAATTGTTTCGAACGTGCTGGCTTTGTATTCACCGGGGAACTGGTCGGCGATACCGTCGTTATCAAGGTCTTCGGCGTCATAAACCATCAGGTCATCGGGATAATAATAATATGAAGTCACCAAGCCGAATTCCCAGCGTTCGATATGCAGGAGAACCCCGAGATTCAATCCGTATTTGTCGCCGGTATCGAGCAACTGGGGCGAGAAGCCGGTCGCGTCGCGCGAAGCGCTCTGATCGGCCGAGACGCCGCCCAGGAAAGTGACGCTGGGTTTATAGTCGTACATGCAGCCCAGCATGATCTTACCGGCGTTGTTCCAGTCAACCGGGTTGGTCAGGTTGGTGGTAAAGAATTCGTTCATTGCCTCGATTTCACTCAAAGGAATGTTTCCGAAATTGGAATACATAAACTCATACCCCTCAAACTGAGACCAGAAAGTCAGCTGGGCGTCGAGAGCGAGCGTCAATTTCTCGTTCAGCTTGTAGGAGAGACCCAGACCGATTGAGGGCGGGAGTTGCAATTTGGTTTCGAAATCCGACTGATACGAAACCGGTTCGCCGTTGCTGAACAGATAACCGACCGTACCGGGTTGATACCCGGTGGTGTCGCCCTGTTGAATCAGGTAAGTGTTTTCCGGCATGACGTAAAGGAATGCGGTCGTGCCCTTAATGGTGATTTCAAACGGCAGCGCCGCGGTCAGGGCGATGTTCAGCTTCTCGTTGTATTTCCAGAACATCCCGAAATTCAATCCGAACCCCCAGCCGTTACCATCGTTCTTGGTAAATTCGGGAATCTTGTCGAAAGGCCGGTCGCTGAGAATATCGGGATAAACGTCGGAATCAAGGGGATTATCACGCAGGTAGAGGTTTTTATAAACGAGGTCAGCCCGTAACAACTGCAAACCGATACCCAGTGAAAGCTCGTCCTCTTTGAACTCCCGGGCGGCGGTCAACTGGAAAGCGATCACGTCGATATTTTGCCCGTACTGGGTCGCCGGCAGATAACCGGAAGTGCTCCCGTTATAGGCCAGCGGCGGTTCGTACAGTTTCCAGGAGATGCTGTAATCAAAAGGTTGGTAGGCCGAGAGGCCGAAAACGGTTTCGCCGAAAACGGGAAAGCGGACAATAAATCCGGCTGCGGGTAAGGTATATACTTCATGGTTGTTGTTTATCGTATAGCCGTTATAAAAACCGCTCTCGTAAATGTCGCCTGAATAGTAACTGGGAGTCAATTCATCGCGCTGGTGCATAATGCCGACGCTGGCTCCCAATTGATTATCGTAAACGAAGGCATAACCCGCCGGGTTGTAGTAAGCGGCCGTCCAATCGTTGGCAATCGAACGAAAAGCTCCGCCCATCCCTCTGGCTTTAATACCCAGGCCGGTATTTTCAAAACCGCTGGCTGAAAGACCTGGAGAGAGAAGTGTCATTGCGAGGATAACGCTGACCGTTAATCTTATAAACCCCATCCTAATCTCCATAATGTATTGTGATGAAAACAGTTTATCCAATCTTATCATTCTCTTCATCTATAAGACGGCGGATTTATTAATCGACGTCTCATAAAGGTTTTTATCCACCATAAAATTGATGGATTTTAAAAACGACCTTTGAAGTTACAATAACCGGCCAATCTTGTCAAGAAAGAATCCCTTTTTTTAGCATCATTTTGTTTTTTTAAGCCGATGTAAAACGGTTAGTTAGAGAGTCGTCAAAGATAAAGAATCCGCCGCAGGGATGCCTAGACGCTCGAGGGATAAAGAGCTGGAAATAAATTAATAGAATTAAAATAAATTGCGGTTATTATACTTAGGAGAGATAAATACTCCCCCGCCTCATCAAATCGCGTTTTAATCAACGGAAAAAAATTCCGTACGGACTGGAAGGCTTTTCTTGATATGATATTAAACCGGTTCACCCCGGAGAACTTCGCACACTTTGTATCCCTTTGAATTCAAGACAGTTAAAATTAAGTGCGACCGTTTGGCACCGCCTTTGCAACCTGCCTTAAGGTAAGGTGAATATTTAGGTATTGATTTGCCAAGGAAGGTGAACATGAGAAAAGTAATCTTTTACCTGTTACTGATTATAATATTGGTCTCTCTAAGCTGGTTTAGAGAGCTGATAGCCCAGGACCTCTCGCAAATGAAACAAAATCTGTCCCAGAGCGAGCAGGAGCTTCTCAACAAATATCAAAACAGCGCCGCCAAACCGAACCATCCGGATTATTATCAAAGTCAGTCGATTTATGATTCCTCGAATTATTTCAAAACGCCACGGGCGGACGACGGTTATCCTGGTAAGGAGGGCAAAGATTCGACCGATGAAAATGCCGCTGTTAAAATGACGCCGCCGGATAATAAGAACGGGGAAATACCCCCCTTCGAGGAACTGCAGCCTTTCGGTTTGCGGCTTTTTCAGGGCACTGACGAGATTATTCCACCCGACGATATCGCTTCGTCGGAGGACTATGTACTCGGCCCGGGCGACAACATTTTGATTTACCTTTGGGGCCGGGTCGAAAAAGAATACAACCTGACGGTTGATCGCGAGGGAAAAGTGTTTGTTCCCAAAGTCGGGGAGATGGTCGTCTGGGGCAAGACGCTCGGCGAGTTCAAGGAGTATGCCCGCAATAAAATTTCCAGCGTCTATTCGGAGTTCGATTTGAATCTCTCCCTGGGGAAAATACGTTCGATTCGTATATATCTGACCGGAGAAGTCCGCCGCCCGGGCGCCTATACGGTATCGTCTTTAACGTCGCTTTTCAACGCCCTGTACCTGGCGGGGGGGCCGAACGAAAACGGTTCGATGCGCAACATCAGGTTGATGCGTGAGGGCGAGGCGGTGGCGACGGTGGACCTTTACAAATTTCTGCTCGAGGGCGACAACTCGCTGGACACGCGATTGAAATCGGGCGACGCCATTTTCGTGCCGGTGGCCGGACTGCGGGTGGCGGTGCGCGGCGAGGTCAAGCGCCCCGCCATTTACGAACTCAAGGGCGATGAAACCGCCGAGCAGCTTCTGTCCCTGGCCGGCAAGCCCACGGCTGAAGCGCACCTGGACCGGGTCATGCTGGAGCGCATTTCCGGGCGCAACGAATGGAGCGTTCTGGATTTGAACCTGAACCAGACCGCCCGGGACTACCACGATACGGTGCTTCAGGACGGCGACCGGTTGACGGTTTATTCGATATTTGACGCCAAACAGAACATGGTGGCTGTATTCGGCAAGGTGAAACATCCGGGTTATTATGAGCGCAGCGACACCACCCGCGTCTCGGATTTAATCGAGCGAGGCCTTTTACAGGATTACGATGTCTATTACAAGCAGGCCAACCTGTTCCGACATTACGCCGACTGGCGCACCGAGATAATTCCGGTCGACCTCGACCGGGTGCTGGCGGGCGATTCCGCTCAGGATATTCTGTTGCGCGATCGCGATTCGCTGCATATTTATTCCATCGAGGATGTCGACTGGAACAAGTATGTTTCGATCGAGGGCGAGGTGCAGTCACCGGGCTTGTTTTCCTATTACGACCGAATGACGGCTTATGATTTGATTTTTCTGGCCGGGTCCTTCAAACGCTCGGCGTCGATGCTGAAGGGTGAGCTGGCCCGCATCGATTCGCTGGGGAAAACCTCCCTGATTTATATCAATCTCGATGAACAGTCCCTGCGCCAAATCTGTCTCAACGAAGACGACCGGCTGTATATCCGCCAGATTCCCGACTGGCCGAAACATCGCACCATAACCATCGAGGGGGAAATCAAGTATCCGGGAGAATATATGCTGACCGGAAAAGAGGAAACCCTGTACGGTTTTATCGAACGGGCCGGAGGTTTCAGCCGTAACGCTTTTCCCAACGGGCTCATCCTGCAGCGTCTATCAATCGGGAAAAACCTTGAGCGGTTGCAGGTCCCGAAACTTCTGAAACAAAACACTCCCCTGGTTGAGGATACGGCCGGCCATTTAAAACGGGAAATGGTCTATGATTTCGAAATAAATTCGGTTAACCGGGTGGTTCTGGATATGGAAACCATCCTTGACAGCGAAGGCGAACAGGGCGATGTCGTTCTGGAACCGGGCGATTACATTTACATACCCTCGGTGCCCTCCGGCATCTCCGTTCTGGGAGCGGTCGGCTCCAGCGGTACGATTAAGTTTCAGGACGATAGAAACGTGAAGCATTATATCAAACGTGCCGGTAATTTCATCCAGCGCTCCGACAAAGACGGCACCCAGCTGATTCGGGCTTCGGGCGAAGTCATCTCCGGAGGCGGCGTGCTCGGCAAAAAAGTTGAAATCGGCGATATTATCGTCGTCCCCACCAAGATTAAAAAAGAGCGGGACTGGAGCAAAACGTTCACGATCGCCATGTCGGCGACTACCAGTATTTTGACGGCGGTGTTGTTGATGGATAGATTATAAAAGTTTTTTCCAGTGATATTTTTTTCGTTTTCTTTTCTCACCTTCCTAATTCACCGGGGATTTTTTAAAAATCCCCGGTGTTTTTTTAGTGTGAAAAAAATTCTTTACGCCGGGAAATTATTACTTGTCGGGTAATTGATTGAAGCCGTAAACCAAACCACAAAAAATAAAAAAACAATCTTAATTTATTATTATACAGCGAGATACGTTTTGGTGTGCAGGAATTGAGCAGTTTGGCACCCGGTTTGCGGAATAAATCTTTAGAAAGAAATGAATTATCGGCATATGGCGTCTTATGGCGCCTAAGACAAGGAGAGTCTGATATGCGCAATTCCTTGAGGATAGACGACGAAAAATTAAATTATCTCGTCAGCAAGGTCGCCAATATCTCCCGACTGGCTAAGGAGATGGTGCTGCCGTTTGTGGATTTTACCGACCTGATGGAGCATCTGTTCCGGTCGCTGGATAAAACCGGCGGTGACCCGCTTATTGTCAGCGGGCATGTCTCACCGGCGGTGGCTATTGCCGCCGACCGCGCGCATCTGAATGTCAGGGAAGTTCTCGGTATTTCGCCGTTTACCGGTGACCCGGAAACCACCCTCAAAGAAATCAGGACCGGCAAGGAAATTGTCTATGTAGCCAATCCCAATCGAGAGACGGGAGCCAATTACGGCCTGGCTGACTTGGAAATCCTGGCTGAGGCGGTGCCCCGGGGGACACTTATTATCGACGAACATTATTTCGATTTTTACGGAATTACCGGCCTCTCCCTGCTGGAGCGGTATCACAACGTGGTGATTGTGCGGTCGCTGACGGCATCGTTTGGTCTGGGGTCGGACGAGTCCGGTTATATCGTCGCTGCTCAGCCAAGGATTGACAATCTCAAGGAAATTTACAACTGGGAAAAAATTACCGGTACTCATTACAAGATTATCACCACCTGTCTGACGAGCCGCGATGCTATCGAGATGCGATTGAAATTGTTGCATGAAGAATCGCTCCGCATCGCCAAAGCCTTGAACCGTCTGAAAGTTCAAAACCGCATAACGGCAACGGATTTTATGCTGTTGCGGGTGGCTGACCCGGTGCGGGTGGGCAATTTCCTGAATCGTTCCAAAATCGAGGTTCGGAATCTCGACGGCTATCCGGAATTGAAACATTACCTCCGCTATGAGATTCAATCCGAGTTAACCAACGACCTGTTTATCAGCACCTTTGGCAAAATGCCGCCGGAATTCTATCGCATGGACAGCCTTGACCGGCGTATGATTCATCTTCGCAAAGCCGGGCATGAAATCGAAAC
>JBMOKZ010000192.1:0-13514 GCA_049324195.1 Candidatus Zixiibacteriota bacterium | reverse complement strand
TGCCGACCCGCAACGCCCGCACCGGCAACGTGTTTACCGCGACCGGTCAGTTGACGTATCGCAACGCCGAATTCGCCGACGACAGCCGGCCGCTTGACCCTGACTGCGACTGCAAGGTCTGTCGGCGATACAGCCGCGCCTATATCCGTCATCTGTACAACCAGTCGGAAATAACCGGCATGGTGCTGGCCTCATATCATTCGACCTATTTCTTTCAGAAACTGATGAAAAATATTCGGTTCAATCTGGAAAACGGGACGTTTGAAAGTTTTCGTCGGGATTTTTTGGAACGTTATCAGAGTGGAGGGAACCGATAAAAGCCTACCAGATATCCTTGAGCGTCCACAGATATCCCAGAGAAATCTGAAAGCCGCTGAAATCGGTCCGGCTGGTGGTTTCCGAATGAGCGCCTCTTATCGTGCGGCTGGAGAGGACAAAATCCGGCTCAACCTCGGTTATGGAAATTTCGAGAGAATAAATCCGCAGATAGCGCAGGCCCAAAATCAGGCGGTAGCCCAGTTCGGGCTTGATGGTGATTCGGTCAATATTGTGCTGTTCCAGAAGCTCCCGGCTGACTTCGGAAAGTCTGATACTGGCGTAGGTGAACAGGACTCCCAGTCCGAGATAACCGGTCAGTTTATTGGTCCCGCGATAATAAAGGGCATCGCCGGCAAGAGTGAACTGATGAATTTTTCCGTCGCAATCGCCGATATCATTTAAATTCTCAAATGCTTCACTGCGAAAATGGCCGTACCGGTAATCCAGGGTCCCTCTGAGGATAACGGGATGCATAGCAAGCACTTCCCATTTGGAGGAAACCACCGGACCGGAAGACATAATGCGGCTCGGGGTCCCGATCCCCGCGTTAAAATGCAGGTTCATGGCTGAAACGGTATCCTGCTCGAGCGGGTTTAAGGGCGCCAGTGGCAGGGTGAGCCAGGCTGTCAGGATCAGGGTCAGCATATATTTTTCCTCTGGTTATCTCTCTATATAATATAAACGGTATAATCCGTAAAAGAGTCTAATTTATTCTTGCGGGTTTATTTACTTTAAAAATTAAAATGCAATAGGGGGATTTTTTGCCTCTTTGGCGACCCGGTATCCGAACCCTGAATCGGGGCTCTAAATTGTTGTGGTTTAAGGTGAAAAAGCTCGAAATAAAACATCGAAACCGGTTGACAAAAGAATTATAAAAGATATATTAAGCGATTGCGCAAGTCGGCTGTGAATAAATTCACAACCGCTGTATATTATTTGGAGTTTCAACTTTTTTGTAAATATGGAGTTAACCATGGGTGATATAAAGATTTACAAAAATTTCATAAACGGCAAATGGGTCGAATCCGGCTCGGGACAAACCTTCGAAAATCGTAATCCCGCTAACACCGATGAACTAATCGGTGTTTTCCAGAAATCGAACGCGGACGATATCAAAGCGGCGCTCGATGCCGCGGCCGAAGCCTACAAAAAATGGCGGCTGGTGCCGGCTCCCAAACGCGGTGAGATTCTTTACCGGGTGGCTTCCCGCCTCTGGGAAAGAAAAGAAGAAATTTCTCGCGATATGACCCGGGAGATGGGAAAAGTCATCGCCGAGACCCGCGGCGATACCCAGGAAGCCATAGATATGACTTTTTACATGGCCGGTGAAGGCCGCCGCCTGTTCGGGATGACGACGCCCTCGGAAATGCCCAACAAGTTCAACATGACCATCCGCCAGCCCCTGGGCGTCTGTTCGTTCATCACCCCGTGGAATTTCCCCATCGCCATTCCCTCGTGGAAAATGATGCCGGCCCTGATTTGTGGCAACACTATCGTCATCAAGCCGGCTACCGATACGCCGCTTTCCGTGGTACATCTGATGGAAGTGTGCGAAGAAGAGGGCATCCCGGCCGGGGTGGTCAATATGGTCACCGGTTCCGGCGGCGCGCTTGGTAACGCTATGATTCGCGACCCGCGGGTCCGGGTAGTTTCGTTCACCGGCTCGACCGAGGTTGGCCGCAAGGTGTCCGAGGGCTGCGCCCCCGAGTTCAAACACTGCTGTCTGGAAATGGGCGGCAAGAACGTCCAGATCGTGATGGACGACGCCAATTTGGAACTGGCGGTCGAAGGCGCTCTGTGGGGCGCGTTCGGTACCACCGGCCAGCGCTGCACCGCCACCAGCCGGTTGATTATTCACGAGAAGGTGCACGATAAGATGGTCGCCCGGCTCAAGGAGCGGGCTGAGAAGCTCAAAGTCGGCAACGGTCTCGATGAAACGGTCAATATGGGTCCCTGCATCAACCAGGGTCAACTCGACACTGTGCTCAGCTATATCGAAATCGGCAAAAAAGACGGCGCGCAGTTGTTAACCGGCGGCGAGCAGTTGACCGGCGGCGCCTATAACAAGGGATATTTTGTAAAGCCGACGATTTTCACCGGTGTGACCCAGAAAATGCGCATCTGGCGCGAAGAGATTTTCGGCCCGGTGCTGAGTGTCGGTACGTTCAAGACTTTCGACCAGGCGATCGAAATGGCCAACGATACCTCGTACGGTCTGTCGGCGGCTATTTACACCCAGGATATTAATCTGGCTTACAAAGCCATGCGCGACGTTTATACCGGTATTTTCTACGTCAATGCTCCAACCATCGGCGCCGAGACGCATCTGCCGTTCGGCGGCACGAAAGAAACCGGCAACGGCCACCGCGAGGCGGCCACCGCGGCTCTGGATGTTTTCAGCGAATGGAAATCGGTCTATGTCGATTTCTCCGGTATCATTCAGCGCGCGCAGATTGACAACCAGTAAGAGAAACGTCCCGGCTTACAGGATAGATAGAAATTGGCTCGTTGCAAATTCATATTCAGGCATTCCCAGGGGCATTGCCCGCAGTATCTGATACTGTTTATCTGGATGGCGTCGTCGATTTAGTGGCGGCTCGCTTTCGGATAATTATGAACATGAATTTTTAACCTGGATGAAAAAAATAGGAGAAACAACATGGCTAAGAATAGAAAAAAGATCATCATCATGGGTGCCGCCGGGCGCGATTTCCACAATTTCAACACCCTCTACCGCGACAACGATGATGTCGAAGTCGTGGCTTTTACCGCCACCCAGATACCGGATATCGAGGGTCGCAAGTACCCGGCCGTATTGGCCGGGAAGCTGTATCCCAAGGGTATTCCGATTTACGACGAAAAGGAACTGATCCCGCTGATTAAAAAGCACCGGGTCGACGAAGTGATTTTCTCGTATTCGGATGTCCCTTACCAGTACGTCATGGAGAAAGCTGCGTTCGTGATGGCGGCCGGCGCCCGTTTCGCCGTCGAGGGCGGCGACCCGACCATGATTAAATCGACCCGGCCGGTGGTGTCCATCTGCGCCATCCGTACCGGCAGTGGCAAATCGCAGACCACCCGCCGGGTGGCTCAGATTCTTCAAAGTTTGGGCAAGAAGGTCGTGGCGATTCGTCACCCCATGCCGTACGGTGACCTGGCCCGGCAGGCCTGCCAGCGGTTCGGTTCGCTCAAAGACCTCGATAAGCATAAATGTACTATCGAGGAGCGCGAGGAATACGAACCCCATATCGTTAACGGCATCGTCGTTTATGCCGGGGTGGATTACGAAATGATTATCCGCGAAGCCGAAAAAGAAGCCGATATCATTCTCTGGGACGGCGGCAACAACGACATGTCCTTCTACAAGACCGACCTCCAGATTACAGTTGTGGATCCGCACCGTCCGGGACACGAACTCAGTTATTATCCCGGTCAGAACAACCTGCTTCTGGCGGATGTCGTCGTCATCAACAAAATCGATTCGGCTGACCCTGAAGATGTCATGATTGTTCGCGAAAACGTCCGCAATTACAATCCGAAGGCGATTATCGTGGACGCCGCCTCGCCGGTCAGCGTGACCGATCCGGAGATTATCAGGGGCAAGAAGGTGCTCGTGGTCGAGGACGGCCCGACTCTGACCCACGGCGAAATGACCTACGGCGCCGGGGTGGTGGCCGCCGAAAAATTCGGCGCCGCCGAACTGGTTGACCCGCGGCCCTACACGGTCAAGTCGATTACGGCCACTTTCAACAAGTATCCCGATATCGGTATTCTTCTGCCGGCGATGGGTTACGGTATGCAGCAGGTGAAGGACCTGGAGGCCACCATCAACAAGACCAAATGCGACCTGGTGGTTATTGCCACGCCGATCGACTTGGGCAAGTTGATTAAAATTAATAAACCTTCCGTGCGGGTATTCTACGGTCTGCAGGAAATTGGCTCGCCCAATCTTCAGGGTATCCTCGAAAATTTTGTCAACCATGGCAATAAAGGGAAAGCTCTGAAGGCGAAGTAAGGAATTCAGTTCAAACCTGCCTGGGGTTCGGCTTCGAGCCGAATCCCGACCGGGTTATAAAACGATAAAGTACAAACCTATGGCGATCAAAAAAACGGCAGTTGTAGCTCTGGGCGGTAATGCTATTACCATTCCGGGTGTCGAGGATACCATCACCAACCAGTTCGCCAATACCCGTCGTTCGTTGGACGGGATCATGGCGCTGGTGCGCGACGGATACAATTTGGTGATAACCCACGGCAACGGTCCGCAGGTCGGTAACGCTCTTCTGCGTAACGAACTGGCTCTGGGGACGGCGCCGGATTTACCGCTGGGAATTCTGGTTGCGGATACAGAAGGGGGGATGGGCTACATGATTGAGCAGTCGCTGCAAAACCGGCTGCGCAAGGAAAAGATAGACCGCCAGGTGGTCACGATTATTACCCAGATGCTGGTTAAGGCGGACGACCCGGCGATTAACAACCCGACGAAATATATCGGTCAGTTTTATTCGGAAGCGGAGGCTAATGAATTCGCCCGCACTCGCGGCTGGCAGATAAAAAAAGACGCTAACCGGGGATGGCGGCGGGTGGTATCCTCACCGACGCCTTACAAGGCGATTCCGTCGGATATTATCAAAAAACTCGTCGATGACGGTATCATCGTCATAGCCGGGGGCGGTGGCGGGATTCCCGTTTATATCGACGATAAAGGCAATTACGAGGGACTTGATGCCGTGATCGACAAGGACATGGCGTCGGCGGTGCTGGCCCGGGAAATCGGCGCCAGCGTTCTGTGTATTCTGACTTCGGTGGACAAGGTCTCTTTGAATTTCGGCGAACCTGACCAGAAGGACCTTGAGGTCTGCCGCCTGTCGGAAATTAAAAAGTATTTTGATGAGGGGCATTTCCCGCCTGGTTCGATGGGACCCAAGATTAAAGCAGCTATGATTTTTCTGGAAAACGGCGGCCGACTGGTGACGATTTCCTCGTTAAACCAGGCCGGCGAAGCCGTTTCCGGTAAAGCCGGAACCAGGATAATGCCGGATTAGGAATGTGTAAACTCTCGACCGAAGCGATCGAAGATATTTTGCAAAGAGGCTGTATATACGAAGTCGGGGGCGCGGTAAGGGACAGGTATCTTCAGGATGTCCCCGAAGTCAAGGATCGCGATTATCTGGTTACCGGGATCAAATACGATGACCTGACAAAAATTCTCCGCGCCTATGGCCGGGTGGATCTGGTCGGTCGAAGTTTCGGGGTCATAAAATTTACCCAAAATATCAAGGGCCGATCGTTCACGTTTGATATCGCCCTGCCGCGCCGGGAGCATTCCATCGGTCCCGGACATACCGATTTTCAGATCGATTTCGACCCGGATTTGAAAGTCGAGGATGACCTTGTCCGGCGCGATTTCACCGTTAACGCCATGGCTCTGGCGCTCGACAGCGATAATCTGATTGACCCCTTGGGCGGGATGATCGATTTAAAGCAGCGCACTTTGCGGATGACCTCGGAAAATTCCTTTCCCGAGGACCCGCTAAGGATGCTTCGCGCTGTCCAGCTGGCCGCCCGGTTCGAGTTTATGATCGAACCGCGGACTTATGAGGCTATCCGACGCCATACGCCGCTGATCGCCAGTGTCTCGCCCGAACGTATCGCCGAGGAACTCAACAAATTGCTGGAGCGTTCCCGCAGACCGTCTGAAGGTTTCCGCATCATGCAAACTACCGGATTGCTGAAGGAAATCATGCCCGAGCTGGACAATTGTGTCGGTGTGGACCAGCCCGGCGGGTACCACAAATACGATGTTTTCGAACACACATTGCACGCGCTCGACGCCTGCCGGCCGGATTTAAGACTGCGCCTGGCGGCTCTTTTTCACGATATTACCAAACCCGTCCACAAGCAGGCCACTGAAAACGGCGCCAGTTTCTACGGTCACGAGGTCAGCGGCGCTCGTGTTGCCAAAACGGTCCTGACCCGATTGCGTTACGCGAAGGATTTCATTCACGAAGTCGAGGTGCTGGTTGAGCGCCATATGTTCACCACCCAGGTTACCGATAAGGGCTTGCGGCGCCTGGTGCGCAAAGTCGGGGTCAAGTTGATTTTCGATTTGCTGGATTTGCGCCGGGCTGATGTCGAGGCTCAGGCGATGGGGGGGACGACCGAGGATGTTGACGAGTTCGAGGCCGCGATTCGCGCCGAGCTTGCCAAAAAACCGCCTTTCGGTTTGAACGATTTGGCTCTGAATGGTTATGATATCATGAAAAAATTCGCGCTGACGGAAGGGAAAACCGTCGGCATGATTTTGAATTACCTGCTTGAAGCGGTGCTGGACGACCCTGCTCTCAACACCGCCGACAAGCTCGCCGAATTGGCGGATAAATATTATCAGGAGATAAAAACAAAAAATATAGACTCGTCAAAAGATAAGGAAAACAACTTATGAAGGTTCACGAGTATCAGGCTAAACAAATTTTCGAGAAGTACGGCATTCCGGTTCCGCCCGGTGATGTCGCCACCACGGCCACCGAGGCTTTTGAAATCGCCGCGCGACTGAACAAACCGGTAATGGTGAAATCCCAGGTTCATGTCGGCGGGCGCGGCAAGGCGGGCGGCGTCAAATACGCCGAAAACGCCGAAGCCGCCAAAGTCCTTGCCCAGAAAATTATCGGGATGGATATCAAGGGACTGACTGTCAAGAAAGTGCTGGTCACCGAAGCGGTGGATATTATCTCGGAATCCTATGTCGGCATCATTCTCGACCGCGCTACCCAGCGCCCGGTTATTATGGTCTCCGCCGCCGGCGGGGTGGATATCGAGGAAGTCGCCGCCAAGACCCCGGAAAAAATTCACAAGCTCTATGTGGACCCGGTGGTGGGACTGAAAGAATACCAGGCCCGGAATCTGGCTTATAAGCTTTACCGGGAGATCGGCCAGGTGCGCCAGGCCGCTAATATCATCATGAAACTGTATGATATTTTCTGGAAAGTGGATGCCTCCCTGGTGGAAATCAACCCGCTTATCACGACTCCCGGCAGTGAGGTGCTGGCGATTGACGCCAAATTGAATATCGATGACAACGGCTTGTTCCGACACAAGGATATCGAAGCCATGCGGGATGTCGACGCCGAGAACCCGGCTGAGGTGAAAGCTCGTGAAGCCGACCTTTCGTATGTAAAACTTGACGGCAATATCGGCTGTATCGTGAACGGCGCCGGTCTGGCCATGGCGACCATGGACCTGGTGAAACATTACGGCGGCGACCCGGCCAATTTCCTCGATATCGGCGGGTCTTCCAATCCGCAAAAAGTCCTGACAGCAATGCAGATTATTCTTTCCGACCCGAACGTGAAATCGATTCTGATTAACATTTTCGGCGGCATTACCCGCTGCGACGACGTCGCCAACGGCATCGTGGCCGCTTTCAAGGAATACAAACCGACCGTGCCCGTGGTGGTTCGTCTGACCGGCACGAACGAGAAAGAAGCCCAGAAAATCATGTCCGCCGTCAAACTTCCGACCGCGGAGACGCTGGACGAAGCGGTGCAGAAAGCCATTTCACTGGCCTCTGCAGAGTAAGTTAAACGGAAAGTAAAAGAGGAAATCAGGCTATGTCAATTTTCATAAATAAGAAGACGAAGTTGATTGTTCAGGGAATAACCGGCCGGGACGGTTCTTTCCATGCCGAACAGATGAAAAAATACGGCACCAACGTTGTCGGCGGTGTCACTCCCGGAAAAGGCAACACCAAAATCGCCGGTATCCCGGTGTTCAACACCGTTCAGGAAGCGGTCGAGAAAACCGGGGCTAATACTTCGGTTATATATGTTCCGCCTCCGTTCGCGGTGGACGCCATTTTCGAGGCGGCCGACGCCGGTATCGAGCTAATCGTGTGCGTTACCGAGGGTGTGCCCGCCAATGATATGATGAAAGCCGTGCCGTACGTCCGCTCCAAAGGCGCGCGTTTGATCGGTCCGAACTGCCCGGGGTTGATTTCACCCGGCCAGTCCAAAGTCGGCATCCTGCCGTCAACCATCGTCAAGAATGGTAATGTCGGGGTGGTTTCCCGTTCCGGCACCCTGACTTACGAAGCTATCTGGGCGCTCACCCTGGCCGGGCTGGGACAGAGCACCTGTATCGGAATCGGTGGCGACCAGGTGATCGGCACCAACTTCATCGACGTGCTCGACGCTTTCGAAAAAGACAGTGCCACCAAGGCAGTGGTCATGATCGGTGAAATCGGCGGCTCGGACGAAGAGGTCGCGGCTGAATTTATCAAGAAGAACATGACGAAACCGGTGGTAGCCTTTATCGCCGGTCGGGCGGCGCCTGCCGGAAAGCGCATGGGGCATGCCGGGGCGATTATCTCCGGCGGTTCCGGCAAAGCCGAAGATAAAATCAAAGCCTTGAACAAAGTCGGCATTCCCGTAGCGGACTCGCCACTGCAGCTGCCCGTGCTTCTGAAAGAACAGCTGAAGAAAGGCATGGGCAAAGCCAAAGTGAAGAAAGCGGCAAAAAAAACCGCCGGCAAAAAGAAACTGACCAAAGTGGCCGCCAGGAAAACCGCGACCAGGAAAAAAGCGATTTCGAAGAAAAAGAAATAGCCAGTTAATCGCTCGACTTGATGAGTGTGTGTATAATATATTTTTTTAGGAGTTAGATCATGTCAGATTCCAATGCGGCCGATAAGACCGACGAAAAACCGGACCGTAAGAAAAAATATGACTATTCAAGTGGACCGCCTCCGTTGAATATCAATTTAAAATGGTGTAAGGCCTGCAATATTTGCATCGCTCTTTGTCCCCAACAGGTTTTTGAGCCTGACCGGGATGGTAAGCCTGTTATAGCCCGTCCTGATGATTGTACTCAGTGCTCGATTTGCTGGGTGCATTGCCCGGATTTCGCTATCACATCGAATTATAAGTAGGAAGGGATAAGAAGCAGATGTCTGAAAAGAAACGTCATTTGATGCTGGGCAATATGGCCTGTGTCCACGGCGCCATATATGCCGGCATGCGGTTCTTCGCCGGGTATCCCATTACGCCCTCGACCGAGGTGGCCGAGGGATGCGCCCGCGAATTGCCGAAAATAGGCGGTCGGTTTATCCAGATGGAGGATGAAATCGGCTCCATTGCGGCTATTATCGGAGCCTCGATCGCCGGTTTGAAATCGATGACCGCCACTTCCGGGCCGGGTTATTCGCTGATGGTCGAGAATATCGGTTATGCTTACATGACCGAAACGCCCGTCGTCATTCTCAATATTCAGCGCGGCGGTCCCTCGACCGGGATGCCCACCAAGGGCAGCCAGTCGGATACCATGCAAGCCCGCTGGGGCACCCATGGCGATTATACCGCGATCGCTGTCGCTCCCTCGACCGTACAGGAATGTCTGACCGAAACCGTCCGGGCTTTCAACCTGGCCGAACGCTTCCGTACCCCGGTAACCGTTCTGCTCGACGAGGTTATCGCGCACTCCCGTGAAATGGTGACCATTCCCGATAAGGGCGAGTACGAGATTTACAACCGCGTCAGACCCGACTGCAAACCCGAGGATTACGTGCCGTTTGAGATGACCCCAAACGGGGTGTCGCCGATGGCGGAGTTCGGTACTGGTTATCGCTTCAACGTGACCGGTCTGACTCACGATCCGATGGGCTTCACGACCAACAATCCGGCCGAGGTCTCGCCGAAACTGGACAAGCTCCGGAACAAAATCATGAATTACCGGGACGAAACCGTGAAGCTCCGCACCCAAGTGATGGACGATGCGGAAGTGGCTTTTATTTCCTACGGGTCCGTTTCCCGGGCGGCTCTGCAGGCGATCGATGTCGCCCGCAAGGCCGGGGTGAAGGTCGGCGGAGTGCAGCTGTACACCATCTGGCCTTTCCCGGACAAGCAGCTGGCCGAAATCTGCAGCAAGTGCAAGCAGGTGATTGTCGGCGAATTGAACATGGGTCAGATCGTGCATGAGGTCGAACGCGTTCTGCCCAGGGAGATTAAAATCGAAACCATCCAGCGTTACGATGGTGAGTTTTTAACGCCCATGCAACTTCTTCAAAAGCTCGATGAGGTGATATAATGGCTACAGTAAACGAAACCGAAAAGGCCGATAAGCAGAGATCCGATGTCCTTCTGCATTATTTGCGGCCGAAAAAGAAATTTCCCAGCGTCTGGTGCGCCGGATGCGGTAACGGTGTGGTGATGGGAGCCATTATCAGAGCTATCGACCGGCTGGGCTGGACCAAGGACGAGGTCGTTATGGTCTCCGGTATCGGCTGTTCGAGCCGGATGCCGGTCTATATGGACTTCTGCAGCTTGCACACTACCCACGGCCGGGCGTTGCCTTACGCCACCGGTGTGAAATTCGCCAAGCCGCATTTAAAAGTCATTGTCGTAACCGGCGACGGCGACGCGATGGCGATCGGCGGCAATCATTTCATTCACGCCTGCCGGCGGAATATCGATATCACTACCATTCTGATTAATAACAGCATCTACGGGATGACCGGCGGCCAGGGTTCACCGACCACACCCTCGAGAGCCTTTTCCACGACCACGCCTTACGGCAACGTCGAGAAGCATTTCAATCCGTCCGAACTGGCGATTGCCGCGGGAGCGTCATTCGTCGGCCGTACGACCGTGTATCATGTACCCCAGATGGAGAAGATGATCATGAACGCCCTGGAACACCGGGGTTTTTCGCTGGTTGAATGCATCTCCAACTGCCATACCTATTTCGGACGGCTCAACCGTCAGGGGGATCCGGTGGCGATGGTCAAGATGTACAAGGACCTGGCGGTTCCGGCGGCGCGCGCGGCTAAGATGACCCCCGAGGAACTGGAAGGCAAAATCGTGACCGGAGTGCTGGCCGAACTCGACAAGACGGAATTCTGTGATGAGTATCAGAAATTGGTTGACGCCCATATGGGAGAGAAATAACTATGGCTTCTTTTTTGGATAAAATACAGGTTCCCCAGGACCGGTTCGAGATGCGTCTTTCCGGTTCCGGCGGACAGGGCATGATTCTCGCCTCGGTGATTCTGGGCGAGGCGATCGGTGCCGACCGCAGCAAGAATATTACCCAATCTCAGTCTTACGGACCGGAAGCCCGCGGCGGCGCTTCCAAGGCTGACGTCGTGGTCTCGTCCAATGAGATTTTCTATCCCAAGGCGATGAGACTGGATCTGCTGCTGGCCATGACCCAGGAATCGCTGGACAAATATTACTCCGACCTCAAGGAAGGCGGGACGCTGATTATCGACAATGTGCTGGTGACGGACGTCCCCACCAAGGATTATTACGGTCTGCCGTTCACGCGTCTGGCGCGGGAGGAAGCCGGTCATATCATGGTAGCCAATGTCATCGCTCTGGGTGCGATCGGTGCCATCACCGGCATCGTCAACCGCGAACAGCTCGAAAAGGTTGTTTTGAGCCGGGCTCCGCGGGGAACCGAGGAGAAAAACCGGAAAGCCGTGGAAATCGGCTTCCGCGAAGGCGAGAAACTACTAAAGGAAAGGAAAGCCTGATTCGGGCCTGGTTATGAGCAGGACATTGCTGATTATCAAACCGGACGCGACTGCCCGCAATTTGATCGGGCATATCATCGCCCGGCTGGAAAAGGCGCGTTTTAAAATCGTCCGCATGCGCATGGTGAATCTGACCGTGGCCGATGCCCGGAAATTTTATGCAGTGCATGAGGGCAAACCTTTTCTGAACGACCTGGTGAAATTCATGAGTTCCGGTCCGGTGGTGCCGATGGTGCTGGAGAAGGAAAACGCGGTGGAAGACCTGCGCACGCTGGTCGGCGCCACCGACCCCTCCCGAGCCGCCTGCGGAACCATCCGTAACGAAATAGGCGAGAACATCGAACGCAACTCGGTGCATGCCTCCGATTCGGACGAAAACGCCAAAATCGAAATGGCTTTTTATTTCGATTGAAGTTCCTCGTCCGGGCAGCCGATTCGTTCTTTCTGTCCGTCCGGCGATTGATGCTCTGGTTCGTCCTGAAGACTGTGGCATATGGAAATAAAGCTGGCTTACGGGAGAGATAAAATAACTGTGCAGGTACCGGCCTCGGTAGAGGTGCATACGTATTCTTCGCGGCCGGTCGAACGACCGGTGGACTATGCTGTTTTTAAAACCGCTTTTAATAAAAGCGGCGCGGGTTCTTTTTTGTCATCCGGGCAGCCGCTGGTAGTGGTCAACGACGGTTACCGGCGTACGCCGACCGCCCGCACTCTGGACTGGCTTGACCGCCTCGACCGCACCCTCCTTGACCGGGCTTCGTTTCTCGTGGCCACCGGAGCCCACAACCTGCCAACCGAGGAACACCTGCGAAAAATATTCGGGTCTTTCATCGAGCGGGTAAAACCACGCCTTTTCAGCCACGACGCCCGTGACCGGGAAAGCCTGTACCGTTTAGGTTACGACCGGATGGGCGGCGAGGTTCTTGTCAACCGACTTATAAGAGATTCAAAGAAGGTGTTTATTATCGGTTCGGTCGAGCCGCATTATTTTGCCGGCTTCACCGGCGGATGCAAATCGCTCTTTCCCGGCGTGGCCGACCTGGCGACAATCGAACGCAATCACAACCTGGCTAATTCTCTGGAAGCCGCGCCGCTGAAAGTTGAGGACAACCCCGTGGCGGAACACCTCTGGTCGCTGTATGACCTGCTGGATGAAAAGAAATTCTGCACTGTCCAGTTGGTAGCCGACGGCGCCGGACAGACGGCCGCGGTCTTTTTCGGGGATTTGAGAAACGCTTTCCGCGAAGCTTCGACC
Source organism: Candidatus Zixiibacteriota bacterium (assembly GCA_049324195.1). GTDB lineage: Bacteria > Zixibacteria > MSB-5A5 > GN15 > FEB-12 > JAFGNW01. Next base: position 414 of record JBMOKZ010000192.1, on the reverse strand, counting down.
TGCGCCCGGACAATTTTTGCTCCGCCGCTGAAGATGTGTTACGATGTCGTTTTGTGCGAGGTCAGGTCGCCACTCGACAAAAATCTTTACCAGGCTCAAAAAGCTCTGGAGAACTGTCAGGAGGCAGTCATCGACGGCGGCGAGGCGGTCGTGGTCAGCGCTTGCGAAGAGGGTGTCGGTTCCGAATATTTCTTCGACCTGGCCGGGAAGTGGGATGTAAAACAGAACCGGGCGTGCGATGGCCGGCTGCATTTCGGTTCGCATAAACTTTCCCGAGTCAACACCATGCGCCGGCGAATCGGCGTTAGGCTGCATTCTGAACTGGATGACGCAGTGGTAAGGCGCGTCTTTTACGATCCGGTCGGCGACCTGAACGATTATTTGAACCAAAAAACCAAAGATAGAGATAAAATG
>JBMOKZ010000191.1:0-1763 GCA_049324195.1 Candidatus Zixiibacteriota bacterium | reverse complement strand
GATAATGAGACCCCGCGCTTTTTTTCGGCTTCGGGCTGACCATCCCGACGGTAACCCGATATTGCGTTCATATTTAACTTAGGTTATATTTAGGTTCGGAAAAGGACCGGGATTTTTACTCAAGGAACCGTCGGAAAAATGCCTTTATGAACTCACGATTGCTTATCCTTGGATTTTATTTATTATCGCTGTTCATCGGCGCCGTGTTGTTGACCGTTGCCTGCGGCGACCCGGTGGCGTTCATTTACGACAGCCGCCAGGACCTACCGAGCTGGCGGACAGTGCTGACCGGGGTCTCGCTGTACGATGTCTGGGCTTTAGACAACGACGAGGCGTACGCGGTCGGAGAAAGCGGAACCATCATATACATAAAAGATACTCTCTGGCAGACCATGCCAGTCGAGGCTACGGCCAGGTTTACCAGTATCTGGGGAGCGGACACAGACAATATTTTCGCCGGCACCGCCAACGGCTGGGTGTACCGTTATAACGGTCTGACGTGGAACAGCATGACGACGACCGCGTTCGGGACGGGGATAAACGGACTCTGGGGGGAAGGCGCGGACAACGTCTTCGCGGTGGGCAATTTCGGCCATATTTTTCATTACGACGGCTGCTGCTGGGCGGAGATGGACAACGACAGCCTGTATTCGTTCTTCGATATCTGGGGCACCACATCCGAAAATATCTATGCCGTAGGCGAAGACGGCCTCGTGCTTCATTACGACGGTACCGCCTGGAGCGCCGATACTCTGCTGGCGGGCTATAATCTCGGCGCCGTTTGGGGCGCCGACAGCACGCATATTTTCGCCACCGGCGATTACGGCACGGTGTTCTTTTACGACGGTTCCGGATGGAACCTGATATACGATAATCCCGGTTACCGTCTTTACGATATCTGGGGAGCGGCGGCTGACGATGTTTATGCCGTATGCAACAGCGGCATCGTCTTACATTACGACGGCGATGACTGGACCGAAATCGAAAGCGATGTCGCCAATTATCTTTTCGCAGTTGACGGGGTCGGCCCCGAAGGTATTTTCGCGGTCGGGGACGGGGCGGCCATTGTCCGTTACGATGGCGTCGTCTGGGAACCCCTCAACGAGCGGGTCAACGAGCACCTGTACGACGTCTGGGGAAGCTCCGCCAGCGATATTTTCGCGGTCGGATTCAACGGCGCCATGATGCATTATAACGGCACCCGCTGGACCACGATGGAAAGCGGCGTGAACGACCATTTGTTCTGTATCTGGGGCACCGCTTCCGACAATGTCTATGTCGCCGGCAATGTCGGAACCCTCATTCATTATGACGGCGAGAACTGGACGGAAATCGATTCGAAACTGTCGTCCGATATTTTCGATATCTGGGGGACATCCGCCAGCAATATCTATATCGTCGGCGTCAGCGGGGAAATGGCGCATTATGACGGCACCGCGTGGACGCGGCTGACGCCCGTGGTGGAAAATAATCTCGACGGTCTCTGGGTGTTTTCGGATTCCTCTGTTTACGCCGCCGGCTGGGGCGGGACCCTGATTCATTTCGACGGCGTATCATGGACCGAGCTGGAAAAGGTGACCACCGGCCCTCTCCGCGGAATGTGGGGCAGTTCCCCGAACAACCTCTTTCTGGTCGGCCCCCAGTATGAAGTGTATCGTTATGACAGCAGCGGCTGGGACGAGATGCTCAGCGGCACGGCCAACACCCTGTATGCCGTGTTCGGATTCGGTCCGGACGATGTCTTCTCGGTCGGGGAATACGGG
>JBMOKZ010000190.1:0-13543 GCA_049324195.1 Candidatus Zixiibacteriota bacterium | reverse complement strand
CCGCCCCTTTAAGTTGGGTTAAGTCGTAACATAAAGATTCTAAATAAACCCACCTCTAAAGAGGTGGCGTACCCAACGGTACAGACCTGCCTTGCTTTTGTGCTATACATGTTAAAAGAGATTGCCACGTCGTCCGCTGTTGCGGACTCCTCGCAATGACGTTTTCGACAGGCTCGTCATTACCGTAAGGTTATATTAATCAACAACATAGGGAATGTCGCAACATTTTTTCCTTGACTTGGAAACAAAATTGTGATATTATTATAATATCAAAGTGATATCATTTCCAAAGGAGGAACGTATGATTAAGGAACGTGAACGACGGGTCGCTTCGGGATGGCTCATGCTTATCCTGCTGCTCGTCCTGCTTGTCGCCGCCATCCTGCTGATTATCTTCGGCACCATTCCCGTCAAGATAGTCTGCGCGGTTTGGGTGCTGGTTAACCTGTTTCTGCTGTTAGGTCTGTTTTTTGTTAACCCCAACGAGGCCCGCGTGCTGCAGCTGTTCGGTAAATACACCGGCACCTGCCGGCAGGAAGGTCTGCGCTGGGCCAATCCGCTTCTGAGCAAGCGCCACCTTTCGCTGCGGATTCGGAATTTCGAGACGGGGAAGATGAAGGTGAACGATATCGACGGCAATCCGATCGAAATCGCCGCTATCGTCGTCTGGAAAGTGGTTGATACCGCCGAGGCTTGTTTTGAGGTCGATAATTACGAACAGTTCGTGATGATTCAAAGCGAATCGGCCGTGCGTAATTTGGCCACGCATTATTCTTATGACTCCAGCGATGATACGGTGTCGCTACGCGGCTCGACCGCTGAAGTTTCGGAAAAACTCTGTGTCGAAATCCAGGAACGCCTGGACAAGGCCGGGGTGGAGGTGCTTGAGGCGCGTATCAGCCACCTGGCTTACGCCCCGGAAATCGCCGAAGCGATGCTTCGCCGGCAGCAGGCGGGGGCGATCGTGGCCGCGAGAAAACTGATTGTCGAGGGCGCGGTGGGGATGGTCGAGATGGCGCTGGACGAGCTGTCCGCGAAACAGATTATCGAGCTGGACCATGAACGCAAAGCCGCGATGGTCTCCAACCTGCTGGTCGTGCTGTGCGGGGAAACCTCGACCCAGCCGGTCATCAACACCGGAACGCTGTATCAGTAGCCGTGGCCGAGAAAAAACCTTTTTTGTTGAGAGTTGACCGCGAGGTCCTGGACAGCCTGCAGCGCTGGTCCGAGGATGAACTGCGAAGTCTCAACAGTCATATTGAGTACTTGTTGCGGGAAGCACTCAAGGACGCCGGTCGGCTGAAAAAGAAGAAAGAATGATTGTATCTATAGAGCCGTCAGGTCACATCCGCATTCGGCGGGCCTGACGGTATTTGTTTGGCCGTCAGGGACGGAGCCCTGACGGCACATTTCATTGTGAGTGGCAGATGTCCACATTTGCCGGGAAGTCACTCCTCGACTCGGAGTGACTTAGTTTGGTACTGTCGGTTCCTGCGGAAGGCTTTGCCTGACGTGTGAACTGACAGTTGATTTGGCCGTAAGGTCATACCCGCCAAAAGGGGCACGGAGTGACTTAAAAAAGGCGCTCGGGATGCCCCGTCAAATCATATGTCTATGGGGGGCAGGCTGATATAGAGACGATTCATACCTGAAGTACCCGTATGTCGATACCGTCCGCTTATTTTTTCATATTAAATAAAAATTCTATTGATATTTTGAAACTTAATTATATTTTTAGCGTAAAGTACTTTGTATAACAAAGTATAATGAATGAGTAAACTTAAATTAAAGAGGTTTTATATGGAAAAGAGGTTATCACTCAATGAGGTTGAGCGTCAGGCTTATCGCTCGACTTTCGAAGACGGGTTCTATGAAATCAGCTTTGGGTGGATATTCTGGCTGTTCGCTTTGCTTCCTGTGTTCGAATCCACCGGTATCAGCCGCTTTTATATTTACCCGTTCGTGCTGATCGCCGGTTTGATACCCTGGCTGGGCAAACGTTTTGTCACGGTGCCGCGGCTCGGGGCCGTGGAGTTCGGCGAGAAAAGGAAAGCAAAAAGACGGTTCACCGTCCTGATTGGTGTTATCGCCGTTATTCTGATGTTGCCGCTCTGGGCGATGATGTTCGCCAAGGGATTCCCCGGCGGTATGAGTTGGATGACGGTGGCTTTGGTCGCCGCTCCCGTGATCGCCTTGGGCGTTTTCCTGATGGATTATTCGAGAATGTACATTTACGCCCTGTTGTTTTTCTTCAGCATTGTCGCGTCCGAGTATCTTCTCGATTACGTTTCGTTCCCGTTAGGTAATATCCTCGCCTTCGGTCTGCCGGGAGCCGCCATTTCCTGTTTTGGTTTGGTGTTGCTGGTGAAGTTTCTGAAAGAGTATCCCCGGACGAACGAGGAGGTTTCCGATGTCTGTTGACAGGGAGGCCGGCACTCCGCAACTTCCGGAAATCGATCGTCTCATTCACGAACCGGCCCGGTACAATATCATGGCTCTGCTTTTTGTCGTGGGGCGGGCGGAATTTTTATTCGTGCAGAACCAGACCCGCCTGACGCCCGGCAATCTTTCCGCCCACGTGAGCAAGCTCGAGGCGGCGCAGTACCTTCTCGTACAAAAGGAATTCGTCGGGAAAAAACCCAAAACTTTTCTTAAACTGACCCGTTGCGGCCGGGGCGCATTCGAGAACTATCACCATACGATGAAGAAGATGTTTTCTCAGCCGCTTGGAGATTGAGTTTTAAGAGGTGTCAGGCGAATCGTCTGACACCTCTTAACAATAACATAGTAAAAAACTGAATTAATAATTCAGAACCATCTCAATCAGTTCGAGGCGTAATTCCTCTCTGTTGGAACTTGCCGTCCATTGCCGGCTTTTTACCATGCCGTATCCCGGGGCATAATATAGCAGAGCAGAATCCGCGCTGTAGACATCGGTTGGGCGGGTCAGGTATTTATAAGTCGAGAAGGTTCCTTTCGGCACCGTCGCCACTACCCCTTTAGCTTTCAGCCAGAAACGGTTGGCGTCGCTGCCGTCGGTCCAGGTGTCGTTGATATCGGCCGGGTATTTGGCCAGCATTGATTCCGGCGGGCCGCAGATCCACAGACCGTCGTCCCGGTGAATAAGCATGCTGTTGACTTTCAAGGGAGTCTCATCCGAAGTGATATACCAGGTTTCGGTGTTAATGACCGTATCTCGGTAAATGGTGATATCTAATGTGTCAACCGATAAAACAATGCCCAGACTGTCGATTCGACTGCTTTCATAGGTCCAGACGTTACCCACCGCCAGTTTCATGATGGATGTGATTTCAGGATTGTCGTTGTTGCTCTTATCATTGCAAGCTGCACCGGTTAGCAGGATTAATAAAAATAACCAGACTATCGTTTTTTTCATAGATTTTCTCCCCATTAAATTGTACTGAAATATAAATTATAATGTAAAGGTCGTCAAGTCATGTTATTGAAATTCAAAATCGTTTGAAACTTTTCTTGCCCGCCCGTGTTTTATTTCACTTAATATTCTTCAACATTAATAAAAAAATGAGGAAAACAGGTGAAGTGGTGAACCGGCACGCATTGATATTACTGACCTCGGTACTTTTCTGGGGTTTTTCGTTTGTGGCAATCAAGGTATCGTTGCGCGAGGTTACGCCGATCGAGATGATCGCGGTGCGGTTCCTGCTGGCCTCGCTGACTCTTTTTATCATCATCAAAGCCAAGAAACTGAGTTTTCGGGTGCACGCGATGCGGCTGAAGTTGATAATTGCGGCCTTTATCGTGTTTTTACATTTCTGGATAATGGCGGTGGGCATGAAGGAAACCGGGGCTTCCAACGCCGCCTGGATACTGGCGGCGGCGCCGATTTTTGTAGCGCTGCTGGCCAATTTTTATCTCAAAGAAAACCTCCGGCTCTCGCAATGGGGTGGGCTGCTTCTGGCTTTTGTCGGCGTGTTTCTTTTGACCTATAACGGTGATATGGCCAATCTCGGCTGGCTGTCCTCGCGCGGCGATTTGCTGTTGTTTGCCTCGTGCGGCACCTGGGCGCTTTACACGGTCGGTACCCGTGATATTACTCGCGAAGTCCATCCGCTCGTAGCTACTTTCTGGATGGTGACCATCGCCGGTTTGGTATTCGTGCCGTACACCCTGTTAACCACCGGTTATAAAAAATTCCTGTTGTTGTCAGGCAATGTTTATCTCAGCCTGGTCTTTCTCGGGGTTTTCTGCCTGGCGATTGCTTTCTGGCTCTGGTCAGAGGGGCTTAAACGGAGCAAAGCGGCCGAAGTCAGTGTTTTTCTTTATGTCGAACCGCTGATCGCGATGTTCGCCGCCTGGTGGCTGTTGCGTGAAAGTATTACGATGTGGCTGCTAATCGGCGCCGTGTTAATCAGTGTCGGAGTATATTTTTCGGAAAAATACGCCAAGATTAAACCGATCGCTGAGGGGGCGTGATGCTCTTTTTTGCCGGTCGCAATTATTCTGTCGGGAGGGTGGCGTCGTAACCCGCCTGGCGGACGGTCTCGATCAGCCTGGCGGTATCGGGCGAGGCGGCGAAAACCGTTATAACGGCGGTGCCTTTTTCGTGGCTGACCTCGACATCAGCGACTTCGGGTACTGTAAACAGGGCTTTTTGAATCATGGCGGCACAGCCACCGCAGGTCATGCCGGTGATATTGAGTTTTATTTCCTGGGTTGTCATAACTTTCTCCTTCATTTTTCAGTATATAATGCCCGGTGGGGCAATCGAGTTCCCCCGAAAAAATACAAAATCAGCGGAAATTGCCTGATGATATCCTTTTTTGATGGATAAAACGCAGAAAGCCAAAACCTGGTTCTTGAAAACGGCCCTATCCTATCTGGGGACGCCTTATGTATGGGGCGGAGATGACCCGTCCGGATTCGACTGTTCCGGGTTTGTCGTTGAGTGTTTGAAATCGGCGGGGTTGACCGATGAAAAGGAAGATTTCACCGCCGAAAGACTGCGCAAAAGGTTTGAGTCATATCGTATTTTAAAACCCCGCTCCGGCGCGCTGCTTTTCAGTCTGAACAATAAGGGGCGGGCGTTTCATGTTGTCATTTGTCTGGACGAATTTTTTCAGATCGGGGCCAGCGGGGGAGGGAATAAAACTACTGACCCTGCCGCCGCCTGGCGGGATAACGCCTATATCAAAATCCGCCCGCTCAGAAAGGATTCCGGCCAGTATGATATAATTGACCCGTTCTCTAATATTTTAAATAATAAAGGCCGCTCTTTTAATACTTAGCGGCCTTTGTCTTTTCTCATTGTTTTTTTAGGGTTATGGACAGGGCTCCATTTCCCAGTGGCTGAAATAGAGATAATCTATTAACCTGACAATATCTGCTATGTCGGGACCGTGAGTATTGTTGTCGCCGTTGGCGTCAGCCTCTTCCTCACAGCAGAGTTCCCATTGACCCGTCTCCCAGTATAAATATCTGACCAGGTAGGTAATGTCGGTGATATCGACAACCTGTTCTTCATCGCAGTTGGCGTTTCCTCTGACCCCGATACAGCAGTTGTCGCAGATATTCCCGAGCCCGTCGCCGTCAGTGTCGGCTTGGTCGGGGTTATAGGTGAACTGGCAGTTATCGTCGCAGCCGGTCGTTTGCAGGTCGGGGCAGGGATAGTCGCCAATCATTCCGCTGTTGTCGCCGTCGTCGTTGACGCTGTCATTATCGTCGTCCGGGTCACAGACGTCGCCCATTTCATCGCCGTCGAAATTCTCCTGATTCGGGTTGATGTCGTTGGGGCAATTGTCGCAACCGTCCGGCAGTTCGTCGCCGTCGGAATCGAGGTTGTCGTCGTATCCGGGACAAATATCGCAGGCGTCGCCGACGTTGTCGCCGTCGTTATCAGTCTGGCTCTGGTTGGTGATATCGGGGCAGTTATCGCAGGCGTCGCCCCAGGTATCGCCGTCGGAGTTAATCTGGTCGGGGTTATTGATCGTCGGGCAATTGTCGCAGGCGTCGCCATAAGTGTCGCCGTCGACATCGAGCTGGTCCTCATTGTCGGTGGTCGGGCAATTATCGCAGGCATCCCCGAAACTGTCGCCGTCGGAGTTCTGCTGGCTGAAGTTGGGCGTATCGATGCAGTTGTCGCAGGCGTCGCCGACATTGTCGTCATCGCCGTCCTCCTGGCCAGGATTATCGTCGTAGGGACAATTGTCGCAGGCATTGCCGAATTCGTCACCGTCGGAGTTGGTTTGGGAGGTATTAGCCGTTTCCGGGCAGTTGTCGCAGGCGTCGGGGATCTTGTCGTCGTCGGCATCCAGGTTGTCGTCGAATCCGGGGCAGGCGTCACAAACATCGCCCACGCCGTCGCCGTCGGAATCAAGCTGGTCATTGTTAGGGTCGTCGGGACAGTTGTCACAGGCGTCCCCGTAATTGTCACCGTCCGAGTTCTGCTGGCCGGTGTTGGGAACGGCGATACAGTTATCGCAAACATCGCCGACATCGTCGCTGTCGCCGTCCTCCTGACCGGGATTATCGATCGCCGGGCAGTTGTCACAGGCGTCCCCGAACTGGTCGCCGTCGGAATTAGCCTGGCCGGTGTTGGCTACGGCCGGACAGTTGTCGCAGTCATCGGGAATATCGTCGTTGTCGGTATCGAGGTGGTCGTCATAACCGGGGCAGCGGTCGCAGACGTCGCCCACGTTATCACCGTCGGAATCGAGCTGGTCCTCGTTGGTATCGTCGGGGCAGTTGTCACAGGCGTCGCCGTAACTGTCGCCGTCGGAATTCTGCTGAGTCGAGTTGGGGACATCGACACAGTTGTCGCACAGGTTGCCGACATTGTCGCCGTCCGTATCGAGCTGGTTCTGGTTGGTTATCGCGGGGCAGTTGTCACAGGCGTCACCATAAGTGTCGCTGTCGGAATTGATCTGGTCGGTGTTGGCGGTGCCGGGACAATTATCGCAGCCGTCGGGGATATCGTCGCCGTCGGCGTCGAGATGGTCGTCGTAACCGGGGCAGAGGTCGCACAGGTCGCCAACCCCGTCACCGTCCGAGTCTGCCTGTTCAACGTTGTAATCGTCGGGGCAGTTGTCGCAGGCGTCGCCGAAGCCGTCACCGTCGCCGTCGTTTTGATTCTCGTTGTTGACCTCGGGACAGTTATCGCACAGGTCGCCATGGGAATCGGTGTCGCTGTTAGCCTGGTCGAGATTCGGAATCGCCGGGCAGTTGTCACAGGCGTCGCCGGTCCGGTCGTGGTCGCTGTCCTGCTGGCCGGGATTGTAAGTATCGGGGCAGTTATCCTCATAATAAGGCAGGCCGTCGTTGTCGTTATCGGAATAATTATAGATGTCGATCGCTCCCGTCCAGACCGGGAAATAATCCCCACCCGTGGAACTGACAAACTTGTACTTGGTGCCCGAATTAAAGGCGAAGGTGTCAATATGGACGATATCGCCCGAGGACCAGTCCGGGGTGACCGTGAAATCATAAGTCGCCCAGTGCTGGATGGTCGGGTTGGGCCGTACCCCGGGGGTGAAAAGGCGGATTCCGACACACTGGAACCGCTGGCGTTCGTTGGTGGTGTCGATATTGTTGGCGTCGAAAAAGATTGGGTTACTGAAGCTGGACGACAGCATGGAAGATGCCGTAGCGGCCGTCATCTGCATCTTGGGGTTGTCCCACCCAAAACCCATGGAGCAGCCATTCAGGGTGTCCGCATCATCGAAAACCCAAAGCTCAAGCTGCACATTGAATTGACTGGTGCCGGCATCGGGGGCGACAGTAATTATAAAATCAACCGTATCCGGTTCACCACCCTCGTCAGCGACACCCGGAATCCAGGCGACGAGTAGTAAACATACGAGGGTGAGGAAAGTTTTAAGTTTCATGATAAAACTACCTCCATGTTCTGTGTACTGGTTTAGAGAACTTCTTTTGTACCCGAGAGTACTGTCGATACTTTATAAAAAAAGACAAGAAAAACATTCGTAAACAGTGGTATCCCTGTTGATAGGTCTGTTCCCGGGAGAAGGGAACGATAGCATGGGCCGTTATTATACGAAGAAACATCGGGAATATAGGAATTTTATTATTTCGGGGCCTCCATTGGTTGCGTTTCAAAGTCGAGAAAGTCGGGAATTAGCTCTACTTTAGTATATGAAATAGGGGCACTTATGTCAAGTATTTTGTCGGATTCGAACAAAAAAACGATAAAATGTTTTAAGAAGGTTGATTATGGACAATCAGGCAAGGGGGTTCCGCTCAAGTAAAGAAAATCTATTAAACGAGTTATATCGGATATATCCGGGTCGCCGCCACTGCCGTTGACGTCGGCTTCGTCCGCACAGCACAACGAAGCGTGTGAAAGATAAAGAAAATCGATAAGGCGCGTGATATCGGAAATATCGGGATTATCGTCGACGGAACAGTTGACGTTACCGGTGAAACCGGTGCAGCAGGTGCTTTCCTCTAGCAGACAGAAGGCGAAATCAACGTTAAAATGGGTGGTACCCGCGCCGTATTTGAAGCTTCCGGAATCCATCCCGTCACGTGAGGAGAGCCAGAAAAACCAGCACAAGTCACTTCCGTCTTTTCCCTCTATCGATACCCAGCCCTCGGTCATCTCGACCGTCGGCAGTTCGGTTTCGTATTCCAGCAGTTCGTCCATGCCGTAATATATCAGGCCGGTCGGCATACTCTCAATCACCATGGTGTAACAGGCGACCTGGTGTCCCGGATGGTTCAGACTGTCGATATAAAAACAGATTTCAAAAGTCATGGGATTTTCATCGCAATGATAATAACCATAATCGATATATCCGGTAAAACCCCAGAAATGAACGCCGGTGATACCGGTTGTTCCTGAAAAGTTATCGTAGATGATACCCGGGTCGAAGGTGCTCCCGGCATCGGAGCTTTGGGCGGTCGACACGTCTTCGGGATAATGAGGCGGTTGGCTGAATACGGCGTTGCCGGGACAGTCGGTACTGAGCGTCTCGGCGCAAATTTGAACGGCAGAGAATATCAAAACAAACACGATAAGTACCATTACAGGGGCTAAAAAGTGATAAGTGAACTTCATGAATAACCTCCCTACTGATGTAACGTGAAGCCGACCCTTAGAATGCTGATTGTTGGCTCCAAGCAAGACAATAAAATATAATAAGTTATTTGTGCTTTGTCAACCAATAGTTGTGGAGTCTGTATATGTTTATCGCTTTGTTTAGCCGATATGGGACGAAAAGAGACAGGCCGTCACAGAAGGACCGGACGGCCTGCCGGTAGAAGCACAGGAGGGGGTTTAATAAGACAATGTTTCCCTTTATACATATTTAGTACTTACAGACGGAAAATTCTTACAGCGAAATCTGAAGAACTCAAAATAAATCGACCGTCGACGAGGGCTCGTCGACGGTCAGGTGTCTCAAGAGTGAAGATTGGAAGCAGAGCGCTTGCAGGGTCTGTTCCTACCCGCCTTTTAAATTTTCGAACAAGGCCGAATCATTCATACAACCGATTTGATGTACGATAGTTATCTCGACCTTGTCCCGGAAATATGTTTTAGGTCTGCTTTTAAGACGTATGAAGCGTATTTTTGTCTAATCTGATGATTATTTATTTTAAAAAAAGCCGTCTGTCGAAAGACGGCTTTATCTGACTTTCCCTTAACTACTTAATCAGGGGCAGGCGGGCAGAGGAATTTGGCTGATATATAAATAATCTATCAGGCGCGTGATATCGGTCATATCCGGTTCGCCACCGGTGGCGTTGATATCGGCCTCTTCAGGACAGCAAAGGGGAGCGTGACTTAAGTACAAATGGTCGATTAAGCGGGTAATATCGGTAATATCGGGATTTTCGTCGCTCGAGCAATTGACGTTGCCGGTCACGCCTTCACAGCAGTTCGGGTCCTCCGTCCAGCCGACAATCCGGGCCATCATCCACCAGAACGCTTTGCCTTTCAGGTAGCAGTTATAACAATGGGAATGGGCGCAAACATCGCAGGAATGGCAATCATGCGCGGCGCACCAATCGTAGCACCAGTAGCAAGCGTCGGTTTCGTCGGGATAATAAGTGCCGTCAGGGTCATAACTCTCGATATCGGCAAAATCGAACAGTATCTTGTCGTTGGCCTGACAATAAGCCCGGATCTGGTTGTTGCTGCGATAAAGATTGCCGTCCACACCGGTGCCGTCGAGGTGCCCGGTCATGTAAATGAATGTAACTTCGGGATAATCCGCCTCAAGCCCGTTCATGGCGTTGAGATAGATATTGATGCCCTCCTCGGTATTGTCCGAACAACCGCCGCACCAGGACCACATGACGACGTTGAAATCGTACGACGGGTCTTCGAGCCGGGCGCGGGTAATCGGCACCCAGCTGGTGTCGCCCACATGGCCCAGATCGTCGCTGTATTCGCTCATATACAGGGTTCCCTCGCCGTTTTTGAAATCATAGAGCGAGGAACTGTCCTTGAGAATGGTCATGCCGGAAACAATCTGGCTGCCGTGGGAAGTATGACCGTAAAATATGACCTGGGTGGTTTTGACCTGTTCGATAAAGTCGTGGGGGATATTGTTGAAATTGGCGGCCGCCTGATGGTCGGCGATTATGGCTGCGGCTTCAGATGCCGGTGCGATAAGGGAGTAGATAAAAATAAAAAATAATACAATACCGTAAGCCAGAGGCATTTTTTTCATGACTGAGTACCCTCCAATAATAAAGCCGTTAATTGATGTCGATTTACCTGACCGGAACAAAGTTAATATGTAAATAAGATACGACCGGTAACATTCCAATATGTCCGATATTTACATTTCTGTCAATATTTAAACACACGGGCCACTGTTTTTTAAAAGCGACCCGTGATATAATAAAATCTGATTAATAACACGATCCCATCGGCGCGTGAGAAATATAGAGAAAATCAATCAGCCGGGTGATGTCGGAAATATCCGGTTCGCCGCCCGAGGCATTGGTGTCGGCTTCCTGGGAACAGCACAATGGCGCGTGGGAAATATAGAGATAATCGATGAGGCGGGTGATATCCGAGATATCGGGTTCCTCGGCATCTGAGCAGTTGACGTTACCCCGTACCCCGGTACAGCAGATTTCCATCAGGCACATGGCCATATCATATGTCCTGTCGGCCATTACCATCCCATCCCACTGATAGCAATGATCGTCGTAACCGCTGCGGGAACTTATTACCAGATACCAGCAGTCGGGGAAATCAATTCCCTGAACGGAGAGCCAGCCGCTGCTCATCGGTATTTGCGGGAATTGAGTTTGAAATTCGTAAATTTCATAGGTCGAATAGAGGATAATCCCGGTTGGCTGACCGGTCAGGGTTTTGGTGAACGAGTACAGCAAGGCACCCGGCGTTCCCCCGGCGTCATTGTAAAAATTTATCTCAAAATTCATCGGGTTTTCCGGCGGGTCACAGGCGTACCAGCCGCCGTCGAAATGACCCTGGATGCCCCAGAAATGGATCGAACCGACATGGCTGAGCGAGGAGAAATTGTCGTAGACACAGTACTGCTGGGCCATACCGTCATCAGAGGTCATGGTGTATATCTCCGCGGGGAAATCCGGGGGCTGGCCGAATACGTCCACCCCTTCGGGGCAACCCTCATAAAGCAGGCAGAAAGCGAGATCGTAATAATAGTCGTTATAGGTCGAACTGTAATAATGCCAGGCATGGTCATCGCCGCCGTTACCGCTGAGCCAACCGAACCAGCAGTCGATGTCGCCGCCCGTGCCGTAAATATTCAGCCAGCCTTCTTCCATCGATACCGGTTCATCGAACCAGACTTCGTACTCATAGAGTTCGAATGAGCCGTAAAACAGACCGGTTGGTTCTCCGGTAATCGTGGCATAACGCCAGGCTACGGGATCACCGGGATACCCGGCATCATCAGTCGAAAAAACAAACCCGAAATCTTGCGGATTCTCGGGGCAGGGCGAAAAACCGCCGTCGTACACGGCGGTTACACCCCAGAAATGCAGTCCTTTGATAATTCCGGCGGCTGAGAAATTGTCGAACAGTAGATAGCCTGAATACTTATCGGTAAAACCGATACTCCAGCTACTCGAGGGGCCATCGGGAGTATGACCGTAGATGGTGGAATTGGAGGGGCAGAACAGACTAGCGTCTTCGGATAAGACTGTTTGCGGCGGTGACTTTTCCTCCGTCATACCCGGATAAATTACGGGCGATTGAGCCTGGACGGAGAGACCGGCAAACAGGCTCAGCCCCAACAGAAAAACCATCGTGAGGTTAGCAGTTTTTTTCATGAAAAATCCTCCCAGGGGAAATAATTATGATAAAGCTTTTATTTAAATGTCAAAATTTCGATGTAAAAGTCATCGAGGGTGATTTTCTCGGGAGGTGTATTTCTGATTAAATATAGACTCTGCGTCACTTTTTGTCAAGGAAGGAATAAGGCGTCCGGTATGGTCATGACCCGGATGTCATTTACCAGAAAGTATTTGTCCTCGACTCGTAAGTAATATTGCTGTTGTCGATATCCTGGTCATGCTCTTGCTCACTAATTATCCGGGCAGAGTTGTCACCGTCTGCATGATCGTTTTTTTCCCCTGATACTCGGATAGAAGACGATATAAATAAAATTACTCCATTAATGGGGGAGGCCGTTAGGGTATCAGGGATCCCTATTAGTTTGTAGAGAGCAAGAAAACAATAACGGGAGAAAAGATTAGAGTGATCATTCCATGCTGCGCAGAGCGCGGATGACTTCGCCGGGCGAGCTTAGAGTCATCAGCTCTTCGCGGAAGGAATCAAAACGAAGCATCTCCGCCAGGGTCTTGAAGACTTTTAGATACAGCGAATCGTCGTATGGCGGGGCGGCCATGATGAAGAACAAATGAGTGGGTTTGCCGTCGAGCGACTCGAAATCGTAACCTTTTTTCGACCGGGCAAAAGCCAGCATGAACTCTTTGGCCTGCAGGGAGCGGATATGAGGGATAGCAATGCCGTCGCCGATGGCCGTGGTCGCTTTTTTCTCCCGGTTGACATAGTCAAGGATAAACTTGGTTTTGTTGCCGACGCGGCCGTTCTGCTCCAGCAAGTCCACCAGCTCGGAAATTATGCGTTCTTTGGCGTCGAGCCGCCACTTCTCCAGTGACGCCCCTTCTTCCAGCGGCTCGATAACGGTTTGCATATCGAGCTTAATGTGATTTTCCGACAGAAAACGTGAAATTCTCATAATTTTATAAATTATCGACCGTTTTATCTCAAAAATTGAGCCATTATAGGCAAATTTTGCCCTGTTTGTCAAGGGTCTAAAAAAGTACAGAC
Organism: Candidatus Zixiibacteriota bacterium; assembly: GCA_049324195.1. Taxonomy (GTDB): domain Bacteria; phylum Zixibacteria; class MSB-5A5; order GN15; family FEB-12; genus JAFGNW01. The sequence goes on along the minus strand of JBMOKZ010000190.1, from coordinate 249 downwards.
GGCTTTAAAATACGCCGATAAGCCCCTTTTTCGGTCACAGTCGCATCCTTTCCGAGCGATTATGCCTGTTTTTCTAACAAAAATTAACCGTCCGGGTTCCGTCCGGACGGTTGAAATAAAAACCCTGCAACCAGTCGTAATTTTATATCTCAAGGTTATTCTTTTATAAGCCCGGGATTAAAAGAACATTAAATTGTGCCTCTTTGGTCAGGATGATAAGACCTATTGACTTATGACCCCAAAAGCAGT
>JBMOKZ010000189.1:0-1784 GCA_049324195.1 Candidatus Zixiibacteriota bacterium | reverse complement strand
GAAATGAAAGAAAACGACGGCAAGGTCATCGTTTACTCGCTGGAAGGCAACTCCTTCAGCGGCCAGGTTCTCCAGACTAACGCCAACATCGTTAGCATTGAAATGGCTACGAAGGACGGTGCTATGGTTGACGCGATTGAAGGTCTTCCGACTAGCTTTGCTCTGAAGCAGAACTATCCGAACCCGTTCAACCCGACGACCACCATCGCCTTTGATCTGAAGCAGGCCACCGACTTCACCGTGACCATTTATAACATCACTGGTCAGGTCGTGGAAGTCTTCTCCGGTTCCGCCGACGCCGGCGAACATTCAGTTGAGTGGGATGCCTCGAACGTTGCTTCGGGTATCTACTTCTATAAACTGAACGCTGACAACTTCAGCGAAACCAAGAAGATGATTCTTCTGAAGTAAGTAAATCGCTTGATTTGCTGAATAAATCTCCCCGGAAAGGTTAATCCTTTCCGGGGACTTAATAGGAATCGAAAGGAGGTAAACTTAAAGTTCGCTAAAGAAAAGTAAAAACAAGGAAGCGGGATTATATGGTATGTCCGTATATGCCAACAACATAAATATTTTCTCCGGCTTTGAACTTTTTAGCTGTCAGTCGCCCTCGTTTCAACCTGACATCCTCGCCGTCTCTGATGTCCGGTTTGAGAAAAGGGTATTTTTTTGCCCCGGCGACCGGACCGCCGAGACCGTCAGGCAAAGGCGGACCGGAACACCATCTTTTCCTCCGGAGAAGTACCGGACGACGGTTTTCGTCTCCCGGTTCCCGGAGGTCGGAAAAGTCCCGCAGGCATCGGCCGGAATCGATTACTGGAGAAGATTTTTGTTGACAAAATAGAGGTTTTTTGAAGTGGAATCGGCTTTGATTTTTCGGAAAATTGATTATATTGTTATGATGTATTGTACCGGTAAGGAGGAAAAATTATAGCGGAAAACATTATAATCTGGAGTATGTGGTTGATGCAGCTGGCCGCCTTCGTCCTCATGTTCGTGCTGCTGGTCGAGGACCAGCCGACGAAAGGCGAGAGGTAAACGGAAACGCAATCATGCCTGGCTCTGTTAACCCCGGACCGACTGACAAATCACGGATGATCGACGCTCAATGATTACGATAGTGACGCATAATTTTCCGAAAGAAAAAACCGATAGTTCCGGCATTTTTATCAAGAATTTATGGGATATAATCGATGAGGAGTATGAGGTAATCGGCTATGAGGATTTCAAGAGCAAAAGCCTGCCGGCCTATCTGTTGGCCAACTGGAAGAAATTGCGCCGGCGAAAAAACCTCATCGTGGCCTACTGGATTTTCCCCGCGGGAATCCTGGCGTACCTGTCCCGTCGGAACTATATTTTAAACTGCGTGGGTTTGGATATTTTTATGATCAGGGATTCGAAACTATTGAAGTGGATGGCGAAACCGATACTGGCCCGGGCGAAAGAGCTGGTTTTCATCGGCCAGCACCCTAAAAACGTATTCGAAAGAGTGTACGGCGACCGGTATCGTCATAAATCGCAGTTGATTCACCTTCCGGTTGACAGCGGGAAATTTAACTGATGGCGGAAGTATTGAAAATATTGACAGTAGCCAACCTGGTCGAACGCAAAAGAATCGACCTCTGCGCCAGAACCTGTGCCGCCATGGAAGACGATTACCGGCTGGACTGGACCGTTATCGGCAATGGCCCCGAGGAAGAAAAAATCCGTCAGCTGGCGCCCGCGTCTTTTCACCTCAAGGACCGGGTCGAGGATTTAAAAGAATATTATAATAATTCGGATAT
>JBMOKZ010000188.1:0-13738 GCA_049324195.1 Candidatus Zixiibacteriota bacterium | reverse complement strand
CGCTCCAGTTCCAGCGCTTTCTCCTTGTTTTTCATGATGGTATTATAGTAGCTGGCCAGCCCGTGAGTCTGCAAATAAATATAATTGCTGTCGCCGGTCACCAGCGAGTATTCCATCTGTTTCTGCTGGAATTCTCCGGCTTTCTTGAACTGGCCCCGCCAGTAAGCCAGGTTTTCCTTGATACCGTAATACGTGATCAGGCTGTACGGGTCGTCGGCATGACCCTGCTTGATCATTTCGGTGTATTTATCGGCGTTATCGAAATCACGCTCTAAGATATAGATACGAATCAGAAGCTGTAGAATATCGATATTACCGGGCGTCATTTCCAGCATTTCCTTGGATACCTCCCGGGCTTCTTCGTACCGTCCGAGATCCTGGTAAAATGCGGATAACTGCTGATAAGCAATCGGGGACTCCGGATAATATTTCTTTATCTGCAAAGCATACCCGATAGCCGTTTCATAATCGCCGTCAAGAGCGTATAAGCGGGCAAGGTTCTGAAGCGCCATCGGAAATTTCGAGTCAAGGAGCAGGACCGTATCGAGCTGGGCGATGGCGTCCCTGTTGTTGTTCCCCATTTCGCTTAAAAACAGGGCATAAATGACCCGGGCTTCCTTATCGTCCGGGTAAGACCGAACGAAGGATTTCAGTTTGATAAAAGCATCGTCGAATTTATTGTCGACCCAGGTATCGATATAAATATCCAAAAGGTTCTTCTCTTTGACGGGCAGTTTGTCTTCCCGTTCCCGGGCTTTGATGAAATAAGGAATCCCCTGCTGATTGCGCACTTTGAAGGTGTACGTCATGCCGATGCGAAGGTACGCCATGGCGAAGGTCGAATCGTATTGCAGGGCTTTTTCGAATTCCTCGATAGCCTCGTCCAGCATGCTGAGGCTGAATTTTTCCATGCCGAGGATATAATGTTTGTAAGCCTCGGGTGATGACGAAGTGTAATCGGCGACATCTCTTTTATCCGCCAGGGCCAGCCGCATATTGAGCGACTGCGCGATTTTATCGGTCAGGCTGTCCACCAGAACGAACGGGTCCACGCCGACGACTTTTTCGCCGAGTAAAATTTTCCCGCTCGCGACTTCTTCCAAACGGGCGTCGATGCGGATCTTGTCTCCCATTTTGTAAAATGAACCGGACAGGACGGTCGTGGCGCCGATGGATTTCGCGGCCCGAATACAAGCCTGGTGGTTGGGCAGACCGTTTTCAAGGCGGTCTTTTTCGTCGAGACAATCGAGCACGCGGTTGCGGCTGATGATATTCTTGGCGCCGCCCTGAGCCAGGTCAGTCAGTAAAATTTCCGGAAGTCCCGCCTGGAGCCAGTCCAGGTCGGCATCGCCGGTCTTGTTCTCGAATCCGAGAATAGCCAGGGTGTTTTCGCGGGCCTGAAGCACCGTCCCGCCCGGGGTCGATTCACCGCCGTTGAAGACGCCGCTCAAAAACGCCACCAGAGCCAAAACAGCCGCCACGAATACGAACGCCGCGACCAGTTTCCAGCCACTTAAAGTGACCGCTTTAATCTTCGCGTTCGAACTGCCGCTGACAATCGAGGCCGAATCCGAGATGCCGCTCTCGTACTGACGCCGCAAACTGCGGATATCGACCACCAGGTCACGGGTATCCTGATAACGGTCGTTGGGGTCCTTCTGCAGGCACTTGTCGATAATGCGTTCGAGCTCCGCCGGAAGGCTCTCGTTTTTATGCCGGAGGGGCGTGTGTTTGGCCTCGAGAATCTTGGCCATGATCGAAACCTTGTCCGAACCCTCAAAAGGAAAATCACCCGTAAGCATACGGTAAAACATAATGCCAAACGAGAAAATGTCCGCGCGGGTATCAACGGTTTCCCCCCGCGCCTGCTCCGGCGACATATAATTGACCGTGCCGAGAATCTTACCTTCCTGGGTCAGTTCGCGCGAAACCGTGTCGGTGGTGTCGGCCTCGTCATCGGAAAAGAGCATGTCGATGGGTTTGGCCAGACCGAAATCGAGAATTTTGGGGTTGCCGTCGTCATCGACTTTAATATTGTCGGTTTTGATATCGCGGTGAACAATATTGAGCTTGTGAGCGGCGGCCAAACCGGCGGCGATTTTTTCCGCCAGCCGCAGGACATCGCTGGTGTTAAAACTGCGTTTCTTGAGATAGTTGGTCAGGGAATCGCCGGGAACGTTTTCCATCACGATGTAATTGATATCCCGGCCCGTTTCTTCCTCGCGGGCCATATCCATATCGTAAATGCCCATGACGTTGGGATGCGACACCCTGGCGGCCGTCTTGGCCTCGCGGCGAAACCGCTCCAGGCGGTCGGGGTTGTCGAAAAATTCCGCCTGCAAAATTTTCAGAGCCACCTGGCGGTTGAGTTTCTGGTCCTCCGCCAGATAAACCTCACCCATTCCGCCCTCACCGAGCATCCGGATAATCTTGAAATGGGAAAAATTCTGACCTGCTTTTAACATCATAACAATCAAGCTCTCTTTAAAATTAATACGGTTATATCGTCCGACCGGGGGGCGTCGCCCATAAACCCGTTGATATCCTCCATGAGACGTCCGACGATTTCGCCGGGGGGCAAACCCCGGTTTGCGGCCACCAGTTTCTCCATGCGGACGTCTCCGTACTGCTTATTGTCGCGCTCGGCCTCGGTGACGCCGTCGGTAAATATAAAAATAAGTTCGTTTTTAGCCAACTCAACTTTTTGTTCCTGCCAGGTGCCGAAATCGAAGGCGCCGATCATCACGCCCGAGGGTTCCAGGCGCTCCAGGGAGCCGTCAGTCCGCACCACCAGCGGCGGGTTATGCCCGGCGTTGATATAGCGGACGGTGTTGCCGTCCGGCTCGACCAACCCGATAAACAGGGTGGCAAAATGCCCCGGGTCGCTGTAGCGGTAAAGCTGCAGGGATACTTTTTCCACCACCTTGACGAGGTCGAAATCGCTGGTCTCGTACATGATGCGGAATGCGGCCAGAATATTCGACATCAACAGCGCCGCCCCCATTCCCTTCCCGGAAACATCGGCCGCCAGAAACAGCATCCGGCCGTCGGGCAGCACGGTCATATCGTACAGGTCGCCGCCCACTGAACGGGACTGTTCCTGGAAACTCTCGATTTCAAAGCCGCTGATTTGCGGCGGCCGGCTGACCAGCAGTTGTTTCTGGATACCCGAGGCCCGCTTCAGTTCGGCTTCCATGATTTCCCGTTGCCGGCGCACATCGAGCAGAGCGTAATTCTGCAACCGCGAGGCGATAATATTGCCGAATGCCGCCATCACGCGCAGATGGTCGTCGCCGTACCGGTGGAGGGGGTTGGTGGTGTCGGCGTAGAGAATGCCCAGCACCGCGCCCTCGTCGAAGAGCGGCACCGCCACGGCCGATTTCAGCTCTGACATGATAATCGACTGCTGGGCGGCGAAACGGGGGTCGTCTTTCGGGTTACCGATTACCAGCGCGTTGCGGTCGGTCATGATTTCCTTGACAATCGTCTGCGAGAGCCGGAACTCGCCCGGGTCCTTGCCCGAGGGCAGCAGGGTCGCCCCGGTGAATACTTCTGCCTGATCCTCGGAAACAAACAAAACCGCCAGCCGTTCGGCCGGGATGACCTCGGCCACCAGCGCCAGCGATTTTTCCAGCATTACCTCTCTGGGGTCCGAACGGGTCAGCATCCGGGCCATTTCGAAAATGGTTGGTAATATTTTAGAGCTTTCGCTGACTTTGGCCGGGAGCGGTTTAAGCGCCTCGTTGATATTAAGAAAAACCGACTTGACCGGCTCCGCCTCGGACAGCTTAGCCCGGACCAGAGTCGGGGTGTCCTCCCCTGACTCATTTACTGTGGCCAGTTTGAACTCCGTATCGCCGAATTTGAGATTGTCGCCTTCCTTGATGCTCACCCGACCGCTGATTCTTTTATCGTTGACCGTGGTGCCGTTGTGGCTGCCCAGATCGCATAGATTGATTTCGCCGCCGGCCGTAACCTCGATTTCGGCGTGATTTCTCGATATGGTTTTGCTGGGGATATAAAAATCACATTCCTGCCTGCGGCCGATTACATATTTGCCGGGTTCTAAAAGCCAGGAATAAAGCCGTGTCCCGTCGGTGCCAACCAGTTTCAACATGGATGTAGACAATCTCTCACGTTTGTAACTATTAGTATTTGAATGTGTTGTTTAAGTTAAAGGGATAATAAGCGAGAAATCAGTTATATACAAGAATTTTCTTTAAGGCTTTGGCTATAAATACGCTACCGGCCTCAGACATGGTTACGAAGCATCAGCTCTTTCGGGTGCGGATTCAGATAGTGCTGTCCCTTGATATATTCGATATCGTACTTGTCGATATAGTGCCGCACCAGCGTCAGCGGCACCACCAGAGGCACCAGCTCCAGCCGGTAATCCTCAATTACCCTCTGGATATCTTTCTTCTCGAATTCGCCCAGGTGGTTTTTCAAAAAACCGACGATATGCTGCAGGACATTGACGTTCTTTTTAACGGTGGTTTTGAAACTCAACGCCGTCATGAACAGCTTGCTGTAAATATCGCGGAGTTCCGCGGGCGGGTGCTGCTTGACTTCCGCCACCAGCCGGCCCAATTCCCGGTAATACTGTTGCGAATGCGCCAGTAATAGATACTTGTGCGCTGTATGAAAGGCGATAAGCTCTTTTCTGGTGAAAGAACCGTCGAAAAGCCTCTGCAACCGGTGAAAGGCGAACACTCTTACGATGAAATTCTCGCGGATATGCGGGTCGTGCAGACGGCCTTCCTCCTCGACCGGTAAAAACGGCAGCTGCCGCAGCAGTTCGGCGGCGTACAGCCCCCGGCCGGGGACACCCGGCGCGCCTTTGGCATTGTAAACCTTGACCCGTTCCATGCCGCAACTGGGCGACTTACTTTTGAGAATGTAGCCGCTCACCGGCTGCTGCTCAAACAATCGTACCCGTTGTCGGGCGTAACGGTTCATCTTTTCGGTCCAGTCTTTACCCGATTTGTTGCCCACCATACGGGGGTTGGCCGGGTCGCCCTCGAGCCGCACCGCCTCGCGGGGGGTACCCATCCCGATCGCAACCTCGGGACAGACCGCCACAAATTCAAAATAATCCCCGAGTACATCGGTAATATAACGGTCATGTTTGTGACCGCTGTCGAAACGGACTTTCTGCCCCAGCAGGCAGGAACTGATGCCGATTCTGGGCGTTTGTTCAGATTTTCGCATACATGCCTAACTAAAAGGTAATAAATAAATTATATTAACGATTTCCCTGTCAAAGTCAAGCTCTCTGACAAAAAAAGAGAGCAACCAGAAAATGTGAAAAATATCACAAAAACCCTTGACAATATCTTAGCCGCACCGTACATTGTTTGTCGTAGCTAACATTTTAGATTTGGTTTCGGTATATGTGTTTTTTTGACAGGCACAAACATAATTTATCCTTACCGGCGCTTTTTATCCTGTTCAGTCTGATTGGTTATCTACTGGCCGGCACCATCGCTTTGCACCTCCATGTCCTTCCCGACGGCCGGATAGTTATCCATAACCATACTTCATCGGGAAACGCCGGACCTGATAAAAGCCACTCCCACAGCGACCGGGACTATCAGTTTATCAGCCACATAACCTCACTGCTCAACAAATCGACGCTTGCGGCTGTATCGGTCATATATATCTATTTCGTGTTCGTCTATTACACGACGTCGTTAGTGGTGCCCGTCACCGCCCGCATCAGTCCCATTCTTCTCCCCGTCCGGGCGCCGCCCGCCCTGTCTGCCTGAAAGTCCCGAAGGCTTTCATCTTTTTGATTATAGTTACCAAACAGAAATCTTTTTTAAACAAAGGCAGACAAATGAAAAAACTGTTAAGCATAAACACCGTATTATGGTGCATATTACTACAAGTATTCGCCACCGGAGTCATGGCCGCCGAGGGCCGCATCGTCGGAACGGTAATCGACACCGCGACCGGAACGCCTCTTCCGGGGGCCACCCTGCTTTTAGAGGGCACTAACCGCGGAACTGTCAGCGACAGCACCGGCGCTTTCATTCTCGACGACGTTCCCTGCGGCGAGTGCCAAATCGTCATCTCGCTGGTAGGTCACGAAACCGTGATAAGGGAACTGACGGTCGAAAACGATAAGGATACGTCCATTAAAATCCGGCTGAAACAAACCCCGCTGGAAATGCCGGGGGTGGTCGTGACCGGAACGCGGACGCCTCGTTTCGTCAAAGACGTTCCGGTATTCACGGAAGTCATCACCAGCGAAGCCATCGAGGACAAGGCGGCCGCCAATTTGTACGAGGCTCTCGAAGGTACGCCCGGAATCCGGGTGGAACAGCAATGCCAGGCCTGCAATTTCTCGGTCCTGCGCATGCAGGGTCTTGGAGCCGACCATACCCAGCTGTTACTTGACGGTCAGCCGCTTTATTCCGGCTTGGCGGGCGTATACGGGCTGCAACAGTTCAGCACGGCGGAAATCGACCGTATCGAAGTCGTTAAGGGAGCCGGCTCGGCTCTGTACGGCAGCAACGCCATTGCCGGAGCCATCAACATCATTTCCTCGATTCCCCGGAAAACGGAATGCCAGGTGGGCATCGAACTCGGCGAGTATAATACCAACAACTACAATATCAAAGCCGGCGCCAAGAAAGGCGATGTCAGCCTTTTCGTTTTCGGGCAGCAGAACACGGGCGACGCCATCGATGAAACCGGTGACGGCTATACACGCGACGAGGTATATGAAGGCGACGGCATCAGCGACCGGGTCCGTACCAACGCCAGGAACGGCGGGTTCAATCTTTTTCTTGAAAATCTGACCGGTCTCGACCGGCTGACTTTTCGGGGCCGAATCCTTTCGGAACGGCGACAGGGCGGCGAGATGACCGACGACCTTTACGAAAATCCCTTCAGCGCCGGAACCGAAGATATCAATACCGACCGCTACAGCCTCGAAACGGAATACTGGCGGCAGTTTTCCTCGGGTTTCGAAGTAAATGCCAGCGTCTCTTTGGCGCATCACAAACGCACCGCCACCAACGATACCTATCTGGGCGACTACGAGGCCACCCACCAGGATACCGTCACGGCCGATTCGATCGTCTCGCTTTCGGCGCCGATTGAAGAACTGAGACCGTATCTTGCCGATGAAGACATCTATACCGGCTCGTTCAATACGGTTTACCCCGCCGGTCGTCACCGTTTTCTGGCCGGCACGCAATACACGCACAACAAGCTTGAAGAATCGGGTAAATACATTGCCTCGACCGATCCCGAGAATGAGGATTTCGGCGTATCTTATACCTCTTTCAGTAATAAAGAAGCCGATGATTTCGGAATTTTCATACAGGACGAAATTACCCTGACCAAAAAACTGGAAATAGTCGCCGGCCTTCGATTCGACTATCACAATTCCGAGGACAATTTCCGCGGCTCGGGCGATATTTACAGCGAAGGGGTCAAACCGGTGGAATTCACGGAATCCACGGTCAATCCCCGGTTCGCGCTCAAGTATACCGCCGCTACTGACTTGACCGTCAGGGCCAGTATCGGGACCGGCTTCCGGGTACCCTACGGTTTTTCCGAAGATTTACATCTGTGCAGCGGTTCGCCCCGCGTTTACAAGGGCAGCGACCTCGAACCGGAAAAATCTTTGAGCTATAACTTTTCCGCCGATTATACGAAGACGCGAGGCAACGCCAGCCTTAATCTTTATCGCACCGAGCTGAAGAACAAAATCGATTTTTCCGAAGCCGAACCGGATATCGCCGCGATCGGTTATGATTACCAGTGGAAAAACATCGACGATGCTTACGTAATGGGCGTGGAACTTAGCGGGCAATACGCGCTTTCTGCCGATTTATCCCTGTCGGGCAATTTCACCGTGGCCGAAGGCGAATATGACAACGTCCGGGCCGACTGGGTCGGCACCCGGTACGAAGATATCAGCCGGAAAATTTCCCGCCTGCCCGAGACCGCCGGGGGGTTCAAAATCGAATATTCTCCCCGAAACTGGAATTTCGTGCTAAACGGGGAGTACAAGGGCAAGATGTATATCGATTTAACCGAACCGGCTGACGCGGCCGACGTGAAAATCAAAACGACCGAATCCTTTATTTTACTCAACGCCAAAATTTCTTACAAACTCTACGGTCAATACAAGCTCCATGTCGGCGTCAAGAACCTGTCGGATTATATTCAGGAAGAAAAGCATATCGACGATGCCGCGTTCATGTACGCGCCGGTGTATGGCCGGATGTTTTACGGCGGGATAACCTTCTCTTTGTAACGTCTTTCTTGCCTCTGAACTCACCATATAAAAAAGAACGAGTGAATCACCCCGATTCACTCGTTCTTAATAATTTTCCGATTAAAATCGTTCGCTCTTGACTAGGGCAGCATCACCGGCATACCCATCGCCGGCCAGATAAATTTGACGAAAACCGCCAGCACGACCATCAACAAGATACTGGCCGGTACACCGGTCATGAAAAACTGGCCGCTGGTGAACTGCTTGCTTTCGTAGGCAATGGCGTTCGGAGCCGCCCCGACCAGAAGCAGAAAGGGCATACCGGCCGTCACCAGCGAGGCGAACAGGACGATTTCCGGCGCGACATTCAGATACGGCGCGATGACCAGCGCCACCGGCAGTGAGATGGCAATAGCGGCGACGTTCATGATAAAGTTCGTCATAATCAGCACGAACAAAGCAATGCCCAGGATGAAAACCAGCGGCGGGGTGTTCTTTAGAATCGCCAGCCATTCGATAGCCAGCCAGCTGGCGGCGCCGGTGTGCCAGAGGCAGAACCCGATACTCATCGCCCCGCCGAACAGCAACACGATATTCCAGGGAATCTCTTCGAGATCCTTGATGGTCAGAATCTTGAACATGAAAAACAGAATGGTCGAGACCAGGATGATGGCGCTTTTGTTGAAGGGTTCCATGGCGGGAACGACCGACCGAAGGATCAGGGCGCCGATAGATAAAAAGACAATCAACAGGGTCATTTTCTCCACGCGGCTGATGGGTCCCAGATTTTCATAGAGGGATCGGGCGCGTTCGCGCAGTCCGGGGATGGTTTTCTGTTCCGGTCTGTAAATCGTCATCATCAGACTCCACAACCCTAAAGTCATCACGGCCCCGACCGGAAGCATGTACCAGGAAAGTTCGAAGAAGCTTATTTCACGGCCGGTAATATCGCGGAAGAAGCCGATCGCCACCGCGCCGCGGGCGGAGCCGAGCAGGGTGATGATACTACCCGCCCCGGCGACAAAAGCCATCCCGATAAACAAACCTTTTCCGAACCTGGTCGGTTTGCTGTCTTGCTCGTAAAGCGAATAAATCGCCATCAGCAGGGGATAAATCGCGGCGGCGACCGCCGTGTGAGCCATAATCAATGTCAGGGCTACAGTCATTAAAAAACAGCCCAGATAAATCATGCTCGTTTTCTCCCCCACCATGTATAGCATCTTGTACGCCATGCGCTTGGTCAATCCGGTTTTGGCGAACGACATCCCGATCACCAGCGAACCGATTATGAACCATACCGAAGGGTCCATGAAATCACCCATGGCGACATCGGCCGGACGAATTAAAAAAAGCGCCTGCAGCACCCCGATAACAATACCGGTGACGCCGATCGGCACGACTTCAAACACCCACCAGGTACCGGCCAGCAGGAACAGCGCCAGCGACGCCTTGCCCTCGCGCGTCAACTGGAAATGTTCGCCCTGGGGATCGACAGCGTCGGGCCAGGCTGGTGAAAAATAAACGATACAGAAAAGAGCCACGCCCAGAAAAATATAAGCCTGCCTTTTCCAGTCGATGCGCCGGGTAACCCGGGCAATATATGTTTTACCGGAACCGCCGCTGACAGCCGTACCCTCATCCTGATTGTCTGATTGTCGCTTGTTACGCTTGAACATCGATGCCCTGACCTCGAATTGGTTGTATTACCGCATTATCTAATCATGTAAGAGACTGGCGATTTCGTTGAACACGTCCACACTGCGTACCACACCCACCACCACCCGGTCCTTGAGCACCGGGATCAGATTTTGATCCATGTTGACCATCTTGTAAATGATTTTGGCCAGATGGTCCTCGTAATCGACAGTGGTCACGATCGGCTGCATGACATCGGTAACCGGGTTGTCGGCCTGGTCCTGCATCCCTTTAGCTATTTTCCCCCGAGAGAGGTCCACCAGATTCGGGTCGGCCTCGATATTGAACAGTTGTTTGCGGTGGGGGACCGGCATGGTCTTTAAAAATTTCGGCTCCAGCCCCCGAAGGATATCGCGGCGACGGACAATCCCCAGAAGCTGATTGGATTCATCGAACACCAGCAGCGCCCGGGGCAGGGATTTCTGGGAATTGACGTCGATAATCGACAACTCCATTTCCGCTACGGCCTCACGCAAGGTATAAGTATGCAGAATATGCGGATACTTGTTCAGAGGAATCATTATATCCTTGGCTTGTTTTGACGACATGACAGCTCCTTAATGTAGAATTAAGCAATCTTCCGGCTCGATGATTTTCTCTTCGCTGCAAATATCTCATTCAATAAAATTCTTCGATCCGTCCAGGGTTATCCCATGTCATAATTTTAGCGGTCCTGAAACCCCTATTTTCCGCCGGTGGCATCGTCATTAAGCGCAGTCCACAGCCGGCAATTTAAATTCATAATATATACCCTTTGGGGGAAGTGTTGTCAACACTTATCGGAACCGGCCCGGAACTTATACCCGGCCATATTGTTTCAGTATTAAGTTATTTAAATATAATTTAGTACCTTCACTCGAACCGCGGTTTCGGAGGCTTCCATGTTCGGACTATCAAAAAATCTTTTCTCGGTATTCCTGCCGCTTTTTTTTCTCGTGGTTTTTTTGGCACTAATACGGTCCGGCGTAAAAGGACAAAAAAACAAAGAAGTTAAACCGATACCGGCGGAAGAAATAAAAAAGGACAGCGTAATGGATGACAAAATCAAAAAGACCAAAGAAGAATGGTGCCGGATTCTAACCGATGAAGAATACCGTATCACCCGCAACAAGGGCACCGAACGGGCTTTCACCGGAAAATACTACGACTTTAAAGGAGAAGGCAAATATATTTGTGTCTGCTGCGGCAACGAACTGTTTTCCTCGGACACCAAATACGACTCCGGCTCGGGATGGCCGAGTTTCTGGCAGCCGACAACCCGAAATAAAATCGAGCTTGCTCTGGATACCAGCCTGGGGATGATGCGGACCGAGGTGGTTTGCAGCAAATGCGGCGCTCATCTGGGACATCTGTTTAACGACGGTCCTCAGCCGACCGGGCAACGTTACTGCATCAACTCTGCTTCGTTGAAATTTATCGAAAAAGACAAATCGGACATGGAATAGCTTTTAACCTTCAGCGCTTGGTTTTATTTAAAAAAAAGGCAGGTGACACACCTGCCTTTTCGTTATTCATATCTGAACAGGTTATTTTCCCATTTTCTCGGTCAGCAGCGCCATCGATTTTTTCGGGTTGATAAGATGGCAGCGGCCGTCGGTGCTTTTGTCGGCGCCGTCTTTAATCAGCACGATCAATTCGGCCACCGTCAGCGAAGGATTTTTTGCCAGGAGCTTCGCGGCCAGGTTGGTGACCTGGGGCGATGCCTGCGAGGTTCCGGACACGGCCATGCGATCGCCGCCCGGCAGGAAGCTCTCAACTTCGAACCCGTTGGCGTGAACGTCGATATTCTCGCCGAAACTCGAGAACGAGGTTTCTTCGCCCGCCTGGTCTACCGCGCCGACCACCATCAGGTTGGGCAGGTCGAAAGACGAAGGGATGACCTCGTCGAACGCGACATCGTTATCGCTGTTGCCCGCCGAGGTAATGAAGAGAATTTCCGGGGCGCTCTTGATAGCCTCATAAAGGCCATTCTTGGAGATATCAAAAATCTCCCGGGCCAGTTTGGCGCGTTCTTCGGGAGTTTCACCGATGCCGTTGGCCTCGAGAGCCGCCTCGTCGCTTTTCAAATCACCGCCCCAGCTCATATTGACCACCCGCACGCCGCAGGCCTTGAAATAATCGATCGTCTCCCGGTTGCTGATGACCGATTTCTGCGCTCTTTCTACTGTCGGAGCCTCCGGGATCATATGATAATCGAAAGTCAGACGGGAATTGAGAATCCGCGCGAACGGGTTGTCCGCGACGGCGATACCAGCGACGTGGGTACCGTGCATGAAGTTGCCGAACAGACCGAGCCGCTCGAACAAGGGCTTGGCCTCCTCAGGTTTCATCTGCGCCAGCTGTTTTTTCAACGCCGAGGCTTCCTTGCTGTCAATCGACGCCTGCAAGTCCAGCAGCCCCTTCATGAATTCCTTCATTTCCGGCAGTTTTTGTTTCAAGGAATCATCCATCGGGAAAAGCATATCGGAAGTTTTCTCCTCGTGCATGGTATAGGCGATACCGTGCCGGTCATCGACAAAGCCGTTGCCGTCATTGCCCTTACCATCGAGCTGTTCTTTGTCGTTCACGTACAACTGGTCGGGATAGACCAAAGAATCAACCCCGCTGTCCCAGATGCAGACCACCACCGGTTCCAGGTTGGCGTCCGGCGCAAGAGTGACCTCGCGCTCTTTCCAGATATCCGGCTTGGCGACGCTATGCGCGTCGATATAGGTCTGGAGAACGTCGATGATTTCCTCCTTCAAAGCCATTCTGATTTGCAGAATAAAGCGGAAATTGATACAGCGCTCGGCCAGGTCGCCGCTGATTTCGCCCGTTTGTTACGCAACCGGGTCGAACTGGGTCTGGATGAGACCCAGCAGAAGATTCTCGCTCAGCATTTCGGTCATGCCCTTGGACTGTTGAATTTGGTCCTGGACGATATCCCACGGCAGGTCTTTCATCGAAACGGCGTAGCCCTGCGCAAAGGCGTCTTTGAATGCGGCGTCATCACCTTCCGGAAAATCCTTCCGGGCTTTGATATAGGCGTCTGAAAACAGACCGGTGAGATATTTATCCGCCGGTTTTTCCTGAAGGCTCTTGAGCACTTCCGATTTTTCCGATGCGGCGTCAAGTTTGCCTTCGAGCAGGTCGAGATTCAACAGGGTACCGTAAATACTTTTTAAAGTGGTCTTGTCGGTAATATCATATTACACCAGCGTCTTTTCAAGATTGGTGCGAAGTTCCGCGGCAAAAGCGGCGAACGCCTCATCCGATTTCACCAGTTCCGTAACATTTCCTGGTATCTTGTAGGCATACCGCGGCAGGTTGTCGAGTTTCTCAACTTTCTGTTTGGTCGTCTCCTGAGCCGATACGACCGTCATTCCGGTCAAAAGCATCAAACCGCACAGCAACGCCGTCGAAAGCAGAATCTTGAAGTTCTTTATCACATCTTCCTTTTATATTTATTCGGTTTCAAACTGATCAGAAACGATAACATCTTAAGCATAAAAAAGTTTATGAAAAAGTATACTTTACTTCGTAAAAACAATTCAAAAAAGCAGATACAATAATATTACGGTGACGGTCGCGTATCAATAGCTGTTTCAAAGTACTAAAATAACGCCCCGTGACTTATTAAATTGACAAAGAAAATCCAAAAGTTTATATTTTGTTAATTAAACCCTGAAATAATTAATAGGCGCCTCAAATAAGCTCGAAAGATAATCGTATTGTTTTATTTAACGGGGTTTTGAAAACGGAAAAAGAGATAAAAAAACCCTCGATAAAAATAAGGTTATCGAGGTCAGAGTCGTTATGAATTTATCG
>JBMOKZ010000187.1:0-13739 GCA_049324195.1 Candidatus Zixiibacteriota bacterium | reverse complement strand
GATTATGCTTTATTCAAGAAGGATAATACCGACCGCCGTCTTAATGACGGCGGTTGCGTTTTTGGCATTGATTATCTCCGGTTGCTGCACCAGCCGGGATATCAACGAAGTCAAGGTGAAGCTGACTGAAATCGAACGCCAGAACCGCAACTCTCAGGAACTGGTGGATCGGGTCGATTCTCTGCTGGCGGCCGGCACCGAAGCCGACGCCCAGCTTCGCAATGAACTGCGTTTCTCCGTCGAGGAGATGCAGCAACAGCTGGCGGTGCTGCTCGAGAACTATAACGACCTCATGGCGCGTATCAACAGCCTTAACGAGGGAAAACCGACCACTCACGTCATCTTCAGTTCTCCCGGCGCCCAGACCGGTGCCGAACAACCTGTCGATACTTCCGCCACGGTGGTTCCTCCGGCACCCGGCTCGATTTACACGATCGATTGCGACAGCGCTTACGATGAATCGTTCATCCTCGTTCGACAGTTCGAATACGACAAAGCGATCCCCAGCTTCAAGTACTTTATTGCCAATTGTCCCAACCACCCGAACGACGAAAACGCCCATTACTGGCTGGGTGAAGCCTACTATTCTCTCAAGCAATACCAGGACGCCGCGGTTGAGTTCGGATATGTAATGGAGAAATATCCCAATTCCATCAACACCGATTTGGTGCTGTTCAAGCTGGCGCGCAGCAAACAGGAACTGGGTCAGAACAAGGAAGCCAAGGAACTGTACCAGCGGCTGGCCGACGAATATCCCGGCACCCTGAAAGGCGAGGAAGCCAAGGAGCGCCTGAAAGATTTTAAATAAACCATGACTCTCAAAGCGATAAAGCTCCAGATTCAGACCCCGACCGGACCACTTTTACCCGGCCGGGGTTTTTATCAACTGGAAGAAGACGCTCTCTATGTCCAGATTGCCCCTTTTTCCCGGGAATTCCGTTTCTATTCGTTTCTGGAGTCCGAAGATGTTCATCTGGATCTCGATAACAAAGGACGGCTTTTGTTTTTCGAACTGTCGCTGCCCCGCCGCCGCTGGTCGGTTGACCCCGGATTCCGTTTGCCCGAATTTGCTGAACCCGCCGATATTCGCTGGCTTGATTTCCGAGATACTTTCAAAAACCCGACCGTAACTACCAACGCCAGTAAAACCGCCGTCAAGCTGACTTTTTCCCCGAAACACCCGACCGGCAATTACCTGCTGGGTGACGCCGTTTTTCTCCAAACCGACGACAGCGGCAGTCTGATCGCCCTGTACGTAATCGACATCATTGACGACCTCGCCGGACAGGAAATCGCGGCTTATCGTCACGCTATCCTTAAGGAAAAAGCCTCCACCTCAACCGCGAACCAACCCCATCCGGGAATCTAAAAGTTGACAGAAGGACCGGGGGATATTTATTTCCCGGTATGAATGTACTCGGCAAAAAACTGACCGATGAATACAACCGGCTAAAAAACGAAATCGAACGCCATAACCGGCTTTACTATGTCAATGACAACCCGGAAATTTCCGACGCCGAATACGACCGCCTGTTCGACCGGCTTCTGGAAATAGAAATACAATTTCCTTCATTGGTTACGCCGGATTCCCCCAGCCAGCGGGTCGGCGCCGAGCCGTCGAAGAAGTTCGAACCTGTCCCGCATCGGGTGCCGATGCTTTCGCTGCAGAAGGTTACCACGGTCGAGGAATTTATCGAGTTCGACCGCCGGGTAAAAGAAGGTCTCGAAAAGGACGGAGATATCGAATATCTCAGCGAGCCCAAACTCGATGGCTTGGCGGTGGAACTGGTTTATGAAAAAGGGCTTTTCGTGCGCGGCTCCACTCGCGGTGACGGATTCACCGGTGAGGACATCACCCCCAATTTGAAAACCATCAGGAACATCCCGCTCAAATTATCCGCTTTGACTGCCGGAGCCTATCCCCTGCTGGAAGTGCGCGGCGAAATTATCATGCGTCGTTCGGCGTTCGAGAAACTGAACCGGAAACTAATTAATGACGGCGCCGCTCCGCTAGCCAATCCCCGCAACGGCGCGGCCGGGTCGCTGCGCCAGCTCAACCCGAAAATTACCGCCTCCCGCCCGCTGCTTTTTTACGCTTACGGCATATCCGATACGGATTTGAAAAAACTCGATTCCCAAACTGCGGTTTTTGACCTGCTGCGACATGAGGGCTTTCTGGTCAACGACCTCGTCAAATCAAGCCGGGGAGTTGAAGCGGTCGCAAAAGATTTCGGGCATCTGACGGCGGTCCGAAGCGAACTGGATTATGAAATTGACGGCATGGTTGTCAAGGTCAACGATTTCGCCTCCCAGACGGTTCTCGGCCAGATTTCCCGCGCCCCGCGCTGGGCGGTAGCCTGGAAATTCAAAGCCGAACTGGCCGAGTCGGTTATCGAAAACGTCGAGTTTTCGGTCGGTCGCACTGGCATCATCACCCCCGTGGCTAAACTCAAACCGACACGCGTCTCAGGCGTGACGGTTTCCAACGCCTCCATGCACAACGAAGACGAGCTGGACAAACTCGACATCCATATCGGCGACACGGTGATTATCCGACGCGCCGGGGACGTCATCCCGGAAGTGGTCGAGGTCATCGCCTCCAAACGTCCTCGAAACAGCGTCCGCGCCAAATACCCCCAAAAGTGCCCCTCTTGCGGTCAGATAATTGTGCGGCTCGAGGGCGAGGCGGCGCATCGCTGTCTCAACCCCGCCTGCCCGGCGCAGGTTGAGGGCCGGCTTATTCATTTCGCTTCGAAAACCGGATTCGATATCGAGGGTCTCGGCGACAAGCTGGCGAAACAGATGATTGCCGAAAAGCTCGTGCGCGAACCGGCCGATTTGTTTTTCCTGAAAAAAGAACAGTTGTTACCGCTGGAACTGATGGCCGACAAAAAGGCTCAGAATTTGATTGACGCCATCGACCGCTCCCGCTCGGCGCCGCTGCCGAACATTATCTATGCCCTGGGAATTATCGGCGTGGGTGAATCGGCGGCAAAGCTTCTCGCTGAACACTTCGGCACCTTCGACAACTTACAGAACGCCTCCCTGGAGGGTTTGGAGACTATTCGCGGTATCGGCGGCGTTATCGCCCGCAATATCATCGACTTTTTCGCCAACAAGGGCAACCGGGAGATGATTGCCGCAATGAAAAAAGGCGGCGTAGTTTTCCCGGAATTCAAATCGAAACGAATCGAGGGCGGCTTCTCCGGGAAAGTATTCGTCATCACCGGCACCCTGTCGAAACCGCGCAATCATTTCAAGAATCTAATCGAGGAACGCGGCGGTAAAGTTACCGGCTCGGTTTCGAGCCATACCGATTTCGTTTTGTGCGGCGAAGATCCCGGCTCCAAACTGGATAAAGCGCGGAAACTGGGGATTAAAGTTCTGGACGAAGACGACTTCCACAAATTGCTATAAAAGAACCCGCCGGCGACGGGTTCTTTTCGAGTAAAATCGTGTCAGAAAAAACCGGGAATTTAACTCTGGCCGCCTATCTTCTTTTCCATTTCCTTGATGGCTTTGGCCAGCTTGTTGACTTTCTCCTCGAGCTTTTTGACATCGGTCTGCCGCGCCCAGTTCAATTCCCTGGTAAGCTTGCTGACGCCTTTCTGGGCTTTGTCCGCTTCTTTCGCTAACCGGGCTCGGAAATCGGCAGTCGACTTCTCCGCCTTCTCCAGAAGCTCCATGACAGCTTTCTTGCGGCTGGATTTATCCAGCTCGCCTTTCTTGATTAAGTCGTCGATAATTTTTTCCGCCTTCGCCTTCGTCACCTGGATGACGCCGATCGAAGCCAGAACCGTGTTTTTTAAAAGGGACATGGATTTATCTCCTCCTAAACTTATGATTGTTCGCATCAATTCTTTCGACTTGCCTAAATCCCCCCAGCGGGTCAAATCCATGACCAGGATCCGACCCATCACCGACAAGGTGATATCCTCATCGGTGACCGAGTCAACCACCTTGACCTCGTAACCTTTCTTAATCATCTCCGACAGATCCTCAAGCGTAATCGTCCGGCTGCTTTCCGCGTCGTAGAGACGCCGGTTCCTATAGCGTTTGATGAGTTTCATGACATCGCCTCGAATTCAATATAGTGCACCGCACAAAAAAAGTCAATAAAAAAACACGGAAAACCGTGTTCTTTTATTTTTTGAACTTTAATGTTTACCGGCGGACATGATGACGATATTGACGATTTCCAGAAGCCGTTCACAGGAGAAGGGTTTCTTGATAAACATATCGCCGCCGACTTTAAACGAGCGGCCCATATCGTCGTTGCGGTCCTTGCCGGTCAGGAAAATTACCGGTACCGCAGCCAGTTTCGGGTCGTTTTTGATTTCCTGGCAAACGTTGTAACCGTCGACATCGGGCATCATTATATCCAGCAGAATGACATCCGGGACAAACTGACGAGCTTTTTCCAGGGCGTTACGTGCGGAGTTTTCGACTTCCACCGTGTACCCGGATTCGGTCAGGAAGGTCTCGACGATATCGGTAATTTCCGGTTCATCATCGATGACTAAAATCTTAGCTGTTTGTATCTTTATTTTATATGACATGCATACAACCCTAATCTGTTTACGGCTTCATAGCTATTGTTTTTTCTCCTTTTATTTTATCGGACATATACTTTGGAAACTTTACCGATACTTTCCGGTATTTAGTAAGTCATAACAATCCGTCACCGGCTAATGTCCGGAGTATTAAAATCTGTTTTTAATTGCAAAAAGCCTATAAAACGCCTATTCTATGCCCTATGCGAGAAGCCGAAGAACAAATTCGTTATATCGCCCGCAATCGCAAGGCGCGGCATGATTACCAGATAAAAAGCTCGCTCGAAGCCGGGGTGGAGCTTCGCGGTAGCGAGGTTAAGTCGTTACGGGATGGGAAAGTAAACCTGGCTGACGCCTACGCCGACGTCGAGGAAAACCAGGTCTGGTTGAAAAATCTGCATATTTCACCCTATAAAATGGCCACCGAATCCCTCGACCCGTATCGAAACCGGCGGCTGTTGTTGCATAAGCGTGAAATTCTTAAGCTGCAGGCGCATATCCAGCAAAAAGGTATGACCCTGATTCCGCTGGCGATATATTTCAAGGGGAAAAGAGTTAAAATAGAACTTGGTCTGGCAATTGGACGTAAAAAATATGACAAACGCCAGGCTATCGCCAAAGCCGAGGCGGACCGTAAAATCAACCGCGCCATCCGCAAGGATTTATAAAAATGCGTAAAAAATCACTTTTTTTCTCATATATCCTCATCATCGCCCTGATTCTGGCCGTCGTACCGTCGCTATCCGCAAAAATCAAAGTGTCAATTTCCGGCGGTTATGAAGAAATCAAATCACTGGAAAAGAACCACATCGAGTATCTCTCCCTTTCGGAGCTGGCCGAAATTCTGGGCGGAACGCTCGACTGGGAAATTATCGGCCACCGGATAAAATATACCGATGACCATTACCGGTTCGATTTTTTGATCGACGCCCCGTATTTCCGGCTCGATGATTCGCTGTACAATATGACCTATCCGGCGCTTTATGACGAGGGCCAGTTGTTTATTCCCGTGGAAACATTCATGCCCTATCTCGACCGGGTCATCATGCAGACGGTCACCTGGGACAACGCTTCACGGACACTGCGAGTCGCCCCGGAATATTTCAACGTCAACGACCTGGCTGTTTCCGCCAAAGCCAACGGTCTGCTGATAGAAATTTTTCTCAGTTCCGAAATGAACTATGACGTTTTCGTGACCGAGGGCAACTGGATCAACATTTCCATCCCCGGCGCCCGTATCAACAGCCCGCGGATTCTTTCGCGCCGGGACCAGCGTTTCATGTACAAGCTTAATGTTCACCAGGTGGCTAACACCGGCCAGATATCGATCCGGCTGAAAAAGAACGTCAACAAATGGAGCCACAAGCTGGTGTTCGACCCGCCCCGAATACAGATTTCGGTACCGGATATCGATTTCGAAATCGATCCCGCCGACACCAATCCGGTGATCGGCCCGGACAACAAAATCGACGTTATCGTTATCGACGCCGGTCACGGCGGTCAGGACTACGGGGCGATCGGCCAGGGGGGCACACGTGAGAAGGACGTTGTTCTGAGTATCGCCAAAGAGCTGGCCTCGATTATCCGCAAGGACAAACAGTTCAAGGTTATCATGACCCGCGACCGCGATGTCACGGTTGACCTCGAGGAGCGCGCGCAAATTGCCAACGACGCCGGGGCGGACCTGTTTATTTCGATTCACGCCAATGCCTCCCCCAAAACGAATATTAAGGGCTGGAATGTCTTTTTCCTCGCTCAGGCCAAAAACGATTCCGCCCGCGCCGTCGCCCAGCTGGAAAACAGCTATTTCCTGCGGGAGCTTTCCTCCGGAGGCGATACGCCCGAATACGAAGACAACAGCGGTTCCGACCCCATCGTGAACATACTCAACGAAATGATTATGACCGAGTTCCAGGTCGAGTCGCACGATTTCGCCATGATGATTGACCGGGAATTTCGCCGCTCGCTCAAAACTCCCGCCCGCGGTGTGGACCAGGCCGGGTTTTTCGTGCTCAACAAGGTGTACACCCCCTCGGTGCTGGTCGAATCCGCTTTTATCACCAACAAGACCGAGGAAAAACTGCTCAAAGATAAAAAATATCAAAAAGAAGTGGCCGAGGGTATTTACCAGGCGGTCAAACGATTCAAGGCCAAATATGAAAGCCAGTAACCGCAAAATGAGGGTTAAATGAACAAGCCGATCGGGATTTTCGACTCGGGCGTGGGTGGTCTGACGGTCGCCCGCGAGGTATTCAAGCTGTTGCCGCAGGAAGATGTCGTTTATTTCGGCGATGTCGGCCGTTATCCCTACGGCGGACGTTCGAAAGATATCATCACCAAGTTCACCGAGCAGGATATCGCTTTCCTCCGCGAGCACGACGTCAAGTTCATCATCTGTGCCTGCAACACCGCCTCGTCGGTGGCGATCGACGACATCAGCAAGGATTCCGACATCCCGATAATCGGCGTTATCCGCCCGGGCGCAATGGCGGCCATCAGGAAAACGAAAAACGAACGCATCGGCGTCATCGGCACCCACGCCACCATCAACTCCAACGCCTATGCCCGCATTATCCACGAGACCGACCCGCACCTAAAAGTCTTCTCGCTGGCCTGTCCCCTGTTCGTGCCCCTGGCCGAGGAAGGCTATATCGACAAGAAAGCGACCTATCTGATCGCGCAGGACTATTTGCAGACCATGCTCGATGTCGGTATCGACACCCTGATTCTCGGTTGCACCCATTATCCCCTGATGAAAAACGTGATTCAAAACGTGGTCGGCAACGATATCGCTCTCATCGACAGCGGCGAGGAAACCGCCCGGTTCGCCTATAAGCTGATGGTTGAGCAGGGGCTTTTAGACACCGACGCCTCGCAGATACCCATCCCCGAGGGCGAGCACAAGTTTTACGTGTCCGACGTTCCGGAGAAATTCACCCAGGTAGCCTCGCGCTTTCTAGGCTACCCGGTGGAGAAAGTAACGAGGGTCAACGTCAGCGGGTATTGAGGGTATGAAACATTGCATAATATTTCCAAGTCTTGCACTCAATGAGCCAATAAATGTAAATGATTTAGTATTTGATAGCACTGGTAATCCTTCTTTTAAAAAAGATAGATATACTGAATACATCTTAGAAAATTTATATTCTATACTTGAACATTATTTTAGATATACAAAGTGTAATATAACCATAAGCTCTTTTGATTCTAATAGATCATTCGACGAAGTTATCGAAGAATATTTCCCTTACTTTTTAATTTTTAGATTTGGCATATTGAATAACTGGATTCCAGAATATGCAGCATCTGAATATGTCATATTAAGATATGAGAATGAAGATATATGTGATAATCTTTATATAAATCGAAATATAAATGGACTTTACGACATCGCACCTCATATCAATAAATTCATAACAACCGTTGAGGAGAGAATCCCATCGACATTACATACAGAATTTGATATTGAATTAGCTTGTAATATTTTTCGTAATTTAAACAATACCCAAAAAGATGATATAATAAACATTTTATATCTATATACTGTAGCTAATACCCCCAGGAGGTATTTTGACGAAGTGCTACCAATTTTAATTTATGTCATGGGCATAGAAAGATATTTAAAAATAAGTAAAGGGAATAGAGAATTCGGAGATAAGCTCCAAAAATTATTTAATATCAAAGAGTTAAACCTATGGGGAAGAAGTGTTTTCATCACGAGAAGTAATATTACCCACCAGAATATTGATAATATATCATATAATTTACAATGTACAGACAATTATCTTTGGAGATCACATAATGAATCTATTAAACACACACATCATGCAGCCATAGCGAAAGAAATTTTAAGACAAATTATATATAAAATTCTTAACAATATAGAATTAGATAAAGAGAAAATTGAAGATTTATTATATTGTAATGAATTACCAATAGAAAAAATAAAAGAATTGATTAATAATAATATTCCTTTTGGAAATAATTATTACAAATACATAGACTTAATTTCTGAAAATAAAATTGGTGGTAATATATCAGACAAGAAAAAAATCATTAAATTCTTACTTAATTACCTTTTCTTTAAATATCCAAATATTAGAGAATTTGATTACTCATCTTTAAATTTTAGGGAAATAACTGAATTATTTAAACAACTGACTGATATAAGAACAAAATTAGAACCACTTCATTGGGATGTAGAAATTACAGTTGATAATGTAGAGGAAATGCAAAAACTACATTACATCGAAAATCTAATCTGGAAAATCCAGCTTACAATTTCACAGGATTATAGACATGCAACTCGTCCTAGCGACCAATAACCGCGACAAGATAAGAGAAATCAAGAACCTGCTCGATGACCTCCCGGTCACGGTGCTCACCGCCGACGATTTTCTCGAGTTCCCCGACCCCGACGAAACCGGGACCACCCTAGAAGAAAACGCCGTGCTAAAAGCCAGGGAAATCGCCGAGTTCTGCGAAATGCCCGCGCTGGCCGACGACAGCGGGCTGGAAGTCGACGCCTTGGGCGGCGCGCCGGGCGTGTATTCCTCACGCTATGCCGGCGAAAACGTCACCTACGCCGACAACAACCGCAAACTGCTCGCCGAACTCGAGGGTGTCCCGCCCGGGAAACGAACCGCCCGCTTCCGCTGCGTTATCGCCGTCTGCTGGGGCGGCGATGAAATCGAGACGGTCGAGGGTACCGCCGAGGGCGTTATCGCCGAGGACTCACTGGGTATCGAGGGATTCGGGTACGACCCGGTCTTTTTCTTCCCCCCCGCCGGGAAACGCTTTTCGGAAATGACGCTCGAGGAAAAAAATCTCGTCAGTCATCGAGGCAAAGCCCTCCAGAACGCCCGCAGCCTGATTATCGAACACCTCAACAAAAGCAGAGCATAAGAATACCGGCAGTGGAGCACTTCTGCCAGTCACGAAAATAAACAGCCAGGGTTCATATCCGCTATTGATTATTTTGTGCCGTCAGGGCTTGGACCCTGACAGTTTTCCTCTCGTTAGCTATTCTGAGCCGTAAAATTACCTTGTAAAAAAGGACAATAAGTATTATATTATTATCAGCCCTTCATCTTCAAAAACGTAACGATACCGGACAAAGGTAAGGAGGGTTATTATGTCTAAATACAACAAAACCGTTATTTTTTTAATCATAATCCTCATCGGAGCATCGGCTTACAGCCAGGAAACGCCGATACCCGGCCCATTTTTAATTCCGGAAAATACCGGCATAGAATTTCTCGGTCATACCATGTACACCCTTATCCGGGATGTCGGCGCCGATGAATACTTCTTCGCTCTTTATAACAATACCGTGGAAATATACGATATCCAGAATCCCGACCTGCCCGAGTTATTAACTTTTGTATATTTCCCCGGCCAGGGACAACGGTTGTTCGCCGCCGGGGATTACCTTTATATCGCTGGCGGAGATGAAGGTTTGTTCATTATCGATATCTCCATGATCGGCGACAGCCCGAGACTGGCAGGCCGGTATCAAACGCCGGGATTCGCCCGCGATGTTTATGTCGAGGGCAACCTGGCGCTGGTGGCCGACAGCGACAGCGGCCTGGTCATGGTAGATGTTACCGATCCCGAAAATCCCGTCGGACGGGGAAGTTACCAGGGACTGACCAACGTCTACCACGTTTGCGCCAACGGCTCGCTGGTATGTATCGCCGACACGGTTTCGCAGGCTCATTTAACGTTAATTTACTCCCCGGATTTGATAATCCCGATGGGCACCTATATCTCGCCTAAACACATCCACGAAATCGATATGGACGACTCTTACCTGTATCTGGCTTCGGATACAGTTTATGCTCTCCAAATTGTCGATATCAGCGCACCATCGGCTCCGAGCCTGTCCGGTAATTACAGTTGTGATGGTCTGTTCAGCAATATTCAAATTGTTGACACGCTGGCTTATGTCCTGGCATTCAATCAGCTCAATATTATCAACCTCGCTGAGCCCGCTAACCCTGCTTTTGTCGCCGAGGCCGGCAACACTTGCGGCGGCCCGATACCCATGTCCTCCCGTTTCACAGTTACCGGCGAACGGGTTTATTCCTCAAATCTGGGGCTTGATTACTGTAATTATATCTGCGTGGCCGATATCACCAACCCTTTCGACCCGTCCTATGTAGCCGGCTCGCAGAGATGCCTTATGCCGGTCATGGCTTCTATCCAAGATTCTATCGCGTTCATTACCAGTCAAAGCGGCAATTTCTGTTTCCTCAACATCAAGGATCCGACTCAGCCGCAGTTTATTAACGACACCTGGACCTCGGCTTATGCCTACGGAATTCAAATTCAGGGTAGTCTGGCTTATGTCGCGGCCGGTTTCATGGGACTGGATATTTTCGACATTTCCGATTTGAATAATCCCGTGCATTATCCCAGCCAGATATCCGACGAGGTAGCTTTTGCCATCGAATTCGTTGTACGTGACACGCTGGCCTTTCTGGCGGCCGGAAGCGGCGAATGGGGCGGGCTGGCCGTATTCAACGTGAAAGATTGTAACAACGTTTTCCTGGTCAGCCGGAACACCAAATCCAACGCTGCTTATCTCAGATTGAAAGACAACCGCGCTTATGTCGTTGACATGTTCACCGGTCTGCATATTTATGATATCACCGACCCGGCTCATACGGAATGGCTGGGGGAATTTATATTACCTGAATTGAGCTATGCGGTGACGATCCAGGATACTCTGGCTTACGTCGGCAACGACAGCGGCTTGTATATCGTCAATGTCACCGACCCGGAATCCCCTGTTTTGGTTCATAAATACGCCACCTCGCAACCGGTGATACAGGTCCTGGTGCGCGACAGCCTGGCTTATCTGGCCAACGAGCTTGCCGGGCTTCAAGTCCTGAAAATAAAGGACCCGGCCAATCCGGTCTGGTTAGAAACCTATGACACCCCGGGTTCAGCCCAAACTTTGGCCTTGAAGGATTCTCTTATTTGTCTGGTTGACATATATTCCGTGCTCTTTCTCGATGATCCTTATTATGACCCCTGTTGCGAGGGTTTGACCGGCAATGTCAATTGTTCGGAAGAGGAAGACCCGGATATAGCCGACATCACTGCTCTTATAGACCATCTTTATTTGAGCCATACCCCGCTCTGCTGTCCCGAGGAGGCCAACTGCAACGGGGTCGGCGACTACCCGGATATCGCCGATATCACGGCGATAATCGACTATCTTTATCTGTCTCACGACCCTCTCGCCGCCTGTCCGTAAAAGCATAAAATAAAGGTTATCCGCCGGAAGACGGATAACCTTTGCAAATAAACACATCAAAAATGGAGGGATTTGAAGTACGGATAACCCCGCACCCCAACATAATTATAGACGAGAAAAATCCTTAATTGTTCAGTATTTTTTTACGGTAATTGCCAGAAAAGTCCGGGGTATCGATAATAAATATACCATAAAAAAAAGGCCGTCCGTTTTAGGACAACCTTTTTTACTTAAGCACATAGAAAAAGGAGCTTCCCCTTGCGGGGAATTTTTCCAACCTTTTCGTATTCTATTAGACGTATAAGATACTAAAAAGTTCGAAAAATATTCAATTATATCTGTTTTAATGAATAATTAACTGTAATAAGAAAAGGCTGCCTGGACCGGCAGCCTTTTTCGCTTAAACACACAGAAGAAAGGAGTTTACCGTTACAGGGGGGACCTCTCCTGCAAAACGGTATCCTTATGACGTGTCAGTTTCGCAATATGTTTAAAGTTTTGATGCCACTTCTTTCGCGACCTCAAGGGAGGTATTGCTTCCGCCCATGTCGTAAGTTCGGATTTTTCCTTCCTTGACGACTTCGGCAATAGCGGTATCCAGCGCCGAAGCTTTGGTCGTTTCCCCGAGATAATCGAACATCATCTTGACTGATAGCAGCATCGCCATCGGGTTAACCTTGTACATCCCGGCATATTTCGGGGCGGAGCCGTGAGTCGGCTCGAAAACGGCATATTTGTCACCGATATTGCCCGAGGCCGCGAAACCCAACCCGCCGACCAGCTGCGCGCACAAGTCGGAGACGATATCCCCGAACATGTTCGAGGTCACCAGAACGGAATAGTCCAAAGGATTCTTGATAAGCCACATGCACATGGCGTCGATATTGGTCTCCCAGAGCTGAATCCCGGGATAATTTTTAGCCACTTCGCGGGCGGTACGGACCATGAGACCCGAGGTTTCCCGGATAACATTGGGCTTTTCCACCACCGTCACCGACTTGCGGTTAAACTTTTTGGCGTATTCAAAAGCATCGGTTATGATGTCGGTACAGCCTTTTTTGGTATTGATACGAAGCGATACGGCGATTTCATTCCCCGGAGTTTTATCGAATCGGCCCATCTTTTTGCTATGTTTTTTAACAACCGCGCGCACCTCGTCCGGGAAGGGGAAAAATTCCACCCCGCTGTAGAGGTCTTCGGTGTTTTCCCGGAACACGACGATATCGATACCGTCCTTGTAGTTCAGAGGATTACCGGGATAAGCCTTGCAGGGGCGCAGGTTGGTGCGCAGATTGAATTCCTGGCGCAGGCGCACAATGGGCGAGGAATAAACCAGACCCTTTCCCCGAAGGTTCGGGATGAGTTCGTTTTCAGCTTCTTCTTTGGGAAGCGAGGTAATGGCGCCGAAAAGGGCGCAATCGGTGTTATTGAGCAGGTTAATGGTTCTGTCGGGAAGGGGATTGGCTTCGGTTTTCCAGAATTCCCAGCCGATATCCCCGTGAATGAATTCGGCATCTAATTTTATCTTATCCAGAACAATTTTCGCCGCGTCCATAACATCGTTGCCGACGCCGTCGCCGGGCAACCAGGCAATTTTATATTTTGCCATACGTCACTCCTCAATGCCTATAAAGTAAAGGTAAAGTTAAACAGATGTGTAGTTCCTAAATCATTTGAATACGGCACAAAGGCGTAATCGACCGTTATATTGTGGTGATGAAACGAGGCTCCGGCCGTAATATTTTTCGAATCGTAATTGAACATGTAACCGGCACGCATACTGAACATCTCATGCAGGTCAGCCTCGGCTCCGGCATGGACATGAAACTCGTCATCGACGATGACCATGTCGAGCGCCCCCAGGTATTTACCGTACCGATAAGCCCCGCCCAGCCGGTAGGTGGTCGGCAATGAAATTTCCC
>JBMOKZ010000186.1:0-13822 GCA_049324195.1 Candidatus Zixiibacteriota bacterium | reverse complement strand
GCGCTTGGCCTGTTCCTGGCCGATAACGTACAGGTCGAGATAATTCTTGATATCCACCGGGCGGGGGATATCGTGAATCTCGTCGACTTTTTCGAAATCCGGCGCACTCTGCAATAAATCGGAGCAAAGCACGACGCACTCGTTACAGATAAAAGCATCGTGCCCCGAAAAAAGCCGTTTCACCTGTCCGTATGGTTTGCCGCAGAACGAACACCGCTGCGGGAGAGTGGGACCGTTGTTGTTTTGTGCCATATCTTCCTTCTTATCACAAATCTCTCCTATAGATTCATCAACTCATGGAAAAATAAGTTCTTATTCCTTTTCTTCGCGCTTGAATTCGTACACCTTGTCAATCAGACCGTAATCCCGGGCTTCCGAGGGAGCCATGAAATAATTCCGGTCGGTGTCTTTTTCGATGCGTTCGAGCGGCTGTCCGGTATGCTTGACCAGCAACTCGTTCAGGCGCTTTTTGGTCTTGGTGAATTCCTCGGTCATGATGACGATATCCGAAACCTGACCCTGGGTGCCGGCCAGCGGCTGATGTATCATAATCCGGCTGTTGGGTAGCGCCGCCCGTTTGCCGTGAGTCCCGGCCGCGAGCAAAAACGCGCCCATCGAAGCCGCCAGGCCCATGCAGGTGGTGGCAATATCCGGCTTGATGAACTGCATCGTATCGTAAACCGCCATGCCGGCCGTAACTGAACCGCCCGGGGAGTTGATATAAATAAAAATATCTTTCTCCGGGTCCTCGGCTTCCAGAAACAGCATCTGGGCGATAACCAGGTTGGCCACGTTGTCGTCGATGGGGGTACCGATAAAGATAATCCTGTCTTTAAGCAAACGGGAAAAAATATCGTAGGCCCGTTCGCCCCGACCGGTCTGCTCAACGACCATCGGTATCAGATAGTTATTGTAAATCTTTTCGTCCATGGAAACCCTTCTTCAGGCAATGCCTTCAAATTTATAGTTACAAAAGTCCTTTTATTTCTTCTCAGGCGTCAATTTCCTGGCTTTTCCAAGCAAAAAGTCCAGAACTTTCTCTTCCAGAATAGCCTCGCGGACGTTTTCCAGCTTGCCCGATTTGTTCAAATGTTCCCGAGCCTGCTCGGTCGAAACGCCGTTACTCTCCGCAAAACCCTTTATCCAATTTTCGGTATCTGCGCCCAAAACTTCAACATTTTCTTGGGTGCTGAGCTGATGCAAAAGCAGGTTCCATCGCATCGCGTCAATTCCCGTCTCGCGATAACTCTCGCGAATTTTCTCGACGTTGGCGGTCGGATAATGTTTCTGGTAATCCTCAACCACGCCCTTCAGATAGTCGTCAACCCAGGCCTCGGGGATAGGAATCTGGTTTTTCTGACAGAGCTGACGGATTATTTCGTTTTTCTGCTGTTTCTTAACCTGACCTTCCTTCTCCCGTTTTATATCCTCACGGATTTTCAGTTTCAGCTCGAGTGCCGTCTCCGCCTGACCGCTCTGTTTGGCCAGAGCGTCGTTGAATTCCGGAAGGTTCCGCTCCCTGACTTCTTTGACGGTGCAGAGGTACTTGATCGAGGCTCCGGCGAATCGTTCATCCGGGTAATCCTCGGTGTAATTGACCTCGATTTCCTTCTCGTCGCCGGCTTTCATGCCGGGGATCTGTTCGCGGAATTCCTTGATGGTCATTTCGCGAGCCAGGTCAACCTCCATGCCGGTGAATGCATCGTCCCGCATAATCATCTTCGGGTCGTAGAGTTTTTTCAAATCGAGCACCACAACGTCATCGACCCGCGCCTCGCGCTCGACTTTGGTAACCTGCGAGAAACGCATCTGGTAGAATTTTACAATTTCCTCGACTTCGGGGTCGAGCACCTCGATTTCGCTCTCGACAATCTCCAACCCGTCATATGCGACCCGGCCGATTTCCGGCATTATCTCCACCTGGGCGACATACATCAGACTGCCGTCGTCATTGAATTTCAAATCGGTTACCATCGGCGGCGCGGCCACCCGCACCGTTTTTTCCTTGACCGCCTGGGGATAAGTGCTCTTGATGAGTTCGTCCGCCACGGTGGCCCTGACCTCGTTGCCGTAAACCGACTTGATCATGTCCATCGGGGCTTTGCCTTTCCGGAAACCCTTCAGGGTTACTTTTTTTCTGACTTCGTCAAGCTGCTTGTCTAATTCGTTTTTGACCGTTTCCGCAGGAATTTCAATCGACAATTCCCTGACCAGACCTTCTTTCTCTTTTAACTCAACTTTCAAACTCATCAACTCCGCTTACAGGTTACTGATTACGTTAAAAAAATGCGAAAGGGGGGACTCGAACCCCCACTCCCGAGGGAACTGGATCCTAAATCCAGCGCGTCTACCAGTTCCGCCACTCTCGCTTTTACTCGGGATATCGCTAAGATATTCCGACATTTATAGCTAAATAATATAGCTTATTTCATAATTTTAGTCAATCATATTGCGCCCGGCGCCGCGGCTCAGAAAGCGCCCATCAGAACCGGCATTTACCGGGAAAAAACAGGGAGCCGGCATAAGTATTTTCCCCCAATTTTTTAAATTGATTTCAGGTATAACATATATTAGGCTGAAAATGGAATACTGTCTGAAACGCAGAAAGATATAACAGATAAGGTGACAACAACATGAGTATCGACCCGTCAATTTTTAAAGCTTACGATATAAGGGGTACCTACCCCAGCCAGTTAAACGAAGAAATAGCCTACCAGATAGGTCTGGCTTTCGCCAATTATTTAAAACCCAAAACCGTGGCAATCGGCCGCGATATGCGTACTTCATCCGACAGTCTTTTCGACCATCTCGCCCGGGGTATCAACGATGTCGGGGCCGACGTCCTTGACCTGGGGTTGATTTCCACCGACGGCCTTTATTTTGCCGTAGGGAGATTCGATTTCGACGGCGGTATCATGATAACCGCCAGCCACAATCCTAAAGAATATAATGGCTTCAAAATCTGCCAGGCCAACGCCGAACCCCTCAGCGGTCAGGAAGGTCTCAATCAGATGCTGAAACTGATTCAGGAGAACAATCTGAAAAAAACCCCTTCCCACGGCCGGCTGATACGCAAAGATATCTCCCGTGATTACGTGAACCATGTCGTATCTTTTATCGACCCCGCCAAAATAAACACCGATTTTAAAATTGTCATCGACGCCGGCAACGGCATGGCCGGCGCGACCCTTCCCCCGGTTCTGGAGAAATTGAACCTGAAAAACATCACCCCCCTGTATTTCGAGCTCGACGGCACCTTCCCGAACCATCCAGCCTCCCCCATCGAGCTGGAAAACCTCGTTGATTTACAGCAGAAAATGGCCGAAACTAAGGCTGATTTCGGGGTGGCTTTCGATGGCGACGCCGACCGGATGTTCCTGCTCGACAGCAAAGGGCGGCAGCTTGGCGGCGATATCGTCACCTCGCTGGTGGCCAAATCCCTGCTGGGCAAACATCCCGGAGAAACAATTCTCTACAATCTCATTTGTTCCAGGGCAGTCCCGGAACTCATCGAGCGCCTCGGCGGGCAGGCGATCCGCACCCGGGTCGGCCACGCCCTGATAAAACCGTTGATGAAAAAACACAACGCCATTTTCGGCGGCGAACATTCCGGCCATTTTTACTTCCGGGACAACTGGTTTGCCGATTCCGGCTTGATTGCCTTTTTGGTCTGCCTGGAACTCATCTCCGTTGAAAACCGACCGCTCGATGAACTGGTCAAAGAAATCAATCCCTATGTCCGTTCCGGCGAGATAAACACCAGAGTAAAATCCATCCCGGATAAAATCGAACAGATTAAACAGGCTTTCAGCGACGGCCGGCAGGATATGCTCGACGGTCTGACGGTCGTATATGACGATTACTGGTTCAACGTCCGGCCATCCAATACCGAACCCCTGTTGCGGCTTAATGTCGAGGCGGACAATAAAAAAATCCTGGAGAAAAAAACCGAGGCAATTCTTAAAATAATAAGGTCCTGATGATCGCCAAAAAAAAAGCCCGAATCCTCGTCGTCGATGACGACCTCAACCTGCTGAATCTGTTAACCGACACCCTTGAGGCTATCGGCTATCACCCCGCTTCCGCGCCGGGCGGCGCGGAAGCGATGGAACGACTCAACCGGGAAAAATATGACCTGCTGATTACCGATATCAAAATGCCGGATATCGACGGTATTCAACTATTGAAAAAAGTCCGCCGTTATTTTCCGGACTTGCCGGTGCTGTTTATTACCGGGGTGGCCGAACCGGAGATAATCGGACGAGCGCTACCCGATGGCGTCCTGGCGAAACCGTTTAGAATCAACCACATCGAAGAACTTATCGAAAATACCCTCAACCGCAGTCTCGAGGAAATCGGCAACCCCATAAGGAAAGTCCTGGTAGTGGAAAACGAGGATAAGTACCGCAAACAACTTATGGATACGTTAAACTACTGTTATTACATCCCTTTTTCCGTGTCGGGCGGCCGGGAAGCCTTGATAGAAATTGAGAATGGCAAGTTCGATGTCGTCATAGCCGGAGCCAAACTCACCGATATGGACAGCCGCACGCTGGTAAACGAAGTCAAACTCAAACACCCGGAACTACCGGTTATCATCAGTGATACTGAAAGGTCCGGGAAGCCGGAAACGTACAATCACAGTGATTTTCAGGTTGACGGGTATTTGAAAAAACCGTTTGAGACGGCCGATATCATAAATCTTTTCAACCAGCTCTCCTCCCCCAAACCCAATCTGTGACCCGGATAAAGAAGTAATAGCCAAAAAAAAGCCCGCCGAAGCGGGCTTTTTTGATTTATGGTAAAAACTCAAGAAAGCTGCAATTACTTGAGCAGTACCATCTTCTTGGTTTCGGTGTAGTTACCGGTAGTTAAGCGATAGAAGTATACACCGGAAGCCACATTGCTGGCGTTCCATTCAATCTCGTAAGTACCAGCTTCGTTCGAACCGGCGAAGGATTCGACTACCTGACCAGTTACGTTATAAATGGTCAGAACAAAGTCAGCGCGTTCCTTCAGGCTGAACTGGATGGTAGTGGTCGGGTTGAACGGGTTCGGATAGTTCTGTTCCAGAGCAAATTCAGCCGGAAGCAGATTCGACGTAACCTGAGCGGCATCCTTGGTAGCCATTTCAATGCTAACGATGTTAGCGTCGGCGTTCAGGATAGTACCGGTGCAGGCTTCGCCGTCACGGCTCCACAGCAGGGTGTAGGTCATACCGTCGCGGGAAGCGGACAGCATTTCCATATTGCTGGTCAGGTTAATGGGGTTGACGTCACCTTCGAAGACGACATAGACAGCGCCCATTTCCGGACCGTCAATCGAAATGACACCGGTTTTGCTGTAGGTAACAGTGGCTTCAACCGGGGCGAGCTTCGGATAACCGAGTTCGTCGCCGGTGACGATACGAATCATGTACACCAGGTCGGCTACCGTCAGCGTCAAACCGTCGTTGTTAACGTCGGTAGCGGCAATAGCGCCGTCGACATAAGCGCCGAAAGCGCTCAGACCGTAGACGAAGTAGTTGGTGAACATAACCGCGTCAGCGATGGTATTCGACAGACCGTCCATATTCAGGTCGCCGCGAGCGTCGATATCTTCAACGCAAATAATGTCAATACCGCCGTTGAGGAACTTGATGAAGCGATAAGGATCAGTCTTGTCGTTTACGGTGTCGCAGAAAATAGGAGCGCCGTAAATGGAAGGCATGACTTCATCAAAATTAGTGATCTCAACATAAGTATCCACACCATCGTCACCGAAATAATCCCAAACTTCAGCGGAGATAAAGAGAATATCGCCAGCTACGTTCGAGATCGTGTTGTCACCGCAATCAAGCCAGGTGAACCGAATCGGTACGAAGTTGCAGTTGTAGGTATAGTCGTTGGTGACCAGGAAGGTCAAAACGGCCAGCTGCGGGGAGTGGGTGTTGACGCCGTCGTTGGTGAAGCAGGTCGGATGGTAAGGACCGTCGTTGTACTCGGCCATAGCCACGATCCGAATCATACCGGACGGACAACCGCTGCCGCAGTTACCGAACGGACCCGTACGATATTCGAAATATTCCCAGTCGCATTCGACCAGCATCTGACCCATATCAGCTTCAATAAAGGTCAAAGCCGAAGCATCGTAGGAAATCAGGAAGTCGAAACCACCCATCGGGTAGTTGACATAGGTATCGTCGAGCATGTTCAGTTCGACAGTGGTGTACTGACCCTGAAGCTGGTCATGTACTTTCTCAATGGTAACCTGGTGAGCGACCAGGGTAATATCAAAGCTGCAGGTATCTGCATTTTCGGGAGCACAAGGCGGATCCAGATTGCCGTTATCAGTCACCACTACGGTAGCGGTAAAAGTACCGGTATAATCCGAAGTGGTTTCGGTTTGCCAGCTGAAATGACCAGTAACAGCATCCACGGTCGGGGTACCCGGGCCGGTGAAATCAAGCAGGCTGAAGGACAACTCATTGGGACCATCGTCGGGATCAATCGCCGTAACGTCGGCCTCCACCAGAACACCCCACGGCAGAACCATGTCAGCCGGGCAGGTAATTTCCGGAGGATCGTTTTCAACGCAAATGGTATATTCAGCGTTGGTAGCCGAAGCACCGCAAGAATCAGTAACCATTACCTGAACCGAATGAAGACCAATATCAGAACCGTCGGTGGACCAGAAAATGGCGCCGGTGGTCGGATTGATGGTCATCCCGGTCGGGAAGGTCACAAGGCTGTAGGTCAATTTCTCGCAGGCCGCAACGTCATCGTCGTCGGCGCTAGCGGTAACGGAATAGTCGTCACCCCAGTGCATGGTGTAGTTCGGAATATCATCAATCGTCGGAGCAATGTTCGCCAGTTCCACGGTACCATAAGTGGTAGTCGGGAGCACCAGAGAAGCATCCTCTAACACAAACTGGGTCTGAATCGTGCCAGTCGGATTGACGTAGTCCTTCCAAGTCTCATCATCAACGGTA
Organism: Candidatus Zixiibacteriota bacterium; assembly: GCA_049324195.1. Lineage (GTDB taxonomy): Bacteria > Zixibacteria > MSB-5A5 > GN15 > FEB-12 > JAFGNW01. Next base: position 6,852 of record JBMOKZ010000186.1, on the reverse strand, counting down.
ATCACACCCGAGCAGGCGCGATTCGTGGTGAAAAAGATATTGGCTACATCATAAGTGCCGGGCGTCAAGACGTTGCCGGAAGTGATATCAATAGCGGCTAAACGAACCGTATCCGGGCCATCAGTATGAATTCTGGATAAATCAATATACCGATAGTCATTCAATAAAGCGAATGAGCCTTTCCAGTCGACATCAGTAACCGTGAAATCAGCATCGCCGTCACCATAAACTTCGAAAACAATCTCAATTGCTTTCACGTTGTCCTCAACAGTAACCTGAACATTCAGGTAACCATCGGTACAGCGTTGAAAGTCGGCTTTTGACTGATATACAACTGTATCAGCGAACGAATACGAAAACGCAAAAACCACTAAAAAGGAGATAAGCAGCAAAGAATTTAATTTTCTTTTTTGCATCATTTAATGCTCCTTTAATAGTATAAAGGTCATCTAAGTTATAGGTATTATCCTCAAAATTGCTTTCAAGAACAATAGCCTTCTAATACCGATAAACCTTTGACAGGTCGGGTATCGGCACCCGCCAAAATCAAACCAAACCAATTCTTTTATTGAATATTTTTAATCCCGTAAAGGATTACAAAATTTTGATTCAGTTTAATTATGGGAGTTATAAATAGAGAAAATAACCAAATGGGCGTAGGACATCACCATAAGGTTTGAAATCTCTGAAAACCTATAATTTAGAGAACTTTAATTTCGTAACTGAAAGAAAAACTTTCGGTTACTAAAGGTGCGGCAGGTTCAAAATAGAAGCACTTTCAACACAACTATTTCCCTAGACGCTCACATAATAATATGTTAGTCGTGTTTTGTCAAGGATTATTTTGTATTTTTATACTACTTCCCCGATATACTACCCCGTGTAGTATTAAAAGTAAAAGATACGCTCATATATAATAAAGCTATCTCCAAAACCGATACGAATAAAATTTATCGCCATTGACTCTTTCTTATTTTAACCGAAACGACTTTTGAGAAATCACGACGGGTTCCCGGCTGTCACCCGCTCCCGATTCCGAAAGTGATCCTACACCACCTCGTGGCATCTCGTGATTTGTGAAATATATCACATGCCACGGTTTAAGCAGGGCAATTCCCGATCAACATTTATGATTTATTTTTTCAGGTAAGACTTTTAAAAATTATAATACAGACCGGAGTTCAAAAGAAATATCTGACTGTTTTCGTCCCTGTTATCGTGCCATTCCCACTCCGCCGAAAACATGATATTGAAACTCAGACCCCCGACAAGATTCCAGTCGGCAATAACAGACAGCCGTTCGAAGCTGAAATTTGACTGCAACTCACTTTCATACTTAAGATTACGATAGCCGAAGATGGACTCCAGAGAACCAAAAAAACGGCCGATTTTGATATAATCAAAATCGGCTTTTACGCCGAATTCGAAATAGCTCTCGCTGTTGTCATAATCATAAGTATTTTGCTGAGCCAGGTACTCAAAATCCGGGCCAAACCGTAAGTCTATATCACCCTTTTGAATACCCCCCTGAAAGGTGACCCCGGTCCGGGTGTAATTTTCATTTATCAGGTCGTCCTCGTTAAAAATCGCCAATTCGAAATCCAGTTCCTCGCGCAAATAACAGGATTCACTGAAACGATATTTATGTCGTCCATCCAGCTCTAACCGATAATAGTCATCGGAGTTATCGGTTTTCTTATAGTCTTTATGCTCCAGGCGGAGATAGAAATCCAGTTCGTTAAGCTCCATAAAATTAAAATAAGAGCCGTCGAACCCGGTACTCAGGTAGTTCAAATCCGTGGAATCCACCACCTGCCGGTTCAGAAGAAACAAGTTAATATCCAGAAAAGAGAAATCCGGGAAAGTCTTGCTGATCCCAACCTTCCCCCCCACCCGGTAATAATTGTAATTATAATCCGATATGGAATCAAAGCGCACCGCATCAAAATCCGCCTGACCCCGAATTGTCAGGCTTTCCGAGAGCTTCCGTTTCAACCGGGCGCGTGTTTGCCCGTAAATATAGCTGTCACCGGGGTCGTCATCGCCTCGATAACGCGAGCGCCAATCGATATCGTTGTTCCATTCAAAAGTATTGTTTCCCCAACGTAAGATGTTGTCGGAGCTTAACTTGAATCTGAAGAACTCCGAAGTCTGCTCCAGCCCGGTGCGCAGCTCCCAGTTTCGTAATTTCCCGGGAGCATAATAAATATTTAATTTGGTTTTGAAATCATCGAGAAAGGTTTTACTGGTTGCCAGTTGTGCTTCCAGAGTATCGACAATCAGGGAATCGAGATAATATTCCTGGGAAATAAAATCATAACCGGCCCCGGCTTTTATTTTCAGTTCCGAAGCATCCGATGCTCCCGTGATAGCTCCCAGCCACAACAGGATTAAGACCGCGACACAAATCCTGATGGTCAGCAATATATCCTCAATTAAAAGTTATTTAAAACCTTGCGTATGGCTTTGAAGTTGATTCATGATAAGTTGAGCCGCCTTGAGAGCCGCCGTAGCCGGTTTCAAGTCGTCGTTATTAATAAACTGCAAAGACAGCGCCAGTTGCTGCTCCAGTTGAGTCATCAGCTTCGAAACTTCGCCGTCAAATTGACCGTCCTGGGCGGCAATCCGCTCGGCCAGACGCTCAGCCTCGGTTTTAAGGCGTTGATAGTGATTAGTGAGCGTTTCCACCCCCTGACAGGCCTGCATGGCCTTCAGGGCCAATCCCCGGGCTTGTTGAAGCTGCTGGAGGGCGCTCCGGTAATGTTTCTCGCCGCTTAACTCTTCGGCGTTGAAAAAGGCGTTTTCAGCCTGCTCCATAAACTGACGGGCAGATTCGTTGTGGCATTCCTTGATTGCCAGACGGGCGTTTTCCATTAACTGAGAGACGTTCTCCCGCTGCCGCTCATAGAAGGCAAATTTATTTATTTGATCGTTATAACTGCTGACAATCTTCTGGGCCGCTTTGATGACCTGGTTGGCCAGCTTAAGAGCCGGTTTAAAATCGCCGTTACGATAAAACTCCCAGGCCTGGGTCAGGTTATCTTCGGCCATATCATAAACAGCCTGCAAGCTCTCGTTTTCTCCCAAGTCCAGAAATTCTTTGGCTCGTTCCAGCAGGTCGCCGGCCCGCTCAAGTTTTTGCATCAGAACACCTTCGTTCTGCTCGGTCTGTCGGCAATTGGACAGGGCAGCGTTGGCTCGCTGACGGGCCAGCAGGGTCAATTTATAAGCCTGTTCGAAAGCTTCGTTCTCGAACTGCCCCCGGGCTTCTTCCTGTATTTTTTCAGCCTGCACGAGTGCCGTAACAGCGACCGGATTATCGACCAACTGCACCTGATCCTGGGCACGTTCAATAATTCTCTCGGTATTCTCGAGCTCTGCTTGCACCCGGTTTCTCAACTGGTTTTGGATGTTTTGAGCCGATAAGGGTACCCCGATCAAGACGGTTAAGAATATAACAATTAATATAGATATTGTTCTTTTCATATTCATTTCTCCTGTCTGGAGATATTTATATCAAATCCTGTGCCGTTCCCAATCGACATCATAACTTGTTGTCTGACAGGGCATTATTTATAAAGCCTTGATTTTACAAGCTCTTTTCGTACCCTCAGGTACAAACGGTGTCCCAAATTGCTCAAAATGAACCAGTTTGTCGTGCTCCCGTACGTGCTCCCAGAATTACTGTCATGCTCCCGTCAGACTTTAATATTATGTACTTTCATCCGGCTGTACAATCTGCGGCGGGTAATTTTGAGCATCTGCGCGGCTTTTGTCTTGTTATTCCCGGCTTTTTGGAGCGCCTGAAGAATCAGTTCTTTCTCCGTATTCTCCAGACCTTCGTCGGCTTTGCGTGCTCCCAACTCCTCCATAATGGGAGCATCGTCGACTTCAAGCGAAAACTCGTCGGTTGTCAGATGCTCGCCGCCGGATAAAATCACGGCCCGCTCCAGAACGTTTTTAAGCTCCCGAATATTGCCCGGCCAGTCATATCGAATCAGCAACTCCCGAACTGGATCATCCAATCGGTAATGCTCAAAATTCATCTGTTTAAGAAAATGCTCCGCCAGCTCGATAACATCGTCGCCGCGCTCGGAAAGAGCCGGTAATTCGATGGGGAAAACATTCAAACGGTAAAAAAGGTCTTCACGGAAATTGCCGGCCGTGATTTCTTCTTTCAGGTTGCGGTTGGTGGCCGTAATCAACCGAACATCGATAGCCACCGTATCCACTCCCCCGACCCGTACCATCTGCCGCTCCTCGAGTACCCGAAGCAGCTTGGCCTGCATGGCGGGGGACATTTCCCCGATTTCGTCCAGAAAAACGGTCCCTTTTTCAGCCAGTTCCAAGCGGCCCCGTTTGCGCGACACCGCTCCGGTAAAGGCACCTTTTTCGTACCCGAACAGCTCCGCCTCGAGCAGCGTTTCGGTAATGGCGGCGCAATTAATCGCGATAAAGGGAAATGGGGCGCGGGTGGAAAGTTTATGTATCATCCTGGCGGCCAATTCCTTACCGGTACCGGACCGACCTGTCAGTAAAACTGTGCTTTCGGTGGCGGCGACCCGGGCAATCAATTTTCTCAGATTTTCCGAGGCTGCTGAACGGCCAATCAACTCCGACGGTTTCTCGTCGAGTATTATTTTCTTGTAATGACCGGTGAGAGATTGAAGTTTCTGGCGTTCCAGAATCTTCTTGATAATTATACTTAACTCGTCGAGCGCGAAGGGCTTAAGCAGATAATCGGCCGCCCCTTTTTTCATCGCCTCGACCGCTGTTTCCACCGTACCATAAGCGGTCATCATGATTACGTCGGTATCCCCTTTTTCCAGGGCTTTCTCCAAAATCACCATCCCGGAAATCTGAGGCATCGATAAATCGGTAATCACCAGATCAAAAGAATGTTTTTCGATCAATTCCAAACCCTCGGCGGGGTTGGTTGTGGTCGTCACCTGATAGTTTTCATCTTCGAGATGACCACATATCAGGGAAGTCATTTTCGGTTCGTCGTCGACAACAAGAATTCTGGACATATTTACATGTTACTCGTTTTGGGGCAGGTTGACGGCAATCTCGGTTTTTTCGCCGGGAACGCTGTAAATTTCGATAGTACCCCCCATTTCATCGATTATTTTTTTACTCAGATACAACCCCAGGCCGGAACCGGACTGACGGGTGGTATAGAATGGGGCGAAGATTCTTTTCATATCCTTTTTATTTATACCGCTTCCATGGTCAAGCACCCGTATTTGTATTGAATCCGCCTTATTTTCGACCGTCAGCCCGATTTCGATGGGTTTTCCCGCCTGACGACAGGCTTCGACGCCGTTTATCAGCAGATTCATGACCACCTGTCGCAACGACCGCCGCCGGGAAGATATTTCCGGACCGTCGAGCGGGGGAGAGGCAAGCCATTTGATTTGGCCCTCGAGATACTTTTCATCGAGGTGCTTCTTTATACTATTGAGCAATTCGCCGAGATTAAAATACTCGTTTTTTTCGCCCTGGAGCAAAGTTCTTTCGCCGCGGGCGAAATCGAGGTATCCCGTCGCGATAGCGTCGAGCCGGTCAACCTCTTCTATTATATATCCAGCCTCGTTCGTCGGGTTCTTTTTGTTGAGCCGTTCAGCCGACGCCCGGATAATCATCAGTGGATTTTTCAGCTCGTGAGCCACCACAGCCACCATCCGGCCCATAAAGGCATGGCTCTCGTTCAAAAAGAGCCGATGTTCGGTCCGGTTGAGGCGCACCTGTAAAAGCAGGAAAATAACTCCGAACAAAAGCCCCCCCAGCACCGACAAACCACTGGAATAATAAAGGTTTGTTTTCAGGGCACTCAAATCATCATAATAATCCACGCTGGCCTCTACCCCCAGTACCGCCACCAGGTAACCGCTGGAATCGGTCAGTGGGGCGAAGGCCGATTTCAAATAAACCTGCCCGGACCGGTAAGCCGAGGTTACCAGGGCATGGTCGGTAAAACCGAAAAAGAGCGAGTCAAGATAGACGCCATTCAGCTCTTTCAGAAAATAGTTCGAGTCGGCCTCGAGCGAGGTCGTGAATAAATAATGATAAAATTCGTCGATGACGAACAGCTCCGACAAGGAATCCTGGGAGCGGATTTCCTCGAGCCGGACCGCGACCTTATCGTACGTCTCCAGATCGCCCCGGACAAGATCCTCGAGCATCCCCGGCTCGAACGTCAGCGCCACCGTCCGGGCAACCGTCAGTATCCGTCCGCTGAGCTGACCCTCGAGCAAACTTTCTGTCCGCTGATAATACAGCCACCAGGCCACATTGACCAGGGCAATCAGGACCAGCGTGAAAAGGGTGATAATTAAAAATCTTTTCGTACCGGTAATCATTGCCTTATTAATAGCGAAAGCTTATCATAAATCAACATAAAGTATCGAGGAAAACCTTGACATTATTCGAAACGAAAAGAGATAATTACCGGGAAGCCGTCAAAGTGATATTTGACCGGATCCCGATTCATCGCTTTTTCGATATTCGGCTGGAGAATATCGAGTTGGGGAAAGTTACGGCGCTGTTGAAAAAACGCCCGGAGCTTCTCCAGCAGAACGGTTATTTCCAGGCGGGCGCGCTGGTCACGCTGGCTGACGCGGTCGGCGGAGCCGCCGCTTACACGCTGACGGCCGAGGGTGAGAATATATTGTCGGTAAATTTCGCCGTCGCGCTCATGCGCCCCGCAGCCGCGGAAAAGCTAAGGGGAGAGGGTTGGGTGGTCAAAGCCGGCAAAAACCTCTATTTCTGCGAAACGGCCGTTTACGATGCCGCTGACCCCGAACGCAAGCCACTCATGACCGCCGCCGTCACTTTGATGGTGGTTTGACA
>JBMOKZ010000185.1:10877-14009 GCA_049324195.1 Candidatus Zixiibacteriota bacterium | reverse complement strand
GACCATGTCCTCGCTGATTCTCTCCTCGCACGTCAAGAGAGGCCGGGCGTTGGGCGAAGAGGCTGACTTGCCGGACGATGTCCTCAATTTCATCGAGGAACATCATGGCACGATGGTGATGAGTTATTTTTATAATCGAGCCCTGGAACAGGGCGCCGACCCGGAATCCATCGACAAGTTCCGCTACCCCGGTCCCAAACCGCAGACGCGAGAAACGGGGATTGTCATGCTGGCCGACGCGGTCGAGGCCGCCAGCCGGACACTCGAGGACCCCAAACCGGCTCGCATCAACAATCTTATCCAGCGCATCATCAACGACCGCTTTCAGTCCGGCGAGTTGGACGAATGCCCGTTGACCCTGCGCGATTTGGCGCGCATCAAAGAGGCTTTCGCCCAGGTGTTGATTGCCGCCTTCCACCATCGCGTCTCTTACCCCAAAAAGGAGGGAGAGGACTAAGCTATGAAACTTCGCGTCTACCGGGAAGTCAAGGCCCGCCTGCCGCTGAAAAATATCAGGTTCGTGTTCGATGAAATAGTCCGGCGGGAAGCCGACCGCGACTGGACCGGTACGGTCAATCTGATCATTACCGATGATGTCTGTATCCGCAAATTGAACCGGCAATTCCGGAAAAAAGACAGGGCGACCGACGTGCTGTCGTTCAATATCGACCAGCCGGTTGACCGCGACAGTATTTTCGGCGAAATTTATATCTCCGACCCGACCGTCCGCCGGCAGGCCCGGCAATACGGCGTGACCGACCGGGATGAATACCTGCGCCTGGTAGGGCACGGTCTTTTACATCTTTTTGGATACGACCATATGAAAAAATACGAGGCTGAAGAAATGCGCGCCCGCGAAGAATTCTATCACAGGCTGGCGGCAAGGAAGAAGCGATGATGGAAGCCTTGTTTATTCTGCTGATTATCGGTTTTTATCTCTCGGCTTATGTCGTTTCGCTGTATTCGCTGGCGGTTTATATCGACCCCGATGATGTCGTCACGCTCTTTCCCAATATCTCCCGGAGGCATCGGGAAGCCCTGAAAAAGCTGGCCGACGATCCCCGGGCTTTCATGCAGATTGCAACGGTGTACAAATCTTTCGCGTTGATTGTCGTCACGGTACTGTCGGTCAAAATTATCAATGCCCTGGTCGCCGAGTACGCTTTGAGCGGTTGGTACGCCTACCCGCTGATACTGGCGTTGGTCTGGTTCCTGCAGATTTTTTGCGTGGAATACCAGGCCCGTCGCTCCGCTCGCAAGGCCATCAAGACCCGCATGCCGAAATATATCTGGCTCATTACGATTATCTATTACCTGTTTTTCCCGGTCGTCAGCGCCTACCGCAAGGCTCTGAGGCAAATCAACAAGAAAGAACAAGTGTCCGAGCGGGACAAGGAAGATATTATCGAACGCGCTATTGAAACCCTGGCCGAACAGGCCGGTATCGGCGAGGCTCTGGTGGAAAAGGACGAAAAAGAAATGATCGGCCAGATTTTTCAGCTCGACGAAACGGTGGTGCGCGAAATCATGGTGCCCCGGATGGATATTGTCGGTATCGACAAGACGATGAGTTTTATGGATATTCAAAAACTGGTGCTTGAGCACGGCTATTCACGGTACCCGGTTTTCGAGGAAAGTATCGACAAAATAATCGGCATTGTCTATGTCAAGGACCTGTTCAACAAAATGCCGGAAAGGGGGGAGAAGTTCGTAATCGGGAATTTCCTCCGCAAACCGTATTTTGTTCCGGAATCGAAAGTTATCGGGCAGCTTTTGCGCGAATTTCAGATTAAAAAGCTGCATTTCGCGGTCGTGGTCGACGAGTACGGCGGCGTGGCCGGGGTGGTGACGCTGGAGGACATCCTCGAGGAAATTTTCGGCGAGATCCAGGACGAACACGACAGCGAAGAGGCCGAGTTCAAGCGCCTGGGACCCAACCTCTATCAGGTCGACGCCGGGATGCTGGTCGAGGACCTTCAGGATTATTTACATACCGAATACCCTCAGGAAGATTACGATACGGTTGGCGGCCTGATCTATGACCTGGTCGGCTCGGTCCCCAGTGTAGGGCACCGAATCGGTTGGCATCAACTGGTTTTCGAGGTGGACAAGGTCGAGGGTCAGCGTATCCTGAAGGTGAAAGTGCACAAGAAATCATCGGGGTAAAATCTCCCGGGCTTAACCGTTTGGGACTCGCGTCCAATATTCAGTTTAATCTTGCTCCGGCTCACCGGAGCCGGTACCTTCCGAAAAAAATATCATCGAGAAAACGGGAATTTGATATGCCCGGACTATTTATCGGGTTGCGGCGAGCGTATATAATATTGTGTTGAAAGACATCATTCCAAAAGTTGCGGTTGTCAGGGCTGATTCTTACGAACCGGAAATCCTCTATAAGAAACTCGAGGAGACCCTGGCTCTGATTGGCGGCCTGCAAACCTACGTCAAACCGGGTATGAAGGTTCTGCTCAAGCCGAACCTGCTTTCGGCCAAAGCCCCTGACCGGGCGATTACGACCCATCCCGAAATCGTTGCCGCCGTCGCCCGGATGGTCCGCGAACGGGGGGCGAAGGTTATTATCGGCGACTCGCCTGCCGGTGCCAAGACCGGTATCCAGCGGGTTTGGGACAACACCGGTTTAAGCGATATCGCCCGCCGGGATAGTCTGGAACTGGTCAGCTTCGAAAAAGCCGGGACGACGCCGGTAAATGTCGGAGATAAAACTTATTATATCGCCAAACCGGTGCTTGAGGCCGACCTGATTATCAACCTGCCGAAACTTAAGACCCACGTTCTGACCCTTTTGACCGGAGCCGTGAAAAATGTCTTTGGAGTGATTCCCGGTTTTCGTAAGGGGATGTACCACAAAGAGGCTCCTAATCCAAGGCATTTTTCCCGAATTATTGTCGATATTTTCTCCGCCGTTCAACCGGGACTGAACATTCTGGACGGGATTTTAATAATGGAGGGCGACGGCCCGGCATCAGGAACGGCCAGAAAGGGGAATTTGCTTATGGCTTCGACTGATGCCGTAGCGCTGGATACGGTAGTCGCGGAAATAGTCGGTTTGGCTCCTCAGAAAATCCATACTATTAAATATGCTTCCGAATCCGGCCTTGGTATTGGCTGGCT
>JBMOKZ010000185.1:0-10867 GCA_049324195.1 Candidatus Zixiibacteriota bacterium | reverse complement strand
AGGGTATAGAGGTTGTAGGGGAGAGTCTTAACAATGTGATAATCAACGACTTCAAGCTTACCTCGAATCTCGGGATGGAGCTTCTGCCAAAATTTCTGGTCGACGTTATAAGTCCTTATCTCTGGATGCGTCCCAAGGTCGATGAAAACTACTGTGTGATGTGTGAGGAATGTGTTGAAGCTTGCCCCACCAAAGCCATGAAAATCCCTTCTGGTGGCTCTATCCCCATGGTGAACAAGGAGTTGTGTATTAATTGCTGGTGTTGCCATGAGATTTGTCCTGAAAATGCGATTTATATCGACAAATCATGGCTGGCTAAAAAGTTTATCCGATAGTCCTAACCCCATCCAAAAATTTAATTTCGCAATTTTTGCGTTTTCTATAATATTGCTTGACAAAGTGATAGCGATTTTCTAAATTGATAATGGCAAGATATGCGTTTTTCTTGATAAAACTTTTACATATAGAATTTGTTAAATAGTAATATAGATAAGTTAAAAATCACATAAACCATATTTCAGGAGGCAATGAAATGCGTGCTATTAAATTATCAGCGATTTTGCTGATTTTAGCATTGGCCTTGATTTGCTTTGTTGCCGTTCCTGTGTTCTCCGGCGAAACCGATGGTCACCCTTGGGATGCAGACGACACCGGGACCAATGATGACATTACTGACGATGATCCTGTCATACCCGACACCACTATTACGGAAATTTTCAAAAATACTTCGATTCCGGATGATCACGACGGTGAGTTAATCATCAACGGTGTTGTGTCTCAAGTTGTATTTTTTATTGTGAACACCATCTACAATTATCAGCCTGAGACATATTTTATTAATTCGTCAGCGACAGGAAACAGCAGCAGCAAAACGGCCTTACAGGACCGCTAAGCAGAAACAAAAACCTAAAAAATTGAAAAAGTATAATGAAAATTTCCTCACAAAAATATACTTTTGACAATCGCCTTCTTGCTATAGAAGAGCTGCTTCGGCAGAGGCAATATCAGGCGGCGCAGAAAGAGTATGAATTGCTTCCTCCGGAAGCATTCGAGGAGAACGAACACGAACAGGGTTTGTATCTGCTTATCAAAGCGGAAGTCAAGTTCTATGAGGGTAATTATCGCAAGGCGGTCGAAGCCGGGTTGACCTCGGCCAAAATTCTTGCCGGTTATCCTTTGAACCGGCAATACGGCAAGGTTCAGCTGACTCTGGCGAAAGCTTACTCGCAGATCGGTGATTTGAAAAACGCCGAGATTCGGGCACGCGACGCACTGGCGTCATTTCGCCGGGCCAACGACAATCTCGGTCAAATCGACTCTCTCAACGAACTGGCTCGTATCTCTTTCTATCGCTGTAATTTTTTATCTGCTCTTCAATATATCGAGGAAGCTGTTGAAAAAGCCAAGGACAATCCCCGAAAAACCGCGCAGTTGACCGGTAACGCCGGCCGTGTGCGGATTCTTTTGGGACAATGGTCGGAAGCGGAACAGAACCTTACCGACGCTCTGAAGTACAACGTCGAAAATAACGAAGAAGTCTCTCAGGCGTCGAACCTGCTCTCGCTCGGATACCTGTTTTTCAAGCGTCGCCAATTCACCGCCGCGGCGCGCTATTATGACAAGGCTTTGAAAATAATCGACCGCCTTGATCTCAAATGGGAAAAAGGCGTCTATCTTGAATATTCCGGCGAACTGGCTCTGGAAAAAGGTGACACCTATCGGGCGAAAAATCTCCTGTCGGAGGCCTATAAAGAAGGGCAGTTGCTCTCGCCCGCCTCCACCCTGGTTTCGCAGTCGGGTCGCCTGCTCGCCGAGGTTGAGCTGGCTCTGGATTATATCGACGAGGCGATGAAATACGGGCAAAAAGCGCTCGAGGTCGCCCGGCATAACGGAGAAAAAACCGAGGTCGGTCTATCGCAAAAAGCGATCGCCTCGATTTTCGCCGCCCGTTCCGATTTCGAAGACGCCATCGAGTACATAACGATGGCGGTCGATGTCATGCGGGAAGTGGGCGATCCTTACGAACTCGCCCGGACCCTTCTGGTTTCCGCGGAAATCAGACAAATGGCCGGGATCGAGGAATTCGAGAAAATACAGGCTACATACGACGAAGCCCGGCGGATTTTCAAGAAAATGCAGGTCAATTACTGGCTAGCCGAATGTGATTTCCGCTCCGGCGTCTTTGCTTGTCAGCAGGGCAATCTATCCCGCGGTTTTAAGAAACTCAGCCGCGCCGAGAAGACCTTCAACGCACTCGCCGAAAAGGGCAAGGCTCGGGCTGTCAACCAGTTTCTCCAGTCGATGGCGGACCAGGCCGTGGCTCTGTCCATCTCGCACGAGAACGAATTCAAGATTTTCGGGAATCTGATCTCTCAGGCCGAGGTTGATGATTTGAAGTCCGGCCAGATGGATGAGATTATGCAGATCCTGCTCAAGCGGACCGGCGCCGACCGGGCCATCCTTTATTATCCCGAATTTGAAAACAACCAGATTATCTCGTCCTGTTCGATGTCTTCCTTCCAGATCAAGAAGTTCGTGGAGAATTTCCAGCAGATGTTAAGCGAGGAAATCTCTGTAACCAAGCCGACTCTCCTTCTGGACTGCCGGCGGGATCCCTATATCAACGACCTGTTCCCCGATGACCCCGACCTGATCGCGAGCGTTATTGTCGTGCCCATGAAGAGTAATAACTCGCAATGTTATCTCTATCTGGACAAGAAATCAGACAACAATACGCTTAATCCCTTCAGTCAGGTGGAGTTGAATTTCGCGGTCGGATTTTCCGATATCCTGGTGTTCAAGGCCGCCGAGTTACAGAAGAAAAAATTGCTTGAGGACAACCAGCGGCTGAAAGCCCAGTTGATGGAAAAGGCCGCCTTCCCGAATATCATCACCCGGAACTCGAAAATGCTGGAGCTTCTGGCACAGGTCAACCAGGTGATTGATTCCAACATCTCGATTTCTATCGAAGGTGAAACCGGCTGCGGCAAGGATATCCTGGCGCGGGCCATTCACTATAATTCCTCCCGTCGTGACCAGCGCTTTATCTCCGTCAACTGCGCCGCCCTCCCGGAAACCCTGCTCGAATCGGAACTGTTCGGTTACAAACGCGGCGCTTTTACCGGCGCCAACAACGACAAAACCGGTTTGTTCGAGGAAGCCGACGGCGGCACCTTTTTCCTGGACGAAATCGCCGATATGCCCCTGACCATTCAGGCCAAGATATTGCGCGTTCTCGAGGAAAAGGAAATCGTCCGTCTGGGTGAATCGACGCCCCGGAAGGTCGATGTCCGTATTATTTCGGCCACCAACAAGAATCTCAAAGAGGAAATGAAGAACAACCAGTTCCGGCAGGACCTGTTTTACCGCCTGACGGCTTTGACTTTCCGCCTGCCGCCCCTCAGGGAGCGCAAGGAGGATATTCCGCTGCTCGTTGACCATTTTCTCGAGAACAGCGGGAAAGAAATGGCGCCGCAGGTGCTCAAATACCTGGTCGCCTACGATTGGCCCGGCAATATCCGCGAGCTGGAGAACGAGATCAAAAAGCTGATTCTCCTGGCGGGCGATAAAAAGAAAATCGAGGCTGATATTCTCTCCCGAAAGATTCTGTCCGCTTGTCATCTTGACTCCAGCGGTCAGCTCGATGGAGAAATTCCGATGGATAACGTCGCGTTCAACGATAAATACTCACTTTATGATTTCCTTTCCACTTATGAGAAGAAATTTATCATCAAGGCACTGAAGGAATTCAAGGGGGTGAAGAAACACGCGGCGGCCAGTTTGAATATTCCCGAATCGACGCTCCGGCTGAAAATCAAGCAGTATGATATCGATTTGAAACATCTCGAGGCTCTCGAATAATTTTTCGTAAATAATATTTTTCCCTTAAAACACCTTGTAACGCAAGGTGTTTTTTTTTATTATCCCGCTATGGGAAAACACTTTTTTTTCAGCCATTTCGAGGCCGACCCGTATTTCAACATGGCTTTCGACGAATGGCTGCTCGCCCGGGTGCTGGCCCAGCCGGGGACGGTATATCTGCGCCTTTATACCTGGCGGCCGGGAGCGATAACTTTCGGTTACAACCAGAAGCAGGAATCGGCACTGGATTTTACGCGGTTGGGGGAGACGCCGGTTATACGCCGTATCACTGGCGGGCGGGCGATTTACCACGATCCTTCAGAGTACACTTATGCCGTTGCCCTGAATCCACTTAACCTGGAAAATAAACGCTTGGTCGGAACCCTTTCCGAAACCTCCGGCGCCCTTGCGGCGGCGCTCGTTCATTTTTTGACCGGTCTCGGCGTTCAGGCGGCGTTTGTTCAGCGCTCTTCGAGAGAAAACGCCCGTCCGGATTTTTTTCACAAAGCGCCCTGCTTCGCCTCCAAAGCCCGGTATGAATTGATGGTAGGAGAGAAGAAAATAATTGCCTCCGCACAGAAACGGCACGAGGGTTCGCTGTTGCAGCACGGCTCGATAAAAATAAACGGCCTGATGTCGCACCCGGCTTTGAACGGATGCGGGGAAGGAGCGAAGGCTGTAAAACAACCCGTTGCCATGAAAGAATTTAATGAAACGGCCACTTTGTTTCGTATAAAATTAGAAGAGCATTTGGGTATGAATTTTCAAGAGGGGAAACTGACTGCGCGGGAAGTGGATGAGATAAAAAAAATCGAAGAAGCGGTTAAAAAAAATGCCTTAAAAAAGAGAGTTGTTTTTAAACAATTTGTAACAGTCAACAGTCTTTAATGATAGGAGTTTAGGTTTAACTTCGTCTGGAAAAAATCGCTTGACTTTTGAGTCTTTTCTGAGCTATCTTTCGGGCTTGAAAGGAGTGTGATTAGTAAGCTCCACTGAATGATAGGGTTAAGAAGTTGAATTTTAAGAGGATGGGTTGGAATAAGCAAAGATCTCCTCACTGCTTTGTCTCTAATTCCAGTTACATTAATAGAAAAAAAGTACTATTTATAAATGTCTCAAGGAGGAATCGTAATGTCCTGTAAAAAGAGGTTCTGTACTCTGCTAGCGATATTCCTTTTTACTTTATGCCTGTTACCTGCAGCGGCTTATACGGCCGGTGTCGGTCAAATTAAAGGGACTATCACTGACGCTGAAACCGGGGAGCCTGTTCTTAATGCTTCGGTCCTGATTGTCGGAACCAAGTTCGGAGGAATCACAGATTTCGACGGTAAGTACACCATTTTGCGTCTCGACCCGGGTACTTACACGGTCAGAATCTCTTCGATTGACTATAACACGGTGGAAATCAGTGACGTTGTCGTCAACGCTGACATGACCACCGATGTTTCCCAAAAGATGACCAAGAAAGTTACGGATATCGATAAGACGATTAAGGTTGTCGGTAAACAGGACGTGATCGACCGGTTCTCGGTTGAAAACAAGATGACCATTACCCAGGAAACCATCAAGCACAAACCGGTGCAAACGGTGGACGCTCTTTTATCTCAGGTAGCGGGGGTACAGACAACGGCGACCGGTGAGGTGTTTGTTCGCGGCGGCCGCGCCGGCGAGGTATCTTACATCGTTGACGGCGTGCCGATCGGCGACCCGCTCGGCGGTACCGGTCAGACCGGCGCCAACCTGTCGCTGGTGTCGGGTTCGATTCAGGAAATCCAGATTATTAAAGACGGTTTCGACCCCGAATATGGCGATGCCCTCAGCGGTATCGTCAAGATTTCCACCCAGACCGGGTCCAAGGACAACACACGCATCAATTTCCAGTATATGACCGATGACCTGGGCAACTCTGATTTAAATAAGTATTCTCGTAACTATGATTTCACCCGTCTTTCCATATCGGGTCCCGACCCGATTTTCAAGAACCGGATACTCCCGGCACTGGGTCTGAACTTCCTCGAGGACAAGGAATTCACATATTATTTCTACGCCGAGGTTGACAAGGACGACGGTTATTATCAGTACGATGATTATGATTCGCCCGAGACCGAGAAAACTTACAGTAATTTCAACCTGTTCGGAATCGACATTCCCGAGCGTCTCAACAATCGTTATTACTGGATGACCAATTTCAAGTTTCGTCCCAAACAAAACCTGAAATTTATCCTTTCTTATAAAAATTCACAGCGTAACGGCACTTATTTCGACTGGGATTACCGTTATACCGCGGCTACCGCTCCGGTCTGGAAAGAGGATTGGAAGTCGCTTTCACTCGAGGTTTCCCAGGCTATTTCCAAGGACATGAACTACGAACTGTTGCTGTCCTACTATACGTTCCATTATGATTACGCTCCCGGCGACCCGAACAATCCGGGTCGGGGGCTGACTCCCGAGGAGTTTCTGCTGGATACGGAGTGGGAAAGTTTTCTGGACAACAACGACAACGGTGTTTATGACGCTCCGGAGCCGATCATCAACCTGTTCCCGGATTCGGCCAATTTCGGGACTGACGTCAACGGTCCGGCTTATACTTTTGGTGAGTTCCTGTTCGATTTGAACGACCAGGGCGTGACCGATTACACTCAGTTCTCGGATTTCCGTTTTAACAACAACGGCTATCAGGATAATCTCGAAGGGGAACCATACGTTGATTTGAACGGTAACGGCGTCTGGGACTCCGGCGATATCCTTTACGATAAAAACGGCAACGGTCTTTACGACGCCGACCGCAGTTCCGTTATCAACAACCGGACACCCGAACCCTATATCGACGGTGATTCGATTCTGGGCGAACCATTCACCGATATCAACGGCAACGGTTCCTACGACCGGGGTATTGATATCTTCATCCGCAGTACCGGTCCGGAAAACAACGATTTGAACCATAACGGTCTGTACGACGGTCCCTGCGAGCTCGGTTCCGAAGGTTGTAACTGGGAGCCGGGTATTCCCTTTATGGATCGTAACGGCAACGGTATCTTCGATGACCGCAACTACCAGTACGATCCCGGGGAACCGTATGATGACCTTAACGACAACGGCGAATACGATCAGGGCGGTTCAACCTTCCTGGATATGGGCAACTACGAACAGGATGTTTCCTGGTCGCGGCGCGATCTCGAGAGAATCCGCGGTGAGGTAAAAGTTTTCCGTCAGGTCGGTCCCCACGAATTGAAGGCCGGTCTCGCGATTCGCAAAGAAACTTTCAATTTCGAAGATATCGAACGCGTTTACATTCTTTATAACGGTCGTGACGACGGCGGACCCTATTCCGAACGCGGCGCTTTCCGCGATGTTTTTAATTATTCACCGTTGGGCGGAACCGGTTATTTCCGCGACAAGCTGGAATATGGTTCGATGATCGCCTCGCTGGGTCTGCGCTGGGATTTCTTCGTCCAGGATACCGACAGCCTTATTGAAGTTGCCAGAAACGACGACCTCGGTTCCGGGGTGATTTTCGGCGATCGTCACAAACTGTCGCCGCGTATCGGTTTTTCCTACCCGATTTCGGATAAGGCCAAGGTGCACTTCAATTACGGTCACTTCTACCAGCTGCCGGATTACATTTATATGTATGCGAGAAACACGTCCTCGGTTGACCAGAACGACGTTGTCGGTAACTACAACCTGGATTATCAGAAAACCATCCAGTATTCGTTCGGTGTCAAGTACGCGATGAGCGAATATTACTCGATTGACGTTTCCGGTTATTTCAAGGATGAATTCGACAAGATTAATAGTAAAGAGGTCAAGGTCGGCGGTCTTACCCGGCAGCAGTATCAGAACTCCGACTACGGCCGCAGCCGCGGTTTCGAGGTAACCATCGAGAAACGGGGCGGCGGATACGTGAACGGTCAGATTAACTATTCTTATGCGTTCGCTTACGGTAAAGCATCGCAAGCCAACGAGGATTATCTGTCCGACTTCTATCTCTCCCGGGAACCTCTGTCCGAGGCTCCTCTGGATAACGATATTCGTCACTCCTTGAAGGCGGCTATCCAGATTTATATTCCCAATACGGTCAAACCGCGCCTGTTCGGTTTGCCGATTCCCAACGGCTGGGCGTTGTCGATTGAATCGATTATCGAAAGCGGGCAGCCGTTTACGCCTGATGCTCAGTACCCCAATATCCAGCAGGAGACGGCGGAAGAAATCGAACGCAACTCGCTGCGCTATCCGGCGACGGCGGTGTTCGACGTCCGGTTCAACAAAGACTTCTCGCTGTGGGGTCTGGATTACAGTTTCATCATCTGGATTGAAAATATTTTCGATACCAGAAACGTGACCAATATTTATACCAAAACCGGTCGTCCCGATACCCAGCAGAACATTTCCGGGGTCGTTTACGGCGGGACGGAATATGACCTGAACCCGTACAACTGGGATTATGGGCGTCAGATCAGACTTGGTCTGGAAGTTAACCTGTAAGAAATTTGAGGAAAAAAGTAGTTTGAAAATAGATGAGGTTAAGATGATAATGCAAAAAAGACGTCAAGTGCTGCGCTTATCGAATTATCCCCGCACTGGCATTTTGAAAGTCCTTTGCCTGCTTGTTTTGGTCGTCGCCCTGATGCCTGCGATGGCGAACGCTCAGGCCAAGGTGGGAACGACCGGCGCCCAGTTCCTCGAATTGGGTATTTCGGCCAGGGCGATGGGCATGGCGGATGCGTTTACGGCGGTGGCAGATGATATTTCGGCGGTTTATTACAACCCCGCCGGTTTGACTTCGCTGCTCGGCCGTGAAGCCATGTTTACTTATATCAGGATGCCTGCCGACATCAATTACGGCTTCGGGGCTGTCGGTTTTCCGCTGGAATCCATAGGCGGCGTTCTCGCTTTCGGCGTCTACGGCCTGTCCACGGGTTATATGACCGAGAGAACCTATCCCCAGAGCCCCGGTGACGGTACCGGCCGTGAATTCATGGCCAACGATATCGCTATCTCGGTTGGTTACGGTCGTTATCTGACTGACCGTTTCTCGATCGGTTTCAACGTTAAGTACATCGGTGAATATTACGCCGATGAATCAGCGAACGGCTGGGCGGCCGACGTTGGTACTTCGTACGATACCGGTTTCCGTGGTTTTAAAATCGCCATGGTGATTACCAACTTTGGTCCGGATATGACGATGGTTCAGCAGGATTACCCCCTGCCGATCAATTTCAAGTTCGGCGGTTGTATAAACGTGCTTGAATATCCCGATAATTTCGTAACATTCTCGATTGAAGGCACGCACCCCTCTGACAACCTGGAAAAGTACAACATGGGGCTGGAGTACACTTTCAAGGAGCGTTTTATTTTGCGGAGCGGTGCCCGGATGCACTACGATGAAGACGGCTTTACTGCCGGCGGCGGTATAAAATTCCCCTTTGGCGAGGACGGCGAACTCCGTTTTGATTACGCCTATCAGGATTTTGGTCTGCTCACCGAGGTTCATCGTTTCAGTATGTTAATTGCGTTTTAACGAGAATGGAGACAAAGAAATGAGCTTGAAAAATAAATATTACAGCCGCACGGCAGTATTCACGATTCTCGCCAGCGTCTTGCTCCTTTTCGCCTCGCTCTACCTGTCCAGTTGCGCCGATCGTATTAAAGGCGACAAGTCGCCCAATAACGAACCGCAGGTTTATTTCGTGAATATTCCCCCCGATGGTTATAAAGAATCTTTTAACGATGTCATTCACTGGGTCGGTTCCGATAACGACGGCCAGGTGGAGATGTTCCGTTACGTGGTGGTCAAGGAAGAACTCCTTCTGGCTGAAGGCCGCACCGCTCAGGATATCGCCATAGAACTTAAAACGAGAAGTTCCCGGCCGCCGGTGATTGTGGCTGATACTTTTCCGGATACAATTTATGTCGATACCATCGTTCCTGATAGTTTCTTTGTCGGCGGGGATACCCTGTACCCGACCTATTTGCAAGTGACTATCGACGAACCACAGACTTCCAATATCGTGGCCATGTCGGCCAGTCTGAACAATCCCGTTCTGGAATATGTGCCGCAGTACGTTTTCCTTCAGGCTTTCGATGATTTGAACGCCAGTTCCAGCGTGGTTTATCTCAAGATTTTGAGAAACGACTATCCCCCGGAAACCGAAATCGTCGGTGTCGACGTGGATAGGGATTACATCAATTCGGCGACTTCGGGCGGCGTTAATACCGGTATTCCGGTCCGTTGGGAAGCTTCCGACCCGGATCTCGAGGACACGCTTTTCGAATTCCAATGGAAACTTTTTGGCCCGTATGAATATCTCGACACCGCTAACAGCGTATATAATGAGATCATTGATAATTTCGTCAAAACGGTGTTCGTAACCAATACCGCTCAGATATATATCTGGGACAGACTCGACGCCCTGAACGAATTTTTCGTTCTTGTTGACTCGTCCTATGTCTGTGATACTCTGACCGATACCTGTTACGTGGAAATAGATGCTGATACCATTTACGTTGACAGCCTTTACCCCAGCCAAGACAGTATCAGTGAATGGGGCGTTTACGGTCGTTTCGACACGCTGTTTGATATTAACGATGAGGATTTTCTTAACGACCCGACATATAATTGCGTCCAGGCATCTTCGGGCGGCTGGGTAACTACTGTACGGGATACCCTTTACGACATTTTCCCGCCGGTCAGCGATCCGGTTGCCGATACCACCCGCGCCAAACGTTTTATCTTCTGGATCCAGGCTCGGGATGCCGCCAATGTGGTTGACCTGACGCCTGACTACGTAGCGATAAAGGTGATTCAGCCGAAGTATGAGCGTGAGATCCTTGTCATCGACTTTACTTCGACCGGTACTCGTTATAACGGTACATATAAGAGTACCGTTACATACGAGGGAAGTGAATGGTTGTACGATACATCCGCTTATTACTGGGAGAGAGTCATCGAAGCGTGGGGTGCTTCGAGGGGCATGGATTTGGATTTTGATTTAACGCGTGTTTA
>JBMOKZ010000184.1:0-14013 GCA_049324195.1 Candidatus Zixiibacteriota bacterium | reverse complement strand
TTAGTTGAAATTGGGTGGGGAAATTGATGGGTTGTCAGGAAGGGATTTCTGTCGGCGCTTTAAAGATATTGTTGTTATGTTCTGAAATTTTAACTTTTGACCTCTTTTAGTATCTTTCCACCCGAATTCTACAACAATACCTAATATTATAGATATTAGAGTGACGATTAGATCTCTTACAGAACGGATATGATCCTTCTTAACCTCTAACCATTTTTTTATATCTCCAATCGTACCTATCATAAACATATCTTTCTCTGTCGCACTACCCAGAGATACTACTTCTTCTGATTTCATGATAGCATATACTGGTGTGTTATCGGGTACGAGAACTATTTTCTTGTCATTTGATAAAGTAACATATGCTCCATTTTCAATTGCAAGGCGAGAAATAATCATCGGCTGTTTTTCTGGGAGGGGATATGTTGAATTATCTTTGATTAATTGCCATAAATGCTCAAATTCAGGATCATCTTGGGAAGTGATAATTAACCTTTTTGGATCTCCAAAATTTGTAGATAGTTTATTCTTTATGGCAAATTCTGCACCACTCAGATTAATAAATGAAGAGTATATTTCTGTTTTTTCAAAAACATTGAATCCTAAAATGAGAATAGGGAAAACCACGATTAAGAATAATTTTAAAATATTTTTAATTTTCATAAAATTTTGGTTTACGATTATTATTTTAATCCGATTAAGAATAGACAATCAATAATCTTATGGTTTATTTTTCAAATGAATATTATGATAAATATATACTGCTTTATATTTATGTCAAGTGACCTATAATAATAAAATATTATCTGACATTTTCTAGAGTATTTATAGTAGTAATTTTTATATACCATCGGGCGAGGTACCTGATATTACAAGACTTCTTTCTTCGTGCTGTCGGGGCTCTGTCCCTGACAGCTTTTTCTTGGTCGTCTCAACGGTTGACAAAGAGCGGGCGGTTAATTATCGTGTAATTACTGCAAGCAAAAGATTATAAATTAAGGAGGACAAAATGCCCAAGGCGACCTTTTTAGGCCATTCGTGTGTGAGCCTTACCGATGGCAAACATAATCTCATTATCGACCCGTTCCTCACCGACAACCCCCAGGCCTCGGCCAAAGCCGGCGATATCAAGGCCGATTACGTGCTGATAACCCATGGCCACGGCGACCATGTCGGCGACGGCATCGCTATCGCCAAACGCAACAAAGCCACCATTATCGCCAATTTTGAGCTGGCCAACCTGTGCGGGGCGGAGGGAGCTACAGTGCATCCGATGCATATCGGCGGCGGCCATGATTTCGATTTCGGCCGGGTGAAACTGACCATCGCCCATCACGGCGGAGGCTACGGTCCCGATGCCTCCCGTTACACCGGTCCGCCGGTCGGGTTTTTAATCACTCTCGGCGGCAAAACCGTCTATCATCCCGGCGACACCGGTTTGTTTTACGACATGAAACTCATCGGCGAGATGAACGATATCGAGCTGGCTTTCCTGCCTATCGGCGATAATTTTACCATGGATATAAACGACGCCGTCAAGGCCGTTGAGTTTCTCCAACCCAAAAAAGTCGTGCCCTTCCACTATAACACCTGGCCGCTGATCGCGGCTTCGGCGGAGGAGTTCGCCGGAAAAGTAACCGGCAGCGAAGTGGTTATATTGAAACCGGGGCAGTCAATCGAATTCTAACCGGCCCAAGCGGTTATGGGAAGGCAGGTAAAACCCGTTACTTGCCTTTTTTATTGAATTGAAAATATCTGAATCCAAAACCCTTTCCGGAGTGTCTAAAATTAAAAGTTGATTGTCAGAAGAGAAGTAATTACCATAATTTCCTTAAGGTAATAATATTTTTAAGTCAGGGTAAGGTGATGAAGAAATTATTGAAAATACTTTTATGGATAGCCGGTATTTTTGTCGGTATGATCATTCTGGCTGTAATCGGTCTGAAACTCTTTTTCCCGGTAGAGAAAGCGAAAGCCTACGCTGTCAGGGAAGGCAGCGCGGCGCTGGGCCGACCGCTGACAGTCGAGGACCTGGACCTGTCGTTCTGGGGCGGGCTGGGAATAAAACTTGTCGAGGTCGGCGTGGGCAATCCCGAGGGTTTCAAGGGTGAACCGCTGCTGAAAGCCGAAAATGTCGATATCAAACTGCGGCTTTTGCCGCTACTGACCAAAAACTTTCGTATCAACCGTCTGATAATTAACAAACCCATAGTCAACCTTTTAAAGAACACCGACGGCGCCAACAATTTCACGTTCGCCGCGGTCGATACGGTGCTTCCGCCCGAGGTCGCCAAACTTCCGGCGGAAACCAAGGCGGCATCGGCCGCCGTCTCGTTCGACCGGTTCGAAATCAACGACGGCAACCTGGTGTATGTCGATGACAGTTCCGGAGTCACGCTCAAATTGAACGAGCTCAATCTGGCCACCACCCTGTCGAATCCGCGCGAGAATTATTATGAGTCCTCGGGGAAACTCGATGCCGGGGAAATCGAACTGACGCTCGACGAGCCGTATCCCTCGTACGCTATCGCGCTCAACTACGAATTCAGTTACGACGTGACCGGTGACCACCTGGCAATCGAGCAGACCGACCTGGAATTGAACGGCTTGAAATTCAAGCTGAACGGCGAGGTTGCCGGAGTCCTGGATAAGCCGGACGCCAAATTGAATGTCAAGTCCGATAAAATTTCGGTGGCGGACCTTTTCAAGTTGCTGCCGGAAAAACAGCTCGAAGCCGTGGCGGATTTCGAAATTGAGGGTGATTTTTCATTCAACACGGATCTGGAATACAATGCCTCGGTCGCGAACGAGCCGCTTGTTTACACCGGTTCGGCGACAATCAGCGATATGAAAATGATCAAGAAGGATATCCCCGGTCATTTGACTTTCCGCCGCGCGATCATGGATTTCAAAAACGACAATTTGCGCATGGTGATTGAGGAAGGCAGTTTCGACAGCAAGCCGTTTAAGGGGCATCTGCTGGTCAAGGATTTTGAGAACCCGACAGTTGACGGTGAACTGGCGGGGAATTTCAATCTCGTCTTTTTAGAACCGTTTTTGCCGGCCCAGGAGAAACACAAAGTTACCGGCGACGCCGGGTTTGACATGAAATTTTCCGGTGCCGTCAAGGATTACACCAATATGAATTTCTCCGGCAATCTGGATATCCAGAACGGCACCTACAATTCGACCCTGCTGCCGGAGCCGATTGAGTCGTTCGCGCTTGACCTTTATTTTGACCAGAATCTGGTCAATGTCAAAAATTTCAACGCCCGCACAAAATCGGGCGACCTGTCTTTTGACGGGCGGGTTTACAACCTGGTGGCGATGATGCTGGCCGATTCCGCAGCAGCGCTGAAAATTCATCCATCGATCGACGGTCACTTGGCCGGCAATGTCAACCTGACCCTCTTGAACGGCTTTTTGCCGGAAAAGGGCCATCCGGAAATGAAGGGGCTGTTCGCGATGGATCTGCAGTTGAACGGCTCCACCGGCAACCTGGAAAACTTCCAGGTGCGCGGCAAGGCTTCGGTTAAAGACGCCGCTTATACCGATTCCCTGTTGCCGGAACCGATTCGTAATTTCGCGGCTGAGATGGATATCCAACCGGATACGATCGATATCAAAAAATTTGATGTCAAGTTCGTTTCCAGCGATGTCTTTATGGCAGGGA
The DNA here is from genome assembly GCA_049324195.1 of Candidatus Zixiibacteriota bacterium. GTDB lineage: Bacteria > Zixibacteria > MSB-5A5 > GN15 > FEB-12 > JAFGNW01. The sequence goes on along the minus strand of JBMOKZ010000184.1, from coordinate 10,340 downwards.
AACTGGCCAACCCTTTCCCATACCTTCTGCCGCTGGAAAGTATTGACCGCTCCAAGGTCAAACGGCCATTGTTTAATTTCGAATTGAGTTCGAAGCGGTTCGATGTCGACAAGCTCTTTCCGGAAGCAGTGCCCGGTTCGGGGGCGGTGACGCCGGGCGAAGGGATTTCGGTCGATTCCGTTTCGATGGTGATGGTACCCGATATCGACGGCCGGGGAACGTTTAAAATTGATACTTTGATTTACACCCAGATTGAGTTTACCAATATCGAAGGTAAGCTCAAATATCTTGACCGAAAAATTACCGCTTACGAGGTGACCGGGAAGGTTTATTCCGGGTTGGTTTCGGGAGAGACGACCGTCGATTTGAACGATTTCGATACTCCGCGTTATACTGGAAAATTTTCGGCCAAGCAGATCGAAGTTAACGATTTTGTCGACCGATTTTCCAAATTCGGCGGGTTTGTTTACGGCAAGATAGACCTGAACGGGGATTACGACGCAGCTGGCTGGGAACCGGATCAGTTCCTTAACTCGTTGACCATGAATGGGGTGGGGGATATGCTCGACGGCAAACTGGTTACCTCGGGAGCTATTAATTCCTTGTTGAGCAACCTGGCCGAAAAAACGGGACAAACGTTTGACAAAGAACAACCGTTAAAGAATTTAAAAAGCAATATTACGGTTAAAGACGGTAAGGTTTATCTGGATAACATGAAATCAAGGCTGGGCAGTATCGGCGATCTGGAGGTAGGCGGTTATTACGGATTTAATAATGATATCGAATATACCGGCACGATTCTGCTTTCCGAGGAAACCACAAAAAAATTGACTTCTCAGGGCGGTATGCTGAGCGGGCTGGCCGGAATCTTGTCGGACGATGAAACCGGACGAGTTAAGTTGCCTATCAAGATTTTCGGAACGGTCGATAAACCCGAGGCGGATATCGATTATTCGGCTTTGACCAAAAACGCCGGTGATAACTTAAAAGATAAAGCCACTGATTTGTTTCAGGGGCTGATAAAAAAGAAAAAGTAGTCAAAAAAAACTGATTATGTCGATAATAGGGATATGATAATAAAGTCAATCGTCGAAGACATCAAAGCCATATACCGAAACGACCCCGCCGCACGGAATATCGAGTTTATTATCTATCCCGGGTTCCTGGCGCTGTTTTTTCACCGGTTCATTCATGTTTTGTATAATTTGAAGATACCGTTCATTCCACGGTTTCTTTCGGAAATAAACCGCTTTTTCACCGGAGTCGAGATTCATCCCGGCGCCCGCATCGGGGCGGGTTGTTTTATCGACCATGGCCACGGCATCGTTATCGGCGAAACCACCACCATCGGCAACAACTGCGTCCTTTTCCATAATGTCACGCTCGGCGGCACCGGTAAACATATCGGTAAACGGCACCCCTCGCTGGGTGACAACGTCTATATCGGCACCGGAGCCATTCTGTTGGGGCCGATAAGGGTGGGCAACAACGTCCGTATCGGCGCCAATACCTTCTTGTACATGGTCGATATCCCGGACAACTGCACCGTGGTCGGCACTCCCGGTGTCATCACCCGCAAGGACAATCAGGCGGTCAATCTCAAACCCGAACGCACGCTCGTCCGGGAAGAGGTCGACCCCTTCCGATAAAAAAATTCCGAACGATTACTGGACTTGATTCTTTTCTTTGTCTTTCGTACCATTAGGACAAAGAAAGGGTTATTTTTGAGCTGGCTGGTCGAACAACTGGGCATCCTGTCCAAAATATTTTATTACCTCGTACAGGTGGTGCACTGGACGATTCTGATCAGCGTGCTTGCCTATATTATCGCTCTTGTTTTCGGCCTGCTGTTCGGTATCGCCCGTATTTCCCGCAACCGGTTTGTCCGCTGGATCGCCGGAGTCTATATCAACGTCCTGCGGGGGGTGCCGCTGTTAGTCTTGATATTTTTCTTTTATTTCGGGCTGGGAAAAATTATAAATCTCGACCGGCTGGTCGCGGGGGTGCTGGCGGTAGGAGTCTGTTACGGTGCCTACATGGCCGAGATTTTCCGTTCGGGTATCGAGGCTATCGACTACGGCCAGCACGAGGCCGCGATGTCGCTCGGGATGACGCGCTGGCAGACGCTGCGCCATATTATCCTGCCTCAGTCGGTACGCATCGTCGTCCCGCCGGCGGCCAACGAGTTTATCGCCTGCCTCAAGGATTCCTCGCTGGTTTCCATCATCGGTCTGCGAGAACTGACCCGCGCCGGCCGCGAATACACCTCCCAGTATTTCCTCGATTTCCAGACCTGGCTCATCGTCGGTTTGATTTACCTTATCCTGACGCTGTCGCTAACCCGGCTGGTAAAAATTCTGGAAAAGAAAGTAGCCGTCCACGGCTATGGGGCGGAAAAGAAATGATAATCGAGGTTAAAAATATCGTCTGCCGCTATGGTAATGTTACTGCCGTGGACGGCGTCAGTCTGGAAGTCGCCAGGGGTGAGGTGGTTTGCATTATCGGACCATCGGGTTCGGGCAAATCGACCCTGCTTCGCTGTCTCAACGCTCTTGAGGATATCCAGGCGGGAGAAATCAGTATCGATGGTTTAAAAATAGACCGTTCGCACAAACAAATCCACCAGATTCGGCTCGAGGTCGGCATGGTCTTCCAGAATTTCAATCTGTTCCCGCACCTGACGGTGCTGAACAACGTCAATCTCGCCCAGCGGGTGGTGCGCAGGCGTAGCCGGAAGGAAGCTTCGGCTATCAGCCGTGAACTGCTCGCGAAAGTGGACCTGCTCGACAAAATCGATGTCTTTCCCGGCCAGCTTTCCGGCGGCCAGAAACAACGGGTGGCGATCGCCCGGGCGCTGGCGATGAACCCCAGGATAATGCTGTTCGACGAGGTAACTTCAGCGCTCGACCCGGAGATGATCGGCGAGGTGCTCGAGGTGATGAAACAACTGGCCCGAGAGGGCATGACTATGCTGGCAGTGACTCACGAAATCGGTTTTGCCCGCGAGGTCGCCGACAAAGTTGTCTTTCTCGATGACGGTAAAATTATCGAGTCCGGCCCGCCCGAACAGGTGCTGGACAATCCCCGAAACGAACGCACTCGCGCCTTTCTCGGTAAAGTGCTGTGATAGTACAAATGAAAAAATTTTTGCTGACAGCTCTGTTGTTCTTGGCCGGCAACTTGTCTTTTGCCTGGCAGGTGCCCGGGCACGGCCGGTTCGCCGAGGACGATATCATGACCCGTACGCTCGAAGACTGGAAAACGAATTACACCCTCAAGGCTGAGTTTGTTCCCGAGTCGCTTTTAATCCGGGGGAAAGCTGAAATCGTCTATCGTAACCTTTCCGAAGATACTTTAAAAGCCATCTATCTCGATCTTGGATACCCTACTTACGCCCCCGGTCATGAGCCGGATTTGACTTCGCTGGTATTCGAGGACATTCTTGCCGGGAAACTTCAGGCGCTGAATCACGGCTTTTGCCGCCTCGATACGCTTTTATATAATGTCGCCCCGCTTTTAAAAAATCCGGAAATGGCCGGCGATAGTTCCCTGATGAAAATTTTTCTGCCGACCCCACTCATACCCGGTGGCGAGGGTTTCTTTATTGTCGTTTTCGAAACACGTCTTGGCAGTGCTGCCGCTGTTCCTGATTTTTCAAGCAGGACCCTGACGGTTGACACCTGGCATCCGGTTATTCCTGTTTATGAAGGCGGCCACTGGCATTTCGAAAAAGATACCATTAGCGGAAAACGCCTGAACGATTACAGCGTTTTTCGAGTCAGCCTGAAAATAGACAGTGCTTACAGTCTTATCGGCTCAGGACATCTTTTGAATGAAAGAGAACATTACGGTTTTCTTCCAAAATTGTCCGAAGATTCGCTTTATATCGACCTTGTCAAGCAGCAAGCGGAGCTGGTTCCGGGTGTGGTATATCACCCGATGTTCGCGAAGGGGTACAAGGAATATTACTGGCGCACGCGGGGGGTGCAGGGTTTTTCGTTTGTTATCGGGAAGAATTTCTCGCTGGACCGGACCGAAACCGACCAGACCCTTATCACGACAGCTTATAGTTCGGTCAAATCCAAACTCTGGCAGGAAGAAGTAATTAAAACTGTTAATGAAATTATTGCGGATATGACTGCGATTTTAGGGAGGTACCCTTATCGGGAACTCACTGTCGTCACCGGTTCTGACCGGGCTGATACGGAGCCGCCCGATAATTTTATCCCTGTCCCGGCGTATATCAACGGCAGAGAAAAATTAACGGTGTATCTGACTTTGAAAATAATCGAGAGCTGGTTCCCGCGAATTGCCCCGGGTGAAACTGTTGACGACCGCTTTAATCCCTCCCTGGCGGCGTTATTGACGATGGATTTTTTATGCCGGCAGGAGGGGGGCAAGGGCTGCCGGGTTTACGAAAAGTACGCGCGGGCTTTGTTGGCGGATAACACGAATCGCGAGGTTTATGATTTTAATAGGTACACGCTGGTGTCCCGGCCTGTTGATTTGCAGTCGCTTCGTTATTGTCTCGGGGAAGAAACGTTCGATAAGCTGCTTCGCGATTATATGAAGAATTCCCGTTACCGTATCGTCTTTGAAAATACGTTTGAACGTCTCGTTGAGGAACTCGAAAGCGGCCGATATACCTGGTTTTATGACGACTACTCTCAGGTTCCTCATGCAATCGATTTTCAATTGGGGAAAACGTCATTCCGACCGTTTCCCGGCGGCGGATTGGTTGAAGGAGAAATCATTCGCTACGGCGATATCCCCGCACCGCTCGAAATCGGATTGGTCCTGAGTCAAACGGATACGCTTTTCGAGATAGTTGAGAGCGAGCGTTTTCAAAACGGTCGGTATACATTTTCCCGTCCGGTTCCCGACCGACCTATTGCGGTGATTCTTGACCCGCGTTTTCGTGTCCGTGATAAAAACCGGGATAACAATTATTACTTTTTCCGCTTCACCCGTGCTCGGGTTCGTGTCCCGGCCAACCTTTTCCCGGCTTTCCGGCTTCTCGAAGATTAGCTTAATTCCTGCAAGCTGAAATAATTCAAGGTCTTACACCTCCCTCAGGTCTTTTGGCTGATTCGTCATAAAATTTTTGGAAATTCCGGGTCAGTTCTGAAAAGAGAAGGGTAACCGGTCAATATCCCGGCGTTTTAGCCGATGTATTAACTATAAGTAAGATATACGCATAAGCGCCGACCGGGAGGCCGGCAATAACTGAATTAGACAAGATACTATGTCAGCGCTAAACAAGGTTAGAGCCCGGATAAAAAAATGCGCCGTTTGTAAAATCGACCTCAAGGGGAGATTCGTCTATATTGACGATGAGATCGAGAGAATTCTCGGCCAGACCAAGGAAGAACTGTTCGGGAAATCCTTTCAGGATTTTCTTGACGAGCACGACCATGAAATTCTGAACGAACTGTTGATTCAACATAACCGTTACGAAACCTTTTTTGAATCCACCGAAATTCAACTGCTTAACCAGAATCATGAACGCATCCCGGCGTCGGCGGTGATGTCGTTGAATTTTATTGCCGGGAACCCGGTTAATTACCAGATCATTATCAATACTCACGACAAAAAAACGCCTGTACCGGAGGCCGGTTTGCAGGCTGTATCCGACGCGACCGAATCATTTTTGAAAGAACTGTTAGCTTCCTGCCAACCGGTTAGTGGGGGGGAGTTTGCCCGGCTGGCCCGCGATTATACTGCGGCTGAAGCTGTTTTTATCTACGAAAAGATTGATAATATTTTAAAATATTTCACCGGTACCCCCGTGGTCGATAACAGTCGCCGTCGGGTCACGCCTCTTCTGGAACGGCTGACCGCAGAAGGGTCCGGTTATTCTTTCATCGATGGCGAGGCAGTGCGAAAAGCGGTCGAGCGGGAAGGTTCGGCGCCGCAGGAGTATATCACCCCGGTGATTTTACCGTCGAGCGGTGTCTGCCTGACGTTGCGTTTTATCTTCGGAGAAAAACTCGAAACGGATAATGTCGCTGCTTGTCATAGAGCGGAATTGGCGTCCGGTCTGGCGGCTGCGGTCCTGGCTCCGCCGTCGGGATATCAGGTCGAGAATCTGTCCGGCGATAGCTCGTTCACTCTCAATTTCCTCGACAGCCTGGGTATCGGAGCGGTCGTGGTGACCTCCGATGGTCGCATCGAACAACACAACAACGAGGCGACAAAACTTTTCGAAGGGCCGGCACTGACGGGCCATTATAAAAACCTTCTGGATAAACTTAGTGCGGACAATACGTCGGAAATCGCCCGGACGATTGCGACCTATGTCGATATGAATTCCGGGGGCCAGCAGGTCAATTTCGATATGGTGGTCAACCTGCAGGGCGGGCATAAAAGCCTGCTTTCCATTTTCAAGGTAATGTTGCGCCGGGAAACGCTCTCCACCTGCCTGATGTTCCTGCCGCTGAAGATGGTCGGTAGCCGCGAGGAAGGCGGCAAAACCGTCGAAAATAGATTGCTTTCGCTGTTGCTGGAAGAGGTCAAGGCATATATGGGGACGGTAATGGGCTTTTCGGAAAAACTGACCCATGAGTATTACAACCAGCTCGACAGTAACGGAAATTTCCTGTTGCTGTGCCTGAAAGACGGTTTGTCAAAGGTCGAGCGCCTGGTGAATAATTTGAGCTGGCAGCTCGAACTCAACGAGCAGCTCGATATCCCGCGTCTGACCGATTTAAACCTGGTCGCCAACCAGGTGCTTCAGGAAGTACAGACCGTGTATCCCGGGGTTCGGGTCGATTTGAAAATTAACGATATGCCTAAAATCAAGGTATGGCGCGGCAAGCTTATAACCATAATCAAGAATATCCTTTGTAACCTGATTAAGTACTCAGAGAACAACGCCTTTTCGCTGACTATTAACGCCCGGTTGCAGAATAATCGGTGCGAAATCGATATTATCGACGACGGCCCGGCTTTACCGGAATGCTATCGCAGACAGTTTTTCGAACTGTTTTCCACGCTCCCGGCAAGAAAAACGCCGGTGGACCACAACAAAGAAGGCGAACCATCAATAATCGTTCAGATGGTCGAAAGCATTGGGGGCAAGATTCATCTGGAAGAACCGGGTAAAGAAGGCACCCGGATAAAATTGAACCTGCCTGTTTTTCCGTCATAACAACGTTATGGGGTTGAAGGTGCGCATCCTTTTACTGGAAGAAAACAAATTTCACGCCCTGCTGATAAAGCGGGAACTGCAGGAGAAATTTCCTGAGGCATCATTAAGTGTTTTTCGTTCGGCCACCGCCGCCCTGGATGAAATTACGCGCAACCGCTATGATATCGCCATAATCGACAATCAGCTCAGCGAGTATCAGGGGCTGGAGTATCTGCAGATGCTTCGCGATGAAGATGTCCGGCTGGTGATTATTTACCTGGCCATCGAAGATATCGACCGGCTTTCGGAACGGGCGCTCAAAGCTGGAGCGAATGAGTTTTTGGTCAAGGAAAAATCATTCCATATATTGATCCCGCACCTGATCGAACGGGCGATCGATACCACCACCTTACGAACAGCTCGAGAGGTTCTGCATGAACTGGTTCAATCAGATAATGGGGACGACCTGGTTAATCTGACCGTCAGCACTCTGTCACATGAAATCAACAACCCGTTAATGACTATTCTCGGAGAAGCGGAACTGTTGCTGCACAACGGTTACCGGCTGGCACCGGAAATCGACCGAAAAGTCAGGATAATCGAGGAATCAGCATTACGCATCAAATCCACCCTGGCTCGGCTTGCCTCCATCAGGAAGCCAAATATCAAAAAAACGGTTTCCGGTGACTTGATTGACCTGAAAAACTGATAATTTCGGCCAAATTCATAATTTTAAGATTTGTTGTTAAGAATAACGGTTGACATTTATTCAGGAACCTCTATTTTTGAGCCATTCTATGAGGAAAGACAGGTATGAAATCCATGACCGGGTTCGGTCGGGCCGAACAGAAAACTAAATACGGGAAGTTTATAATCGAAGTTTCCAGCGTCAACAGCCGTTTTCTGGATTATTACATCAAATTGCCCCGGCAGTTTTCCGCTATGGAAAATAAAATCAGGGAACTGGTCAGCGACCGGCTTCATCGCGGTAAAATTAATCTCAATATCGAACTCGAAGAAAACGATACCGCGGTCGGACAATATAATATTAATATGAAGGCGCTCAGGGCCTATCACAAGCAGCTTCGCGCCGCCCAAAAAGAACTTAAACTAACCGGTGAAATCACGGTCCGTGACTTGTTACTGTTGCCCGATGTCGCTTTGCCGGAGACGAAAGAATTTGACCTTGATGCCGTCTGGAAAGCTCTGCAAAAGGTCATAGACAAGGCATTGTCCGCACTGGTGGCGATGCGGAACCAGGAAGGTTTGGCGCTCGAAAAGGAAATGAATAAGAGATTGAATCTGATGGTCGCTACAATCAAAGAAGTCGAATCGAAAACCGTCGATGCCGTTAAGACTTATCGTGAGAAACTGACCAAACGGATTAATGAACTTCTCGAAAGTCATGACCGGGATTCGCTGCGGCTGGAAGAAGAAATCGTTTTATTTGCCGACCGGACCGATATTGCCGAGGAATTGTCGCGGCTCCAGATACATGTGGAACAGTTTCGTAAGTCCTTGAAAATAAAGGAGCAAATAGGTAAGAGGCTTAACTTTATCCTTCAGGAGATGAACCGCGAAGCCAATACTATCGGCTCCAAAAGCTCCGAATTCAGTATCTCTTCTCACGTGATTAACCTGAAAGAAGAGATCGAAAAACTACGTGAACAAGTGCAAAACATCGAATAAGCGAGAGATACTAATCGGATGAGTCAACCCAAGCCGGGCAAAATTGTGATTATTTCCTCACCCTCGGGTGGCGGTAAAACCTCCATCTGCCGGAAATTACTCTCCCCGACCCGACGTCGGCAGGGCTGGACTTTTTCAGTCTCATACACGACCCGTAAAAAGAGAATCGGGGAACGTAACGGTCGGGAATACCATTTCGTGACTGACGACAAATTTGGGGATTTGGTCAAAATAGATTTCTTCGCCGAACATTTCAAGGTGCATCTTTATCAGTATGGTACTCCGCGAGGACCGCTCGACCGCATCCGCCAAAAAGGAGGCGTGATTATTCTCGATGTCGATGTTCAGGGGGCGTTTAAACTTCGCAAGGAATATCCTGATGCTATTACGATTTTCATTTCGCCGCCCTCGATTGCAGAGCTGAAGCGGCGTTTGCGGCGGCGCGGCACCGAAACCGCCGAGCAGCTCAAGGTCCGTTTCGAAAACGCCAAAAAAGAAATGAAATTGTTCGACAAATTTGATTATGTTGTTATTAACAAGGAACTTAATGTGGCTATCAAACAGGTTTTGAGTATCATTAATGCCCATGAGTGCCGAACGGATAACATTAATAAGAAACTATTTATGGAAAAAATTGGTTACTGATATTTAGAAGGAGGATATTATGCCGATAGTACCTACCGATGATTTGAAGAAATTACCGTGTAATCGTTACGAGGCCGTGATTCTTGCGGCTCAGCATGCGCGTCATTTGAATTTAAGACGTCTGGCCAGCCTGGAAAAGATGGAAGAGAATGCCGAGGTTGATATCGAAGCCCGCAAAATTACCATGGTGGCCCTTAAAGACCTGTTGGACGGTAAAATTGAATTTGAACGGCCCGATAGCAAAAGCTTTAATCAATAAACAAATATTAATATAGGTAAGCTATGGCTAAAAACCTTGTAATCGTTGAATCTCCCGCCAAATCTAAAACTCTGAATCGATTCCTGGGTAAGGACTATGATATCATGTCCACGGTCGGGCATATTATCGATTTGCCCAAATCGAAGCTCGGGGTTGATGTCGAGCACGAATTTACACCCGAATACAAGGTTATAAAGGGCAAAGAAAAAATCATCACCGAATTGAAAAAAGCCGCCCAAAAAGTCGATACCGTTTATCTCGCCCCAGACCCCGACCGCGAAGGTGAAGCTATTGCCTGGCATGTCGCCAAAAGCCTGAAAGGCGCCAAAGCTCGGTTTCTGAGAGTGACGTTTAACGAAATTACCAAGTCCGCCGTTCTGGAAGCGATTAAAAATCCCCGTGAAATCGACAACAATCTCGTTTACGCCCAGCAGGCCCGGCGCGTGCTCGACCGGCTGGTGGGCTATATCGTCTCGCCTTTTTTGTGGAAAACGGTCGCCCGGAATCTCTCCGCCGGACGGGTTCAGTCGGTTTCGCTTCGACTTATCTGTGAACGCGAAGAAGAAATAAATAATTTCAGAGCGGCCGAATACTGGCAGATAAAGGCTTTGTTGGCGA
>JBMOKZ010000183.1:0-14024 GCA_049324195.1 Candidatus Zixiibacteriota bacterium | reverse complement strand
AGGAAAAAGAAGCAGGGGATGGAACCCACAGCAGGCCGGGGGCTCCGGGCACAAAAAATCAGTCCAGTGATATCGAGGCTCGCGGTGCGCCGCCGGTTCGGGCGAGATAATCCTTGATATGACCGATACCCTCTTCCTCGGCTTTTTTGGCGTTCTGGATATTGTTAGCATGTGATTTCAGCAATTCGATGCCGTGACTGTTGACCTTTGGTGTTTTTTCCCAGACCGGTTTCAAGAAGTCCGCCACTTTTTTATAGGCCTGAAACGCTTTTTCGAGCCGGTCGTTGTCGTTTTTAATTTGTTCGAGGAAATTCCGGGCGTAACATCTGGCCGAATAGTAATGGGAAGCGTAATATTCCGCGAAGGAATAAATATCGACCCCGATATTATTGTCTTTACCGGCTTTACTAAGCGTGGCCCAGGATTCGAAGATGTTCGACCAGTAGTCATATGCCTCAAAGCCGTCTTTGTATTCGGGTAGTTGGATTGATTCCTTCTGCTCGGCATGGTCAACGGCGGCTTTCAGGGCGTTGAGGATGATATCTTCGCGACTCCGGCCGTTGGAACCGCCGGGGATGGTCACTGACAGGATATTGATCCCATTTAAGCCCAGCCGGTCGAATTTCAGTTCGGCTTCTTCGCCTTTACAGGTCAGGGTATTGTAAATTTGGGCGCGGTCGTCGTAGCCGGTAATGACCCCCCATTCGGCGTCGGCAATATCCCAGACTACGGCGGGCACGCCGCTGTCAATAGCGGTGCAGATTAGTTCCTGAGCCTGGCGTCGTCGGTCAGCCTCGTGTTCGCTTTCGTCCCAGAGGCGGCTGATATAGTAACAGTCGTGTCCCATTTGCTCGACCGCTTCAGGGAGAATCGCCGTCCAGTCGAATATGCTCATAGCGCTGGGACAAAAGGTATCGTTGACGAAAATGCGAAAGGCGAACGCCGTACTCCCCATCAGCCAGGAAGGTTCAAGATGTCCGTCGATATGGTTAAGCACGGTAGCCAGACTGGAAACGAACGAATGGCGGATACCGGGTTCCTGTTTTTCTTCGGCTTTGCTGTCCCGGTACCAGTTAATGTTCTCGATCCTCGGCATGCTTAATTCCTTTTGGTTCCGGTGTCAGGCGACATGCCGGACACGTAATAATTTTACATTTGACGGTGGTGCGGTCAGGAACAGAGCCCAGACCGCACGCTAATTAAATTAATCTGAAAATTCCATCGCGGGCATCATCAGCACCCGTTTATCCTCGATAAGCCCGGTCTCGGCCGCGAAACGGATATAGGGCTGCACCGCCTTCAGGTATTTGGCCATGCCCAGCGAAACAGTTTCACCTTCGCTGTTGTCGGCGTCGTCGCCCATCAGAGCGTTCCATATGCTTTTTTCTTTAGGCAGCAGCACCAGTTCGATATCCTCACCTTCGGGAATATTCAAGGTTTCTTTTATCAACCGGATGGCGACCGGGAAACCGCCCAGTTCATCGACCAGACCCAACTCGAGGGCGTCAGAGCCGGTCCAGACGCGTCCTTTGGCGATTTCTTTAACTTTTTCAATAGGCAGGTTGCGGCCCTCGGCTACTTTGGTCGTGAAATCCTCGTAAATGCGGTCCAGCCAGGCGTCGCTGCGTTCTTTTTCCGAGGGAGAGTAATCCTCGGTACCGCTCCAGAAGGTGGCGTTCTGACCAAAATGAACTTCGTCCCAGGTAATTCCGAGTTTTTCCCAGAAGCCGGTGGTGTACATCTTGCCTCCGAGAACCCCGATGGAGCCGGTGATGGTGGCCGGCTGAGCGACGATTTTGTCAGCGGGCATGGCGACAAAATATCCTCCCGAACCGGCTACATCGCCCATCGATACGATAACAGGTTTACCGGCTTTGCGGGCGCGGACGACCTCGCGCCAGATGACGTCCGAGGCGACATAGGAGCCGCCGGGGCTGTCCACCCGGAAAAGAATCGCCTTGATTTTCTTGTCATCGATGGCTTTTCGGAAGGCCTGGGCAACTGTGGCTGAACCCATTGAAACCGAACTGAACAACGGGTCATAGCCACTGGAGCCGCGTACTACCGAGCCGACGCCGTAAATAAGCGCCACGTCCTCGCCGTCAGCGTGCGGCCGACCGGCGCGGTCGAGATATTCGGACAGGTAGAGCAGCTGAGCGTCCTTGTCGAGCGCTTTAACTTTTTCGTAAACCTCGTCGCGATAAGCCATGCCGTCCACCAGTCCGGCGGTAAGGGCTTCCTTGCCGAGCAACGGTCCGTGGTCAATGACAAACTTGATTTCGTCTTCGGTCTTACTCCGCGCTTTGGCTATGTCAGCAACCATGCCCTCGTACATGGATTCGAGGATGCGCGAGGTCGCCTCGCGGTGCGCCGGAGTGAAACTTTTCTCGTTGAACATATTGGCGGCGTTTTTGTATTCGTAACGCTGACCCATGCGGGGTTCGATGTCGAGTTTATCCAGAGTGCCCTTGATAAACGGAGATTCGGACATGATACCGGTAAGGCCGATATCCCCCGATGGCTGGAGGTAGATTTCATCGAAAGCGGTGGCGAGATAATAAGCTTTGCTGCCGGGTCCGAACTCACCGAAGGTTTCGGACCAGGCGATGGCTTTTTTCCCGTGCTGGCGGAAATTGATGACCGCGTCGCGGAATTCCTGGGTGATGGCGCCGCCCATCAAGCCGACCCCGATATGAGCTACCAGACCGATTACCCGGTCGTCGCCGGCTGCTTTTTCGAGCGCCTCGACCACGTCACGCACCATCATATCCTTCCCGAAAAACGTCTGGGCGACAGGGTCGTTGGGGACATATTCCACGAAAGCCCGCTCGAAATCGATTTCAAGGATGGTTTTCGAGGGTACGCTGTCCTCGCCGAGCCATGCGGTCAGGCCGACGAAGACGGCGGCTAATACCACGATAATGGCGATACCACCGATAACAGCTAAAAAAGTTTTCATAAATAACTCCCTGAATAATAAAATTTATTGTGATGTCAATTATTCCTATTATTTCTTATCCTGGCTTCAAGAAAACCATGTGAGATTAGCTTGTCAATTTGAACTTGTAAGATTTGTTTGCGATATAACGAACCATCAAGCTACAGCAACCAACGAAAAAAGCCCGCCGGGGGCGGGCTTTTTCTAAGCTTCCGGGCAAGTTTCTAATCTTCCCATTCAGGTTCGGCGATTTTTCCCATAAACAGAATCGTTCCGGACACCTGCTCGTGAACGACAAACAAAAACGGCCGGTCAAGAATCATGGGCGAGGTTATGGAATCGACCATCACAACCACCGTGACGGCAGCGGCCTCGGTCCCTTTTTCGTCAACCTGGATATAAGTCTGGTGCTTGACCTGGTCGATCCAGCCGACGCCGTCAACGAACATGTTGGAGAAATCGGCCGATTGTTCGAAGGCGTTGGCCATGCCCATCGCCTTCAGAATTCCTTTCAATTCGACCTTGAATCCCAGCTTGAACTTGGGCGTGTAAAACAGGAATTTTTCCCAGTGTAAATTGCCCATCCAGGCGGACCAGCTGGTCTCATTCATTTGCGCGACGATATCGTCGACCGTGTACGGATTTTTAGGCAGGAAGAAAGTCATACCGAAACCCTCGTCTCCATAGGGAACAGTCGCGGCCTGGAAAAGGTCGTTTTCGTAATACCGCAGGGTGGTGTCTTCCTCGCTGTCCTTATACATGAAATCGCAGGTAACCTCGCCTCCTCCGGCGGAATGAAATTTCCCTTCATGAGTTTCGGAGGTATCGAAGGGAATGCGCCAGTCGCCCTTGAAATAAATGGCGTTGATTAACAGCATGGCGATATCGTCGGAAATGGGCGGCCGGATGACTTCCTTTATCATGTCGTTAGTGTTGTCCGCAACCCACTGGTTGATGGAGTCGGCGGGGTCGGGGAAGTCCATTACCCGCACCAGGGCGTCGAAATAGTTTTGGCAGTTGTCGACGAAATCCGGCTGGATGTCTTTACCCGCACGCGACCAGATGGAATTGGCGATGGTGAAAATAACCGACGGGTCGGCAGCGGTGAGAATTCTGGTCAGGTTGTAATAGGCGTCGTTGATTTCGGCAAGGCTCAACCCAGCATGTTCTAGCACGGCCGCCATGGAATCGAAAGTGGGGCCGTTGGCGCCATTGAGGGTCATCCCGAGCGCATAAGAAACCGACAGCGGGGAAATAAAGATATTCTCAGCGCTATCGGTGCTATCGTTCACGGCCCGGAACAGTTTGAACCCGAAGCGGTTGGTGGAACTCAGCAGGGTCTGTTCGGCGGCGGTCAACTGAGCCGGTGTGCGGTTCGGCTCGTTAAGGTCGGTTTTGTTCGGTTCGGTTGATTTCGAACATTGCAGGAATATCGGGCCGAGAAGAACGATTAAAAGTAATCCCACGAATTTGCGCATAATATTACCTCGGTTAAAGGTTACAGTTAATATGTCGGCGGTTTCGTGAGCAGTTTAAATCATATATATAAAGTTAGTCTTTGTATTTCATTTTAGCAAGGATAAATGTACATCCTTCCGCCCGTCAGTTCCGTCGGCAGGAGACTTAATTTATCAATTAAACGAATAAAAGCAAGCCTCTGCTTAATTTTATTTGCAAAAAACCTCTCAGCGGGTAATTTAATAGAAGAGAAACATTTGAATTCCGGCTCCGTAAAGAAGTATTAAAGTAAACGCCTGGAAAGGTTTGAAATTATGGAAAAGAAATTATATCGTTCCCTGACCGACCGTAAAATTGCCGGGGTGTGCGGCGGGCTGGGCCAGTATTTCGATGTCGACCCGACCCTGATAAGACTTCTGATGGCTATTTTGACGATTATCGGGGTGGGAACAGGTTTGTTGATTTACATTATCGCCTGGATTGTGATGCCCGAGGCGCCATATATTTCTTAAACTCGTATTTATATTCGCTTCGTGAACTCTCTCAAAACCGGTTTTAATATTTTTTAGATGTTGACAGATTTTTATAATCCGGTATCTTATATATAGTTATCATTATCTTATAATTTACGGAAAAACCAGAGGAGCAAATCAATGCGTTTTGTTAAGGCGCTTTTTATTGTTTTCATACCGGTGAGTTTGTTGGTCCTGATAACGGCCTGCAACGAGAAGAAACCGACTGAAACCTTTGAAATCGTTCCGATGGAGCAGTTGACTTTTTCCGGGGGATATTACCCGACGGTTTCACCCGATGGCAACTGGCTGGCTTTCCGGGTGTCGGGTGACGGTATCGTTAAGATGGATTTGACCACCAGCCAGCTTTACATCCTCGCCGCATGCGGCACCGAACCCAACTGGTCAAGAGCGAGTAACCTGGTTGTATTCCGTACGACCGAGGCCGGGAGCGAGCAATCCGTACTGGGCATAGTCAACGCCGCTAACGGGGATACCTCACTGTTTCACACCGGAGATTTCGATGACGGGGCGGAGTGGTCGCCCGACGGTACCGAAATAGCCGCCCAAAGTTCGGCGGGAATGGTTGTTTTCAGTTATCCCCCGGGTTCGGTCGATACCATTACCTGTACGGATAATGTCGATGGCGGGTGCGAGGGGGAATATCCGACGTGGTCTAACGACGGCGAGTGGCTGGCTTTCGAGGACGGTCTGGAGATCATGAAAATCCCACGTTCCGGCGGTGAGGCGGTACAGGTGGTCGGGGGAATGAACGATGTCACCGAGCCGGCCTGGTCGCCCGACGGCAAATATATCGCGTTCGCGATGGAGGACTCGACGACGGCGCACACCCATCTCTGGGTGGCTGACGCTCGCGGAACAGCGTTTGGGCTGTGGCGACTGACTGGGGTCGATACCACCTGTACGCTGGCGGAATGTATGGACCGCAACCCGTGCTGGTCGCCGGATTCGGACATGATTTATTTTCAATCGAACCGCAGCGGCCATAACGAAATCTGGCGGATCGGATTTCACCCGTAAGATTCGTAAAAATGAAAAAAGCGCCTGCTATAAACAGGCGCTTTTTTTTGTTCGCGATTTGCGGACTTGTCAGGCGTAAATCAGTTTCAACTCCTCGATTCTCCGGGCGATATCCACCGTGTTGGCGCAGCGGGCGATACAGGCGTCGCATATAACGCAGTTTTGCAGGCTTTTATCTTTCGGGACTTCGTTCAAAGTGGCCCGGGCGTGGTGGAAGTTGGCGTACTGGGTGGCGTACATGTGGGTGCGCATGAGCGTGGGGATATCGACTCCCGAGGGACAGGAAGCCAGACAGGTTTTGCACTGGCGGCAGAAACCCATGCTCAACCTGATGTTGTTGTCGCCCAGAAATTTCTTTTCCTCGGGGGTATACTCGAGATCGTAAGCGACTTCGAAATCCTCTTTCATGTGTTCGAAATTATCGTACCCCGGGATGCTGTTATGCACATTCTCATTGCGCAGAACCCATTTCAGGCAGGCGCGGGTGATGACGGCGGAGGGATACTGGCGACGGGATTCGGGGTTGGGCCAGCGGCCACCCCCGGCCAGGGTTTTCATGGCGACAATGCCGATGCCTTTTTCGGCCGCGTTCTTGATGGCCGTCAAAAGCGCCGTATCATCGGCCATAGTGAAATTTATCGCCGTCAACACGACGTCGTAAAAATCCGTCCGGGTTGCCTCGGCGATAACCTCGGTCATGTTGGAATGGGTCGAGACGCCGACATAGCGGGCTTTCTTCCGGTTTTTCAACTCGGCCATGGCGGCTTTGATACCGGGATTGTTGAGATCATCTTTCGAGGCGACATTGTGGAGATAGAGAATATCGACATAATCCGTACCCAGGCGGGACAGGCTGCCCTCGCAGAGTTCGATATATTTGTTTTTAACCTCCTCTTCGGTCGGGTCGCCGCTGAGGCGGGGAAAAGCTACCTTGGTGGCGATGACGACATCCTTGCGCACGCCCAGTTTGTTGATGACATTGCCGACCATCTGTTCGTTGCGGCCGTACTGGTAATAAGCAGCGGTGTCGAAATGGCGCACGCCCAGTTCGTAGGAGGCTTTGACGACCTGGGGATTGTCGGCGTTCATCACACCCATACTGATTACTGGCAAATTAATGTCGGTTTTACCCAGCCGGCGGTAGATGACTTTTCTGGTCAGCTCTCTGGTCGCTTTCTCCTCCGATTCCTGGGCGAGCAGATTCGTCGGAGTCAGGCCCATCAAACCGGCTCCGGCCAGGCTGGTGGCGGCGGTGGTCAGAAAATCCCGGCGGTTCAAACGGTTGTGATTCTCGTGCATGGTTAACTCCCTTTTAGATTAAAATATTTTCATTGTTCGCTGCTTGGTCCTGACCGGCCGAGATAATTTTCAGCGTTGCTTCGCAGAACCCCCTTGGTCTGCTCGTCGAGATTGGCGTCGCCGGGGAGAACTTCGAGCACTTTTTTATAGCAGCTCACGGCGGTCTGAACATCGCCGGCGGCGGCGCAGGCCTCGCCAAAACTGTCCCAGACGTTGGCTGAATGGGGGAAGGTTTCGGCGTTCATCCGGAATATCTGCACGGCCTGGTCGGTCTGTCCGGTTTGTAACAGCTGGTAGCCGAGAGCGTTGAACTGAGCCTCGCGGAACAGCCTCCCCGGCGTCACCCGGTTTTTGAATTTTTCATAAATTTCCACGCCTTTGTCAATACCGTAATCGAGGATGATATTCATAAACTGAGTTTCAGAGGGAGGCAGGTCGGCGCCTTCGCGAAACGACAAAGTAACTAACGAGGTATCGAAACCGAGTTCGGCGGGCATGCTGCTTAAAAACTGGAAGCTTTCCTGGTTTTTGTTCAGGTAGGCGTTGAAAAAGTTAAGCAGGTATCGGCTGGCGGCGGCGTAGCCGGCTTTTTTCATCTCCGGAGGCGGTCCGGCGGTGTCACCGACCGGAAGCGCCATCAATCCGTAACCGGACAGGTCGAAACCTCGAAATCCCGCCAGCCGGACGATATATTTCTTGGCGTAGGTGAGGGAATCAAAAACGCTCAAATCCGGCGCGGGCGTATCCCCGTAAAGCAACATCAGCGGCACGTGCGCCCGATTCGCGTCCCAGGCCGGACTTTGCCTGGTCAGCCCGATGAAATCGGGAAGGACAAAGCCGCCTTCGAGCGCCGCCACCGCGTCAACATCGCTGTTGCGCATCTGCATCAGCAGGGCAGTCGAGCCCCCGAACAGATAGCCGCATACCCCTAGGCGGTTATGGTCAACAAAAGACAGATCGTACACCTGAGTGAGAATGAACTCCCGGTCCCGGATGAGATTTTCTTGGTCGGCCGGGTCCCGCTGCAATTGATATTGGAAACTGCCCATATTCGGAGTCGTGGCCACCACGAACCCGTGGCTGGCGAGATATTCGCACAGGGCGGCGTTTTCGGCATGGCTCTCGCCCGCATGATAGATAATCAACGGAAAACCGGCGCTGTCCGGCGGGGTTGCCGGTGTGGCATCGCGAATACCGGACATCGGAGTGCTCATCAACTCCATGACCTTGCCGCGGTCGCGGATATATGCGCTGAGATAGCCGATCTCGCGGTTGTGGAAATTGCTGAGGATACTCACGAAACGCTCGTCCTCGGGATAGGCGAAAGCGTACGCCCCGTACACAGCGGGTACGGCATTGGCGGTTTTGACGGCCGGGTACCAGATTATGATTTGAAGCGGACGGGCGCGTTCGCCGGGCAGAGGCGCGCCGAAATAATCGTTCTTGACCTGAAAAGCGCGCGAGCAGTCGTATTTTTCGATAGTCATAAAGCCCGCGGCGTAAGGACCGGTTGTTAAATCGTTCCAGCGCCCCGGTTCCCCGGCCGGCGTTTGGGATTGAACAAGTATCAGTAGAATAAACGTAAACGAAAGAATATTTTTTATCGGCGAGTTTATTTCAAACGGCATAACACCCTCCGCAAAAATTTGGAATGTAGAAGTGTCGTTTGGCCGGGCGGTCCGGACTATTCTTTTCGATCACTTGGCAAAAAAAATTGCCCCGTGACAGCCTGTGCCCGGCCATCAGGTTAATAGACGAAAACGGTCGTGATTTATCAAGTAATTTTTTATGAGAAGGTGAAAGTTTGATAGCGAAAGCGCTTTTCGGTATTTATTAAACAAATCCCGGCCCGGTTCGTATATTACTGATATATTTAGCGTATGAAAATATTTGCGAATTCGGGTTGTGGAAGTTAGAATCATTTCATATAAATAAAATCTGTCACGATTCATAAAATAAAAGGAGCGCGATTATGCGAGTTATGCTTCCGCTTTTATGTCTGTTGCTTTTTCTGTCGGTGGTCGGCTTTGCGGCCGACTGGCAGATTACCACTCTCGATAACGACCTCAGAGTAATGATACTGGAAAACCACCAGGTGCCGCAGGTCAATATCTCCACCACCGTGCGATGCGGCGCCAAGAACGAAACCGATTTTTTCGACGGGGCCACGCATTTGCTGGAACATTTAATACTGTTCCGGGGCACCGAGGAGATGACCGGCGAGGAACTGGGAGCGGCCATGAAAAAGCATGGGGCTTATTTCAACGGCTATACCTCGTCCGACTGGACCGATTTCGTCATCTCGCTGCCGAAGGAGAATCTGGATTTCGCCCTGAAAATTCATGCCGACATGCTCTTTCGTTCCAGTTTCCCCGCCGCGGAAATGGATAAGGAGCGCCAGGCGGTGCTGGAAGAAATCAATATCACCGAGGACAACCCGTTCGGGAAAGCCTATCGGTCGTCGCTGGCGGAACTGTTCGGGAGCAAGCACCCGTATTCGAAAAACGTCCTGGGCACCAAAGAGAATGTCAGCAGCGTGCCGCGGGATTCGATGTACGCTTATTACAAGCGGTACTATGCGCCTAACAACATGACGTTGGTCATCGTGGGTGATGTCGACCCGGCCGCGACGCTTACGCTGGTGAAAAAATATTTCGGCGATATCCCCAAGGGCGAAGTGCCGCACGATAATTACAATCCGCCCGCCAAACACAAGAAAATCAAGGAAATAAAAATAGAGAAGGATATCGGCCAGGCTTATCTGCTGATGTCGATGGTCGGTCCGAAAGCCGACAGTCCCGACCAGTTCTCGCTGGATATCCTGGCTACCCTGCTGGGTGGCGGCGAGTCCAGCCGTTTGTGGAAAAAACTGAAAGACGAACTGGGTATCGTTTATAACACCGGTTTCTCCTTTTATACCTCGAAATACGAGGGAACGATGTTCTCATACGCCCTTCTGGACCCGGCCAATATTCTCCAGGTTGAAAAGGCGATAATCGAAGTACTCGAGGACGTCAAGGAAAACGGGTTCACGGAACAGGAACTTCGCAAAGCCAAGAATTCCATCAAGACCGGTCACTACATGTCAATGGAACGGGGTCTGGATTTCGCCGACAAAATTGCCCAGTACGATTCTTTTATAGGTTATGAGTTTGTCGAGAACTATCCGGACAATATCGAGAACGTCACGCTGGCCGCTTTGAACGAAACGGCGCGGACTTACCTTAATACCGACTCTTACGTCAAAACCATGGTGGTGCCCAAATGAACGGAATGAAAATGTTTAATACCCTGATTATCCTGGTCGCTCTGGGTTTGGTGCTCGGATGCGGCCAACCGGTCGGTAAGCTCGAGATCGGTCCCGATGGTTACGGTAAGACGACCCTGGCCAACGGTGTCACGGTCCTGGTCAATTATGACACATCCACGCTTCTGACCTCGGCCAGAATTTTGATCGGCGGCGGTGTCCTGACCGAAACCGGAGACAACAACGGTTTGAACCACCTGACGATGCGGATGCTGTTGAAGGGCAACGCCGACATGAACGCCTCGGAAATCTCCGAACAGTTGGAATTTTTCGGAGCCAACGTTTCAGTTGAGGGGTTCCGGGATTATGGCGCTATCTCGTTTACTTCGCTGAGTGAGAATTTCGACGAGGTGTTCGCGATTATAGCCCGCTCACTTCTGACGCCGACCTTCCCCGAGGAAGAACTGATCAAGCTCAAGCAGGAGATCGAGGGAGATATCAAATCAGCCGACGACAACCAGTCCCAGGCGTCAAGCAAGCTGCTGTGGGAGACGACCTACGGCAAACAGGGCTACGGTCTGCCGACTCTGGGAACGGTCGAGTCGATTGCCGGAATAACCGTCGAAGACATCAGACAGCAATATGACAGATATGTCGGCGGCTCGAATGTCATCGTTTCGTTCGCCACCGACATCGGCGCCGATCAATTGATGGCGATGGTCAAACAAAATCTCGGCGGACTCAAGGCCGAAGCTGCGCCGGTGCCGGTGCCCTCGATGACTCTGCAGCAGGAAAAAGAAGGTTTCCTTTCCTATGAACGGAACCAGTCGTTTATCTTCATGGGGGTGGCGCTCGACCATTTGCCCCCCAGCCAGACGCCCTACCTGATTTTACTGAACAACACCATGGGCGGCGGAGTCGGTTCCCGGCTGTGGTTCCTGCGGCAGGATGAAAAACTGGCTTACGCGGTCTATACGCAATATATATTGGACCGTTACGGCGCTTTCTTCCGCGCGGCAATCGGTACCGATACCTCAAAAGTTACTCAGGCGCTTGCTTCCCTTGACCGGGAATGGAAAAAAATGGTCGATCAGGGTCTGACGGCCGAGGAACTGACCGACGCCAAGGTCAATATGAAGAACAACCTCATCTTCAGCATCGACCGCAAGAGCAACCGGGCAAATAATATGGCTTATTACGAATATATCGGTTACGACTACCGCTATGTACTTGATTTGCTTAAAATGGCCGATGACGTCACGCTGGTCGATTTAAACGCCTTCATCAAGGAAAAATTTACCGACAACCGCCGCTTCATTTCCATCGTCGGGAAAAAATAAAAATTCGGGAATGTCTTTGTGCAGGCGGGCAGCGGCTGCCCGCCTTTTTCCCCCGGCCTGCGGAATAAAAGACTTGCCCGGTCAATGTTCATTTTGTATTATCTGAATTGATTATCCTGAAAAACTGCATCGATAAACAGATCGTGAAAAAAGGAGGAAAATATGAAAAGAATGCTGTTCTTTTTGCTGGTGGTGCTGTTTGCGGTGCCGGTGATGTCGCAGACGGCTGACGAAACCGCCCCGCCCGCGGAAAGCGAAGCGCCGCCGATGGGGCCGCCGCCGGAAATTCAGGAGCTGAGCGGTCTGATCGGCACCTGGGATGTGGCGATGAAATTCCGCTGGGCGCCGACCGATACCATCTGGGAAGAAAGCAAAGGCACCTGT
This sequence comes from Candidatus Zixiibacteriota bacterium, assembly GCA_049324195.1. GTDB lineage: Bacteria > Zixibacteria > MSB-5A5 > GN15 > FEB-12 > JAFGNW01. Next base: position 1,805 of record JBMOKZ010000183.1, on the reverse strand, counting down.
GTTTTCAGTTATGCAGCCGACGGCGCGGTTTTGATGATGGTTTTCGAAAGCGAAATGCAGGGAACGCCGTTTGTCGGCTTGTCATTACAATGTTTCGACCGGGAGACGAACAAGTGGCAGTCGGTCTGGACGGACAATATGGGCGCACGCATATCGTTTTATACCGGAGATAAAGCCGCAGATAAAATCGTCATGACCGGTGAGGAATTGTATCAGGGCGTGAAATCAATCGGTCGGTTGACAACCTATAACCTGACCGAAACGAGTTTTGACTGGCTGATGGAAACCTCGTACGACGGCGGAAAAACGTACGCGGTCATGGGCTCCGCCCGTTACACCAAACAGTGATAAACGATTGGAATCGATACCCGAGCAGGAACCACCGGCTCCTGCTTTTTTGTTAGGTTTATATTATATCTTGAGGGGTATCGTAATAACGACGTTGATTGATACTCATGAAAAACATTCTTATCACCGGCCGTCCCGGAGTCGGTAAGACGACAATAATAAATAAATTAACCGAGCATCTGCGAGAGTATGCTCCGGCGGGTTTCTATACTTCGGAAATCCGCTCCGGAAATATCCGTCGCGGTTTCAAGGCGCTCGGGCTCAACGGCCGCAGTATGGTGCTCGCTCATACCGATATCGGAAGCCCCTGCCGGGTGGGGAAATACGGAGTCGATGTAGCCGGATTCGAGAAATTTTTGGATGATTTGCGGCTCTTGGAACAATCCGGAAAGGTGATTATCATCGATGAAATCGGGAAAATGGAATGTTTTTCGGAGGCCTTTCGCCGTCTGGTGATATCGGCGCTTGATTGGGATGCCCTGCTTCTGGCGACAATTGCGACGGTCGGCGACGATTTTGTGACCGGGATAAAAAAACGCCGGGATGTTGAGTTACACACCGTGACCGTCGCCAATCGAGACCGGCTGGTCGAAGACCTTTTGAAGCGGATTCTTGTTTTATTATCCCGGCGATAATGATTTTCACCCGGCGCTGAAATTTTGAAGTTCCTGGGCGAGCGTTTTCTCCAGTGAGCCGCGACCGGAATACTCGATAAATAACACTCTCAGTCCGTTTTTTTGATACAGCTGTTTTTTGAAAGCCACCCGTTCGCGGTAATGGGGCATATGGCCATAGCCGCAAATTTCCAGAAAGATATTGAATTTCGGAAGGTAAAAATCTGGCCGATATTGTCGGCCCTCGATGACTAGCAGCGGTTCGTAAACGAACTTGATGCGTTTTTTCGTGAAATACACGACACATTGTTGTTCGTTGCGGGAACGAACCAGAAGGGAATTGTCGGCGGTTTTCAGGCGCGGCTGAAACGCTTTGTCCCGGCGCAGACGAACGCCGCGTACGGGTCCGGGACGGCCGGTTTTTTTCAGGCGGGGGCGTTTTTTCATACCTGAATTATATGCGGTTTAACGATTTATGCAAGATCAAACATGGCTTCAAAAGGAAGGCTGAGATGATACAGACTCCTTATACTGATTATAAGAATTTTGAAGATATTGTCAAGATTACCTACTTTTCCTTACTTAATTTTAGAATGGTCAACGGTCAAATGGCATATATATATTCTTGTAATTCAACCGATAAATTATTAAATAGGTCAGATTAGAACAAATTGCAAAGGGTTCGCCGGGAGTTAATTTGAGAATTTTCCTGAATCCTCGAGTACAGGTGTTATGCAATCAATTGAGATACCCATATATTTGAGATTTTTCATCGCCCTGGCGATTTCTTTTCTGGTCGGGCTGGAGCGGGAAAGCTCCGGGGTCAAGAACAAGGGCATTGTC
>JBMOKZ010000182.1:0-1842 GCA_049324195.1 Candidatus Zixiibacteriota bacterium | reverse complement strand
CCTGCGCCCCGCCGAAAGAACGGTTGTCGAGCGCGCCGCCATAGTCGCGCGCGAAAGGCACGCCCTGGGCGACGCACTGGTCGATAATATTGTTCGAGACCTGCGCCAATCGGTAAACGTTGGCCTCGCGGGAGCGGAAATCGCCGCCCTTGATGGTATCGTAAAACAGCCGCCAGACGGAGTCGCCGTCGTTCTTGTAATTTTTGGCGGCGTTAATTCCGCCCTGGGCGCCGATCGAGTGCGCCCGCCGCGGGCTGTCCTGGAAACAGAAACATTTGACGTTGTAGCCGAGCTCAGCCATCGAGGCCGCCGCAGAGGCGCCGGCCAGGCCGCTGCCGACCACCAGAACATGGAATTTACGCTTGTTGGCCGGGTTGACCAGTTTCATTTCAAATCGGTGCTTGTCCCATTTCTCAGCCAGCGGACCCGAAGGTATTCTGGAATCCAAATTCATATTAAAATCCTCCTCCCGGCAGTTGAATGCAGCCGGTTACGATCGCGATAGGCCCGGAGATGAACCCCAGAAACAGCACGATCGCAAAAAACCAGGCCAGTCTGTCAAGCGTGGGTTGAAATCTGGGATTGTTCAAACCCGCCGACTGGAACATGCTGGCAAAACCGTGGGTGAGATGATAACAAACCAATCCCACGGCGATGATATAGACGACCGTAATCGCGGGATTCTGAAAACCATGCACAACCATCGAATAAACATCGGGCCGCCCCGCCTCGTCCACCATCGTCTGGTAACTCGGGTTGGTAATCCTTACCGTATAATGCAGGATATGATAGACGACGAAGAACAATACCGTCAGGCCGGTCCAGATCATGGTGCGGGAGGCCAGCGAGGCCTGGACGGTGTTATTGCGAACATAGCGCTGCGGTCGCGAGGCCCAGTTTTCGAGCTTGAGCTGGATGCCTTTCCAGATGTGAATGGCGAAAAAGGCCAGCAGGAAAATCCGGATAATCCACAAAAACCAGCCGAGCGAATGAAGGAACTCAGCATAATCGTTGAGCTGTTCCCGCCCGACGAAAACCTGCAGATTGCCCAGCATATGCCCGAGAAGGTAAGCGAAGGCAATCGCTCCGGAAACAGCCATCAACAGTTTCTTGCCGACCGAAATATAAGAAATCTCGGCGGCCAGACTGCGCGGTTTCCGGCTTACTTCAACTATACTCATTAGCTACACCCCATTTATTACTTAGGTCTGATAAACTTGAAAGGTGATTTATTGACACTTTTAGATTCATGGTCAAATCAGGATTTTCTTAACTATTTTTTATCCGTTTTAAGGCCGTAAACACTTTGTATTTATACGCACCCCAAACAGTTGGAATTGGTGAAAAGAGCTTAAAATGACTATTTTTTTCAGCTTGAACCGCCGGCCGCTCTTTACCGGTGAATCCAGTCTGTTCTGTAGACATCCTTATAAACATTTCGCATAGAATTTTATTTCCAGACCATCAACCCATTTTAGAAAATATGATAAACGAATCGCTCTGTAAAGTCATAAAAATCAGTTATCTTTTTCCCGGCCGGGTAAAGTCCGCTTTTCATTATCATATTCTCCCGGATAAATTACTGGGAGCGCGGTTAAAATAAAAGCTCCGTCGGGGATTTTTTGATAAAAACTCCCGAAATGGCGCTTTGAAAATACTTGCCTAACCGGTGGTCGCCGTATTATTGTTAAATGACTTCTAAGATATTTACATTCAAGCAGTTTAAAGACATTTTACGGGGCGTCGATTAAGATATCATGGAGGACACCAATAAGCTTATCGCTCGCATCAAAGAACTGACCGGCTGGCTGAAAGTCGGACCCCCGGCCGTGTTTTCCGCAA
>JBMOKZ010000181.1:0-14089 GCA_049324195.1 Candidatus Zixiibacteriota bacterium | reverse complement strand
GGTATTAATCCGGTCGCCGTTCGAGGTTACGGATGTATCCGAGGTAGACCCGGCAGCGCCGTCGCTGGCGGTCGATGAAAACGACTACGTTACTGCCGCCTGGGTGGATGTACGCGACGGGTCGACCGCCGCCTACTATCAGGTGTTTAACAACGGCCTGTCCCCGGTCAGCAGTAATCGGCGGGTATCGACGGTCATGCCCGAGTTCATGTCAATGCCGGCGGTCGACGCTGTGTACGGCCGTGCCTGGGTTACCTGGGCTGACCCGCGTGAAAACGGTCTGAATATTTACGCCGCCAATTATCTGTATCTGGCGACCGATGTCGATGACAACGATGACGACCCGATTTTGCCGCGGGGATTTGCCCTGTCGCAAAATTACCCGAACCCCTTTAACCCTTCGACCGTAATTGAATTTACGCTCGTAAAACAGACCCGGATAGAACTGGCGGTTTACAATACGCTTGGCCAACGGGTAAAGACGCTGGCTTCGGGCAGATACGCCGCCGGGGAACACCGGGTCGTCTGGGACGGCACCGATATGGCGAGCCGTCGGGTGGCCAGTGGGATTTACCTCTACCGGTTGACGGGAGAAGACTTTTCCGAAGAAAAGAAAATGGTATTGATAAAATAAAACTCTTGCAGCAGCAAAGAGACCATGAGAAAAGACCAGCATGCTTAAACGCCGTGCTGGTTTTTTTATGCCGGTAGTTTTACTGGGGGATAAACAGGGCGCTGAAATCCTGGAAGAAATGAGCGATAATGCAGGGCCAGAGACGGCCGGTTCGGATATACAGCAGGGAGAACATCAGGCCGTAAGCAGTGATGACGATAAATCCCGGCAGACCCTGGTAGGCGTGGCAGGTGCCGAATATGACAGCCGAGATCAAGGTCGGGATAATCCAGTTTTTGAATTTTCCCAGCAGTCTCAAGCGGGTCATCAGGTAGCCGCGGAAGGCGACCTCCTCGCAAAAACCGGCGGTGAACGCCACCGCCACCCAGAGGATACGGCCGGCGGTTTCAGTGGGCACGAGCATACTGATTTCACCGTGCATCGGAATCCCGATCCGGGCTAAAAACCAGGCCAGACCTGACAAAATCAGGTTGGCGGCAAGGACGAAAGCGACCGCCCAGGCGAAATCCAGCATTCTGATCCGGGCCAGCATCAACCCGCCCAGCCCGGTTTTTTCGGTATACACCGCAACAAAATTCAACAGGAATATAATCCATTGCATGAGCACGGTAGTAATGAGAAGAAACATGAGAGTAGCTTCGTTGAGGCTTTTAAACAAAGCGGCGGGGTCTTCACCCACACCGATAAGAGAGATGCCCGGATAGACGATGATGAGCACGAACAGGGTGATGAAAGTCAGGAAATTATGTTGAAACGTTTCATTGCCGGAATCCAGTTTGAACCGTATAAAGGGGTTGTTTAAATCCGGCGGAGCCTGATACTCGTAAGCCGGGATACGTTCAAAAGATTGCTTCTCCAAGGGTCCTCGCACGTGCCGGGCAGTTATGGTATCTCAGTGGTATCGGTTCGGTCGGTCTTCTTAAAATAATTACCGATTATCAGAGCCAGACCCAACAGAATTATAAAAATCGGCCAGGAATCCTCGATGCCGGGTATTATTCCCATGGACCACAGTTGCAGATAAAGTCCCAGTCCGACCAGGATAATCCCGTAAATCACCAGTCCGCGCCGGCTTTTTTTGGTTTTTTTGTCCTGTTTCATCTTTAACCTTATAAATCGGCTAAAACCTGTTTTTTTTAATCACCATCAGTATATGTAATTCAACGGAGAAAGTTAAGTTATTTATCATATACGGCTAAGGATAAAAAGAGATACAGGTGATATTCACTTTTAAAAACCGCCGATTCAGATGTGACGCGGATGCAATAGACAAAACATGACCCGACCATCATTTTGGCTTTAAAAAATAGAAAAAGTCTGAAATGGAGGGATGATGGGTAAAAATCGCTTAATATTCCTCAACTGGGTCGCCGAATCGGGGCTGGCGGCAGAGAAATCGGCTCATTTCCCATTCGATAATGAAATTTCCGTCCGGGAAGAGAAACGGGTGGAAATTATCCGGCTGCGGGTCAGCGAGGCGTTGGAGCGGCTTGGGGAAGAGGAGAAAGAATTTGTTGAGCGCTTTTATTATATCGGGCAGGGTTACCGGGAGATTTCCGAGAAGTCCGGCCGGCCGGTTTACAAGCTCGAAGCGGTGCATAAGCGGGCGTTGAGGAAACTGCGGAAAGAACTGGCGCCGCTGGTCCGGGAGCTTTATCAACTCGAGGTCGAAGGGCGGGATGGAAATTCCTGTCCGCTGTGCCGTTCGCCTTTTCGGAAAGAAATTGACCGGCTCATAAGCGGCCGTGACCGGCAGGGCACCTGGCGGCCGGTCATTCAAGTTTTGAAAGAACGATACGGGATTATAATCAAGACTCCGCAGATTCTGGTCGGGCACGAGAAATATCATTAAAAATCAAGAGGAGAGCTGAAAATGAAAGAAACCAATACTGAATCACTAAAAACCAGGGGGGAACATTGTCTCAATATTTTTGTCTCCTACGAGTTGAAAAACAAGCTGAAGGAGCTGGCGAAGAAGTACGACCGCACTACGGCTGATATCGTCCGGGCGGTTTTGCGCATCGGGATTCCCATGATGGAGGGGCTGTCACAGGCGGAGGAAATCATGGTGAAAGAATATGTCGAGCTGTTTCGCAGGCTGCGGCAGGTAAAATCGCTCAAGGAGATATAAAAAAGGCTGTCTCGAAAAAGAGACAGCCTGAATATTATTATTCTTGTCGTTTGTTAAGGACAAGCCGGAAGCGGATTGTGCGACAGATAGAGAAAATCTATCAGTTTGGTGATGTCGGAAATATCCGGTTCCGGACCGCCGGAGCCGTTGGCGTCGGCTTCCTCGGGACAGCACAGCGGCGTATGAGTGAGATAAAGATAGTCAATCAGCCGGGTGATGTCCGAAATGTCCGGGGTTTCCGACGCCGAGCAGTTGGCGTTGCCGGTTTCACCGACGCAGCAGGATTCGCAAGCGTCGCCGATGCCGTTGCTGTCGGCGTCGAGCTGGTCGGGATTGTAGAAGAACGGACAGTTGTCGATATCGCCGCAGACGCCGTCTGTGTCGATGTCGTTGTACCCGTCCAGCGGGCAGATATCACAGGAATCGCCGATGCCATCGCTGTCGCTGTCGGTCTGGTCGTTGTTGATTATCCCCGGGCAGTTATCGCAGGAGTCGCCATGGTCATCGCCGTCGGAGTTGAACTGGAAGGGATTGAAGTTGTTCGGGCAATTGTCGATGTCGCCGCAAAGACCATCGCCGTCGATATCATTATCCGGGTCATTGAGACAGACATCGCAGGAATCGCCGATGCCGTCGCCGTCGGCGTCTTCCTGATCGGAATTGAAAATATCGGGACAGTTGTCCGTGGCGCAGGTGTTGGCTGAATAGCCGGGATTTCCAAAGGTGTCGCCGTCAGTGTCGGTACATTCATCGCAGGCGTCACCGATATCGTCACCGTCGGCATCTCCCTGGGTTGGATTGTACACCCCGATGCAGTTGTCCTCGTTGTCACAGACATCATCGAAATCATCATCGATGCAGTCGTCGAAAATTCTGGCGATAAACACGTCTTTAACCCCGTTAAGAGTATCGACCAGGGGCGCCTGAGTGGGGAAGTCGGTCGAGGAAGTGGAGCCGGTCAGATAGATGTTATGGCCGGCGTCGATATCGATACTGCTGGCGCCATCGCTGCCCGTACCGCCCAGGAAGGTGCTGAAAATGAGATTAGCGCCACCGGTTCCGAATTTAACGATAAAAGCATCGCCTTCTCCCTGGTAGCTCATCATTTCCCGTTTGAGCGGGAAATCGGAGGAACTGGTGCTGCCGGTGATAACGACCCGGCTGTCGTCGTCGATAACCAGCCCCTGGCTGAAATCGTTATCGGAACCGCCGAAATAGGTGCTGAAAATAAGGTCGTTACCGTTCGCGTTCAACAGAGTAATAAAAGCATCCGATAAACCCTTGTTGGCGACCTGGTAGGCATAGCGACGGTGATAATCGAGCGAAGTGGTGTAACCGGTGAGATAAGCCTGCCCGCCGGAATCAACCTTGATATCGGCCGCCCAGTCATCATCGCTGCCCCCTAGATAGGTGCTGTATTCAAGGGATAAATAATCGAAGGAAATCTTGGCGCAAAAAGCGTCATAACCGCCAACCCGGACATTCCAGAAGGCGTTGAAAATCGGGAAGTTATCGGAGTTGGTAGCCCCGAAAAGATAGATGTTGGTGTCGGTATCGAGAGCAAGGGCTTTGGCAAAATCACTTTCGGTGCCACCGAGATAAGAACTAAACAACAGGGAGGAGCCGTCGGGAGTGATTTTAGTTATAAAAACATCGCGGTTGAGCTGGTTTTCGTACAGGGGAGAGGCGGTCGGGAAATTGTAAGAATCGGTCCCGCCCGTAATGTAGGCGTTGAGATTGCTGTCGACCGTGATATCTTCGCCGCCGTCGTAAGCTGAGCCGCCCAGATAAGTGCTGTAAATCAGACTGTCGCCGGTGTCGTTAAGCCGAGTGACAAAGGCGTCGCCCAGCGATTCATAGGTTGTCTGGTAGGCATCGGCCAGCGGGAAATCGGTGGAATAGGTCACCCCGGTCAAAAAACAGCTTCCGTCGGGGCCGACCTCAATACCCAGTCCGAAATCCACTCCGTTGCCGCCGATATAAGTGCTGTAAAACACCGAGTCGCCGGTGTATTTGATTTTGGTTATGTAGGCGTCGCTGCTGCTGGTGATGGTGTCGCACAGGGCGTTTTCAGTCGGGAAATCGACGGAATAAGTCAGCCCGGTAATATACATATTGCTGTCGGGGTCGACCGCGATATCGAAACCCCAATCCTCGATACTGCCGCCCAGGTAGGTACCGTAAACTTGGACCGGGTCAATTACCAACGGCAGGGTGGGGTCATATTGATCGGTGAGTTCGAAGCTGACGGTGTTGTCTCCTGAGATAACATAGCGGCTCGCGATCGTCTGCGGCTGTTCGTTAACGGTCTGATAGGACAGCGGGTTGCGTTCGATTACAGTACCCCAGGCGGTGCTGATTTCCAGTTCGCCGGCATCGTTAATTCTCAGATTTTCGATTCCCACGAACCGGATTTTTACCTGCGCCGGGTTAGCTCCGGGAGCGACCGTGAAATCATATTCCACCAGGCCGTCGCGGCTGTAATAGGTAAGGTCAATACCGGGATACAGGTTGCGGCAGGTCACCGTGTTGTAAGCGGGGACATCGGTCCGCCATCGCGAGGGATTCTGCCCGAGGAAATAGTTACTGTAAAAGCTCGGGTCACCCGTCCCGGAAAAGACGTTTTCCCGGGAGGCGTCGACAAATTCTGTTTTTACCAGCAGATATTCGATTTGCACCGGGGCAACGGACCTGGAGTGGTGCTGGTCGGGGGAAATATTGTCGCCGTCTGCGATACGGCGGTTGAAACAGTAATATGCAGCTTCGGGTGTCAACCAGATCACGGCACCGGGCGCATCGCAGCGATAAAGCGCCGGTTGTTCCCATTGTCCCTGATTGGGCGTAAAGCTGAGGGGGGTTCCGGTAAGATTTTTTTGCGCACGACCATCCCTGTCAATGTCAGATGCTGTCGTTATAACCGGAATTAAAAGAACTAATAAAATTACTAAAAGAGTGAGGATCTTCATGTGTTGTTGCTTCCCTAAAATCAGGTAGTAATCAAGCCAGTCCAATAATAAGATAATCAGAGAATGCGATTTATAAAAGTGTTTTTTTCTTACCTGAATATATTTGCCGCTGTTAAAGTTATTAGTAATATCGGTCGAAATTCATTTCATTTAACTTGAAACCTATCATTCACTTACTTGAATGCGAAATAGCTTGTTGTAAATAGGCGCCAAAGATAAATAAAATGATTTTTATGAATCTTTGTTTGATATTCGGTTTCATTGCCATACTGTACGTTTCATTCCGGGATATTTCGGGCTATATTTATGTTTCATTTGGAAACATTTTAAATTAGTTTTGTTATTCGCATAATTAAGGTGGGAAAAAAGATTGTTAAAATGATTTAAAAAACGCTTGAAACATGTCGCCCATATTTGTATAATCTCTCTAACTTATTAGAAAGCTTGAGATTATGTTTGAAAAACAACGGACAATAAAAAGACCAATATCTATCTCCGGTATTGGCTTGCATACCGGTAACAACTGTACGATGACTTTTAAGCCGGCGCCGCCTGACTCCGGGATTCTGTTCGTTCGGACAGATTTGGAGGGGCATCCCGGGGTTATCGCGGATATCGACCATGTCGTGGATATCTCCCGCGGCACGACCCTTCAGAAAGGGGAGGCCAAAGTTTACACCGTGGAACATGTCCTGGCGGCTTTTGCCGGGTTACAACTGGACAACATGATTGTCGAACTGGACAACAACGAACCGCCGGTTATCGATGGCTCCGCCCGTCCTTATGTCGACAAGATACTCGAGGCGGGAATCGAGAACCAGGAGGCTGACAAGGATTATCTGGAAATCGACATGCCGATGTCGCTAAGCGAGCCGGAGCGCCATGTCGATCTGGTTGTCACCCCCTCGAACGATTTACGCATCACTTTCATGATCGACTACAAGAATCCCGCCCTGGGGACGCAGTACACCACCTTGCAGGACCTGGAGAAGGAATTTGTCGAAGAGTTCGCACCAGCGCGAACGTTTTGTTTTCTTTCCGAGGTGGAGATGCTCAAGGAAGCCGGGCTGATCAAGGGGGGCAGTCTCAACAACGCCGTAGTCATTTACGATTCCGATCTGGGGCAAATCGAGGTTGACCGGATACGCAAGGCTCTCGATTTGAAAGACGAAGCCTTTGTCGGCAAGACAGGTATTATCAACGATATCCCGCTGCGGTTTCCCAACGAGCCGGTACGGCATAAGACTCTGGATTTACTGGGGGATTTGTTTTTAATAGGCGTGCCGTTCAAGGGGCATGTCCTGGCGGGGCGTTCCGGGCACAAGGCCAATGTCGCTCTAGCCCGCAAGATGCGGGAGTTGTACAAGAAGAAGAAAATCGCCCGGCGCTATGCGGTCAGCGACAGCAAATATTTGTTCGATATCAACGCCATTACCCGGTTTCTGCCGCATCGTTATCCGTTCCTGCTGGTGGACCGCATTATCGATATGGAACCGGATAAAAAAGCGATCGGCATCAAGAATGTCACTGTCAACGAGCACTTCTTCCAGGGGCATTTTCCGGACCATCCGGTCATGCCGGCGGTACTGATTCTCGAGGCGATGGCTCAGACGGGCGGGGTTTTGATGCTCAACGCGGTGGAAAATCCGGAAGAAAAGGTGGTTTATTTCATGGCTATCGACAACGCCCGCTTCCGGCAGCCGGTCGTCCCCGGGGACCAGCTGCGGTTCGAGCTGGAAATGAAGGCTTTCCGGCGGGGCACCTGCAAGATGTCCGGCAGCGCTTACGTTAACGAAAAGCTGGTGGCCAGCGCCGACTTCATGGCTATGGTGATTGACCGATGAAAAACATCCATCCAACAGCCATCGTGTCACCCAAAGCCGACCTGGCGGACGACGTTTCCGTTGGACCGTTCGCCATTATCGAAGATGGCGTGATAATCGGGAAAGGCACTAAAATCGATTCCTCGGTCCTGCTGGCGACCGGGGCAATTATCGGGGAGAACGTAAAAATCTCGCACGGTGCGGTTATCGGCACCTTTCCCCAGGATTTGAAATTCAAGGGGGAAGAAACAAAAGCGATTATCGGCGACCGCACGGTCATACGCGAATACGTCACGGTTAACCGCGGCACCACCTATTCGTACCAGTCGAAAATCGGTAAAGACTGTCTGCTGATGGCTTATTCCCACGTCGCCCACGACTGTATCGTGGGGGACAATGTCATCATCGGAAATTGTTCGGCACTGGCGGGGCATATCGAGGTCGATAGTTACGCAATTCTGAGCGGATTGATTCCGGTGCATCAGTTCGTGAAAATCGGGACGCACTCGATGGTCGGCGGCGGTTTTCGGGTGCCGCAGGATATCTGTCCTTATGCCCTGATGGCGGGATATCCCCTGAAAACAGTCGGGGTCAATAAAGTCGGTTTGAAGCGTCGGGGATTTTCTCCCGAAGCTCTGAATACAATAGAAAAGGCTTTTAAATTTCTTTTTTTCTCCGGACTCAACACCACGCAGGCAGTCGAGCGCATAAAAAACGATATGGATATTACCCCCGAGATTCAGGTTATTTTTGATTTTATGGAGCGCTCCAAGCGCGGATTGACGAAATAACGCCGCTTTATAGCCGGTTTTGGTTGATGAGGGATTTTATTTGACATGAAGAAAATAAAAACCGCCGTAATCGGGGTCGGCTCTCTGGGACGACATCATCTCAAATGGCTGAACCGGCTGCCCCAGTCGCAGCTGGTCGGTCTCTATGATTCCGATACCGAAAAAGCTCGCCAATACGCCGAGGAGTACAATATCACCGCATTCGGGTCGCTGGCCGAGCTGGCCGCTCAGGTGGAAGCGGTGTCGATTGTGGTGCCGACTACGGCGCATTTCGAAACCGCTCTGTTTTTTATCGAACGGGGAATCCATTGCCTGATCGAGAAACCGGTAACCTCCGATTTTGAGAGCGCCCACAAACTGGAAAACATGGTGGCGGCGAAGAAAAATTTGAAAGTCACGGTCGGTCAAATTGAGCGGTTCAATCCGGCCGTGCAGGGCATGAAAGACCTGGCTCTGAAACCGTCGTTTATCGAGGCGCACCGGCTGGCGGCGTTTGACCCGCGCGGGACCGATGTCGCGGTGGTGCTCGATTTGATGATTCATGATATCGATTTGGTGCTCTATTTCATCAAGTCGAAAATCGTCGATATCCAAGCCTCGGCGGTGGCGGTGGTTTCCGACCAGGCCGATATCGCCAACGCCCGGCTGACGTTTGACAACGGCGCCGTGGCCAACCTGACGGCGTCGCGGATTTCCTTGCATGCCATGCGGAAACTTCGCATTTTCCAGCGCGACGGCTATTATTCGATTGACTTGGCCAAGAAACAGGCTGACCTCTACCGGCTGGCGGCCGGCGGCAACGATACCGATGGAATGCGCGTGCCGCTGGGCAAATCCGGGAAGGATTTGGTCTATAAAAAAGTGAACGATTCCGGAGAGGATATGCTCGGCCGGGAACTGGAATGTTTTTTGAAAGCCATTATCAACGACGAACCGGTGGCGGTGACCATCGAGGAAGCGACCGAGGCGTTGCGGGTGGCGCTGGAGATAGAGAAAATCGGAATCAGCACTATCAGGCGCATGATGGAGGCGGAGCCGGGTTAAATGGGGCAACCTTCGCTTTTTGTCTCAGCCGGCGATCCCTCGGGGGACAATGCCGCCGGCCATCTTATCACGGTATTAAAAAAGCAATACCCCGGACTTGAGTTTTACGGACTGGGCGGACCCCGCCTGAAAAAACTGGGACAGCTCCAGCTGGCCGAGAGCCACGACTTGGCCGTGCTCGGATTCTGGGAGGTCGCCCGGCGTTATCTTTTTTTCCGCCGTCTGTTTTTCCGGTGTGTGGAGAAAATTAAAACCGAACGTCCCGCCTGTGTTCTTTTGGTCGATTATCCTGGTTTCAATCTGCGGCTGGCGGAAAAAATAAAACCGCTCGGTATCCCCATCGTCTATTACATTTCCCCGCAGGTCTGGGCCTGGGGGAAGGGGCGATTGCCGAAAATCGAGAAGCTGGTTGACCTGATGATGTATATTCTGCCGTTCGAGGATGCAACCTATACCGGTTTGTCGCTGGAGAGCGGTTTCGTGGGGCATTATCTGCTGGAGGACATTCCATCGACGTATATCAAATCGCCGCTGCCGGAAAACCGGCAAATCGCCCTGTTGCCCGGTTCCCGACCCCAGGAAATCGAACGAATGCTGCCGGTGATGCTGAAGGCGGCGGCAAAAATGCGGAAAAAATACGGAACCGAAGCCGTGATCGCGGGCGTGAAGGATACTTTTAATTACGCGAAGTACCTCGCTGCAAAAAAAGAAGGGCTGCGGCTGTCGTTCGAAGATTCCCGGAAAATTATTTACGAGAGCCGCCTGGTGCTGACCTCGTCGGGTACGGCCACGTTGGAAACGGGGATTATCGGTCGGCCGATGGTGGTCATATATAAGACCGGCTTTGTTACGTACCTTATTGCCCGCAATCTGGTGAAACTGACCATGATCGGGCTGGTCAACCTGGTGCAGGGAGAAATAGTCGTCCCGGAATTGATTCAGGGCGAAGCCTCGGCGGGCAACATTGTCCGGGAACTGGAAAGATATTTGACGAATAACGATTATCTGGCGACCGTAAAGGGGAAACTCGACCGCATTCCCGGTATCCTGGGTGGTCCGGGCGCCTCGGAGCGGGCGGCTCGGTTGGTGGGACGGTACTTATGATTACGTTATACAAAATTATCAGTTTTCTGGTTTATCTGGTTCTCTGGCCGTACGGTCGTTTAAAAGCCGCCAAGGGTGACCCGTTGTGGCTGGGGCGGCTGGCGCGGCTGCCAAACGTGACCGGGAAAGATATCTGGCTTCATGCGGCTTCGGTCGGAGAAGTCAAAATCATGAGTTTTCTGGTCGATTACCTGCTGGAGAAGAACGACACACTTTCGTTTCACCTGACGGTCATGACCCGGACCGGATTTCAAACCGCCGGGGCGCTGTTCGGAGAAAAGATTGCGATATCGTATTTTCCGCTGGATGTCACCCCCTTGGTCAGACGGACGCTCGATCTGATTCATCCCCGGTTGATAATCGTAGCGGAGACGGAAATCTGGCCGAATATGATTCTCCAGGCATCGCAGCGAAATATTCCCCTGCTTCTCGTCAACGGCCGGATGTCCGAAAAAGCCTTCGGCAAATACCGGCTGTTAAAGAGTATGTTCTCGAAACTGCTCGGCTGTTATCGAAAATTCTTTTTCAAGACGGATGAGGACTGGCGGCGTTATATGTATTTCGACCTTGACGAAAGAAAGACCATCACTGCCGGGGACATGAAATTCGACGCCCCCTTGCTTAAGCGGTCGGAAGAAAATATCCGGGCCGTGCGGCGGGAAATTGGCCTGGAGAAAAACGATTTTGTATTCGTCGCCGGTTCCACCCGCCCGGGGGAGGAGGAAATTCTGACCCGGGTATATCTAAATTTGAAAAACCGGCTGAATAATCTGGTTTTGGTGCTGGTCCCGCGCCATCTGGAACGCATAGACGAGATAAAAGCCCTTTTGGAAAGAGGCGGGGTTGCTTATACTATGTACGAAGGTCAGACTCTGAAACCCCGCCCTGAAAAATCAGACCCCTCTTCGGCGCTGGTTCTGGTCAACCGGATGGGTTATTTAAACGGGTTATATCTGGCCAGCAACCTGGCTTTTGTCGGGGGTACTCTGGCGCCGCTGGGGGGGCACAATATTCTCGAACCGGTCTGGGCGGGCACACCGGTAATATTCGGCCCGCATCTTGACAATGTCCGCGAAGCATCGGAATATATTATCGGCGCCGAATATGGCTGCAAGGTTACGACCGCGGAGGAATTGGAAAGAATTATCGAGCGCGTATATAACGGTGAGAAGGTCTTCCGAACCAAAACCAAAACGGATCTGGATAATTCCCCCACCGCCCGCATCGGGGAATACGTACTGGAGTTTTTAGGCCATGATTGAAGAAATCTGGAAAAAAATAATTCGGAGTAAAGGGGTGTCGTTCTGGCGGGTCCCGGCTTTTTTCCTCTGGTTGGTTTCTTTTGTCTATCGGCTGTTGTTTTATTTGAAAAAAATGACCTCAGGTAAACCCGTAAAGGTAGCGGCGCCGGTTTTGTCGGTGGGCAATATCGTGGTCGGCGGGTCGGGTAAAACTCCGATTGTGCATTTTATAGCCCGGGATTTGCTTCGGAACGGTTTCCGGGTCGGAATCGTGTCGTCCGGGTACGGCCGCCGGGATCGAAGCCCCTTTATCGAACCGGGGTATAAAGTGCAGAAAATGAATGTCCGCCGGACGGGAGACGAGGTGATGCTGCTGGCGATGGATTTGTCCGAGGCGGTGTTTTCGGTCGATGCTTCCAAAACCGAGGCAGCCCGGAAGCTGGCTGAAACGGGACTGGTCGATATCATCATCGTCGATGACGGGTTCCAGCATGTCAAATTGCATCGCGACATCAATCTCGTAACCTACGACGCCGGGGTAAGGAAAAGGCTCTTGAAATGGTTCCCCTATGGTATTCTTCGGGAGCCGGTAACATCTCTCCGTAAAGCCGATATTGTGGTGGTAACACGGTCGAAATTTGCCAAGGATTTGAATCTGTTGCTGAAGCGGCTGAAAAAAATTCATCCCCGGGGAGAGTTTTATAACGCCCGGTTCACGGCTACCGACCTGGTCGGGAAAGACCAGACGCTTTCGGTCAAGTACCTCGAAGACAAGTCGGTATTCCTGTTTGCCGGGGTTGGTAATTTCCGGGCTTTGCGCAAGCAGGTTTTCACCCTTTCCGGCGACCTTGACCGGGCTTTGGAATTCTCGGACCATCAGGTTTACGACCGGACGATTCTGGAAGAGATTAAAAATATGGCCGACGAGTGTGATTCCGATGTTTTGCTGACGACCAGCAAGGACTGGGTGAAACTGGGGGATTTTGATTTTGGACGGGAAATATATTATCTTAACCTGACGGTCGATCTCGACCCCGGTGAGGAAAAATTGATAAAATACATTGTCGATAAACTTGAGTTGAAACGGCGGGAAGATTGATGGAGAAAAGGTATGACTTCCTGGTAATCGGCAGCGGTATCGCGGGTCTGTTCTATGCGTTGAAGCTGGTTGAGCACGACTCGAAAATTAAAATAGCCGTCATTACCAAAAAGGACGTGACCGATACCAACACCAACCGGGCGCAGGGGGGGATTGCCGCCGTGGTTGATAAAACCGATTCGTTTAAAAGCCATATTGCCGATACGCTTAAGGTAGGGTGCGGTCTGTGCCATAAGGACGTGGTGGAAAAAGTTATCGAGACCGGTCCGCTGGCCATCAGGGAACTGATGGAATACGGGGTGAAGTTTACGCAGGTGAACGGGAAGTTTGATTTGGGCCGGGAAGGCGGTCATTCGGTCAACCGGGTGGTGCATGCCTCGGATTTGACCGGCCGTGAGATAGAGCGGGCCCTTTTGAAAGCCTGCCGGGCGTATAAAAAAAATATCGATATTTACCGCGACCACATGGTGCTCGATTTGATGACGCATCGCCAGGGGGGGCAGGAAGCCTGCGCCGGCGTGTTTGTGTTCAGCGAGAGAAGCCGCGATTTCCATGCCTTCTATTCCCCGGTGACGATGCTGGCCTCGGGCGGTCTGGGTCAGGTTTATTACCATACCTCGAATCCCCTAATCGCCACCGGCGACGGGGTGGCGATGGCATACCGGGCCGGGGTGGCGGTGGGTAACCTGGAGTTTATCCAGTTTCACCCGACCACTCTTTACAGTCCGGGCCGGCGGCCGTTTTTGATTTCCGAGGCGGTCCGCGGCGAAGGCGGGCGTCTGAAATCGGTGGACGGCCGCTTTATTATGGATGGTCACGAACTGAAGGACCTTGCACCCCGCGATATCGTCGCCCGCGCTATCGACAAAGAGCTCAAGGAGAGCGGCGAGGAATATGTCCTGTTGACCATCAGCCATCTGGAAGAGTCGTTTATCAAGAAACGTTTCCCGAACATTTATAAGAATTGTCTTAAGTACGGTTTCGATATCACCAAGCGTTCGATACCGGTAGTGCCGGCGGCGCATTATTCGTGCGGTGGCGTGGTTTCGGGCATCAACGGGGAAACCTCGCTGCCCGGTTTGTACGTGGCGGGCGAGGTCGCCATGACCGGCATGCACGGCGCCAACCGGCTGGCCAGCAATTCCCTGCTTGAAGCGGTCGTGGCTGCCCGGCTGGCGGCTGACGCTTCCTACGACTTTTTCAAGCACAGCGATTATCCGGAGGCAGTGACATTGGAAAACCCGCTGCATTCGTCG
>JBMOKZ010000180.1:0-14093 GCA_049324195.1 Candidatus Zixiibacteriota bacterium | reverse complement strand
TAGTTTATGGGGTAAATACGGCAGATAATAAGCCGCGCCGGTGAACATGATGGGAGCGACCTCTCCGGCGCCGCGGCTGACCGCCAGTATGGCGCCGGTCAGGATCCCCGGCAGCGCCTGCGGTAAAATCACTTTTCTGATCGTCTGCAGTTTGGTCGCGCCGAGCGCGTAGCTGGCGTCCTTGAGTTCCGGGGGGATCGTTCGCAGGGCCTCCTCGGTGGCGACAATCACCACCGGCAGTGTCAGCACCGCCAGCGTGAGCGACGCCCACAGGATAGCCGGCTGCGCCCAAACCGGACCGCTGCCGTCGGTTAACAGCATATCCATGCCCTTGCCGACGAAACCGATGAAGAAACCGAGCCCGAACAGTCCGAAAACGATGGCCGGCACTCCGGCCAGGTTGTTGATAGCCAGTCTTATCAGGTGGGTGATTTTGGAATCGGGCCGGGTGAATTCCTGAAGATAAATCGCGGTCAATACCCCTACCGGGACGACCGCGATTGTCATCAGAACCACCAGCGCCACAGTGCCGAAAATGGCCGGGAAAATACCGCCGCCCTCCATGCCGTTTTCGGGGGGATGCGAGAGAAACTTCCAGCTGATGGTGCTGAAGCCGCCGATAAAAATATTAACGAGAATTACGGTCAGCATGGCAATCACGACCACCACCGCCGCCAGGGTCAGGCCGCGGGGAAGATGACCGCCCGTTTTCGGCTTGAACGGCAACGGTTCGACGGCGGTCGTGACCGGTTTTCTGGCCATGTTTAATTCCCTCATTGGAGTTTTCCCTGTAATCTTTCTTTAAGCCGGCTCAGGATATAATCGCCGCCCAGGTTGATGAAGAAAGTGAAAACGAACAACAGGGTACCGAGAAAGAACAGGACGCTGTAATGAGCGCTGCCGAATACAACCTCGGCCAGTTCGGCGGCAATCGTGGCCGAGATGGTGCGGATGGAATCGGTGAAGCTGGCCGAGATAATCGCGGCGTTGCCCGAAGCCATGAGCACGATCATCGTCTCGCCGATAGCTCTTCCGAAACCGAGCACCACGCCCGCCGCGATACCGGGGAGTGCCGCCGGAAGCACCACCGTCAGGGAGACCTGCCAGGGGTTGGCGCCCAGGGCCAGAGCAGCGTCACGCAGGGTTTTGGGGACCGAGGTCATGGCGTCTTCCGCCACCGTGAAGACGATGGGAATCACCGCCAGCCCCAGCGCCAGCCCGGCGTTGAAGACATTGAGGCGAAACACATAGCCGAAAATGTTTTGAAGAAAAGTGGCCAGCACGATCAGCGAGAAAAAGCCCAGCACCACCGAAGGGATTCCGGCCAGCAGCTCAATAGCGGGTTTGATAATCTCGCGAAATCTTTTCGAGGCGAATTCGGCCGAGTAAATAGCCGCTCCCACCCCCAGTGGAATGGCGAACAGCATCGCCACCAACGCGGCTTTGAGCGTGCCGATAAACAACGGCAGCAGGGAATATTTGGGAACCTCGGAATTGGGCTGCCAGGCGAATTTGGGTTCGCGACCCTCGTAGAACGCCTGCTTGAAGACCATCTTGTCAAGGCTGGCTTCTTCTTGAATTTCCGAGTCGGTGAATAACGGGATGGATTCCTTGAAGATGAAGGCGAAAATAAGAAAAATAGCCAGCAGAGCCGAAAAGGCTGTCAGGCTGATAAATTTCTCGCCCAGAAATTCCCGTAATCTGGACTTGGGTTTGAATTGCAGCTGGTTCATAACCTATAAATAACAATTGTGGGCCGGAGTTGTTCTCCAGCCCACAATATATAAAGACTAACTTTATTTAACCATATTTTTCTGAGCTTGTTCTTTGGGAAGCGGAATATAATCAATTTCCTCGGCGACTTTCTGCCCGGCTTCGGACAGCGCCCAGTTGACCAGCTTCTTCAGTTCGCCCTCCGGCTTACTGCTGAAGAACCAGTACAAGTCGCGGGAGACGGGATAGGTGCCGTTGGAAACGCTTTCCATGGTCGGCAGAATGGGCTGGTCGTTTTCGGTCTTTGCGACCGCGGCGAATTTCACGCCCTTAGCCCAGGCGATGCCGCCGTAGCCGATCCCGTTGACATCCTTCGAAACGGCGTTGACGACCGCGGCCGTACCGGGAAGGGTCTGGGTGTATTCGGAATAATCTTCTTCGTCCAGCACGTGTTCCTTGAAGAACGCGTAGGTGCCGGAGTTGTTTTCACGTCCATAAAGGATGATTTGGGCGTCGTTGCCGCCGACTTCCTTCCAGTTGGTGATGGAGCCGGTGTAGATGCCTTTGAGCTGAGCGAAATTTAGGTTCTGAACCGTGTTGGCTTCGTTGAGGAAAACGGCGATGCCGTCGAGCGAAACCGATATACGGTAGGGTTCGATACCTTTTTCTTTAGCCAGTTTGTATTCTTTTTCCTTCATGTCCCGCGAGGCTTCACAGATATCCGTGCCGCCGTTCAAAAGCGCGGCGATGCCGGTGCCGGAGCCGCCCCCGGAAACCTGTATGACGACGTCGGGGTTGTGTTTCATGTACTCTTCGGCCCAGCGCTGGCCCAGACGGACGAGCGTGTCGGAACCTTTGATGGTGATGGTCGAACCGGCCTGGATAAGACCGACGACGAACATCAGCATAACTGCGATCAGAATTGTCTTTTTCATTTTATCCTCCAGATTTTATTTTACTTGGCCATTCTATTATAGAAATGTCAGAATTTTATTAAGCCATTGTTAATTTAACTTAATTATTTGCATCTTAAAATTTGAGCTGGATATCAACCTGCAGACGGTTGAAATCGGCTTCTTCCCGGTCCAGTCCTATTTTGTTGATGAAATAGGTAACGTCGAAAGTCGTGTTTTCCGCCAGCTGCAGGGAACCGCCGATTTCATGACCCTTGGCGTCGGTACCGCCGCCGCGGAAATCAGAGTCGGTGAAAGTGCCCACGACCGCGTCGCGCTCCACCTCGCGATAAATATACCGGAACGCCCAGGACCAGGGTTTTTTGGTCTTGCCGGCCCGGAAGCCAACCAGCCAGCCGGTTTCGAGACTGTCGGCGGCGGTGTTGGTAACATAATCGAACATGGCCGTCAAAGGAATCTTGTTGACGTGATGGGTGACCTCAGCGAACATCTCCAGCAGTTCAAAATCAGTTTTATATACCTCGGCAAAAGTCGTGTCGTTTCCGTCGATACCGGCGATAACCGTATCGGGGCTGTTGCCCATCGGCTCGCCGCTGAAGAAAGGTGTGAAGCCTTTGGCGTTGACATAATCGAAATAACCGGCGCCGACCGTGAAAGAAGTCGTTTTTTCGTTCATATTATATTTCAAAATACCCATCCCGGCGCCAAGCCAGGAATCATCCGCCGATGACCGCTCGTCGATCCAGAGGCCGGAACCGATAAAAGTAATTTTGAAATCGTCGAAATCGCGGCTGAAGTTTGCCGTCCCGCCTTCGGGGTTCATATCGGAATCCCAGAGAAGTTCCGAGGAACCGGGTTTGTAAAAAGGATTGTGGAACTTACCGGCGGTGATTGTCAGTCCCGTAACACGGACCGGCTGATATTCCAGATAAGCCATATCCAGAACCAGATTTTTGCTGCTGAAACCGTCGTCTAGCGTCTGGTTGGTCGAAACCGGGTCATCGGAACCGGTCGCGAATTGAATTCCGATTTTTGTGTAATCGTTCACTTTGCCATCGATTCCCAGGCGGGCGCGGATACGGTGCCGATGGCGGGCATCCTCATCCTGTTCGTCGATCATCTCGTGGCGGTAGCGCAGGTCGCCTTTGACCTTGACTTTTTCCCACCAGTCGGAGGCGCTAGCCAGCGAACCCAGCATCAACGTATTAAGCAGGACGATTAAAAATGTTCTCATGTCTTCTCCTTATACCTTTATAATATTTTAAGACTTCCAATTTCATGTACAAACCGGTTTTATTAAAAACTTGCTTGAATAGAATCAGATTTATGTTAAGAATGTGTTAAGGTAAAGTTAAGTATTGGTAAATTAATATGGGATTAGAACGATGATATCAGTCCGGCATTTGTGAGCATAAGATTTTAGCGGATATGGACTTGCTAAGGTCATCGTAACGGCAGGTAGAGCGTGAAAGTGCTCCCTTTTCCAGGAGTGCTTTCCACGGTGATTCGGCCGTTGTGGGCGAGAGCGATATGTTTGACAATAGCCAGCCCCAGTCCTGACCCGCCCAGTTCGCGGCTGCGCGCTTTGTCCACCCGGTAGAATCGCTCAAAAATACGGGGGAGATGTTTCGCCTCGATGCCGGCGCCGTTGTCGATAATGCTGATTGTAATTTCCTTGTCTCCCCGGACGGCTCTGGCTGTTACCTGGCTGCCGGCCGGACTGTACTTTATGGCATTGTCAAGGAGATTGACCAGAGCCTGTTCCAGCAGGTTTTGGTTGATTTTAATGTTGAGGTCTGCGGGACAATCGACCGTGACCGTGATATTTTTGTTCCGGGCGTTACTGGCGCAGGTCTGAGCGGCGGCGTTGATGATTTCCTTGATGTTGCCGGTGATGAAGTGAATTTCCGGCGCCTGTTCGATGCGCGACAGGCTGAGCAGGTCCTCGATGATGGTGTTGAGGCGGTCGGCCTGCCGGGCGATAATTTCGAGAAAACGTTTGGCGTCTTCGGCGTTTTCCACGGCGCCGTCCTGAAGGGTTTCGACAAAACCCTGGATCGAGGTTATCGGCGTACGCAGTTCGTGAGAGACGTTGGCGACGAAATCGCGGCGAAGGTTCTCCAGTTCGCGCAGCCGGGTGATATCGTTCAGGACCACCACCGCCCCGATAGCCTCGCCGTCGACATCGCGTATGACCGAGCCCGACGCCTGCAGATAACGATTCCTGGGCTCGCTGACGTCAATCGTCCGCGTGGCGCTGTCCTTGTTCTCCAGGACGCCGGTGACCAGTTGTTGCAGGGCGGTATTGCGAATCGTTTCCTGCAGCAGTTTCCTGGTGACTTCGGACGGATACAAGCCGAAAAACTC
Organism: Candidatus Zixiibacteriota bacterium; assembly: GCA_049324195.1. Lineage (GTDB taxonomy): Bacteria > Zixibacteria > MSB-5A5 > GN15 > FEB-12 > JAFGNW01. The sequence goes on along the minus strand of JBMOKZ010000180.1, from coordinate 9,099 downwards.
GGCGGCCGTCTGATTGATATTGATTATGCGCTCGTCCTGATCCACGGCCAGAACGCCCTCGGCCATACTCAACAGAATCGCTTCCTGTTCCATGCTCTGGCGAGTGATGGTGCTGATGCGGTCGTTGAGCTCGGCAGCCATTTCGTTCATGGCCTCGGCCAGCGACCCGATTTCTTCGGAATCCGGCACAGCCAGCTTGCTCTGCAGGTAACCGCGGGAAAAACGTTCGGCGCCTCTTTTAAGATGTTCCAGCGGGGAACTGATGCGGCGGGCGACCAGGAAACTTATCACCGCCGCCAGGAGGGCAATTAACAAACCGCCCAGGGTCATCTTGAAGCGAATATCGTTTAAGGCATCGTCTATAAAGGTCAGCGGCAGGGAAGTCCGCACGATGACTGTTAACTTGTCGTTCACTTTGACCGGAATCGCCCGATACATCATCGTCCTTTGTAACGTGCCGCTGTAACGAATTGACAGGCCTTCGCCCTTTATAAAAACGTCGACTATCTCCGGCCGGTTGCCGTGATTCTCCATGCGGGACGGGTCTTCGTCGCTGTCGCCAACCACCTCGCCCGAAGGCAGGACGATGGTGAAGCGGGTGTTAGCCTTCTGCTTCAAGTCTTTACAGAGGGCGTCGATTTCGTCATAATTCCCCGAGTTAATCAGCGGAGTGATTTGTCTGGTGATAATCCGGGCGCGGGCTTCGAGTTCCTCGGCGGTCTGTTCCAGGTAAAAATGCCGCTGTGACCGGACGGCGTACCAGGCCAGGGCAATGACTGATAATACGATTATGACCAGATAGGGAAAGTACAGTTGCCAGAGCATGCGCTTGCGAGCCATGATCACTCCTTGAAGCGGTAGCCGATACCCCGGATGGTCTCGATATATTTCCCCGCCGGGCCGAGTTTCTTGCGCAGGCCGGCAACATGGACATCGATCGTTCGGTCGGTGATAAAAACATCCTCGCCCCGGATATTGTCCACCAGCTGGTTGCGATTAAAAACCCAGCCGGGTCGCCGGGCAAGCGTATGCAGTAACTTGAATTCCGTCTGGGTCAGGGTGATATTTTCGCTGTCAACCCGCACCGTGAAGCGGTTGGGGTCAATCATCAGGTTCTTAATTTTAATCGGGGCGTGTTCGTCGATAGAATCGTCCTTGCGGCGAAGCAGGGCGCGCACCCGCGCCACCAAGACACGGGGAGAAAAGGGCTTGGTTATGTAATCGTCGGCGCCGACCTCGAGACCGGTCACGATATCCGCCTCTTCGCTTTTAGCGGTCAGCATTATTATCGGGATATTGCCTGTTTTTTCACTGTTGCGGAAGCTTTTACATATCGTCAGGCCGTCCGTTCCGGGCAGCATCAAATCAAGAATAATCAAATCCGGGGGATTATTCAAAGCCTGCCGAAGGCCGGTTTCGCCGGAATCGTTATGAAGCACCCGGTAACCCTCTTTTTCCAGATTATATCTGACCAGTTCGGCGATATCTTTTTCATCCTCGATTAATAATATGGTTTCATTGGCCATTCGGCTAATCCTCGGCTAAAATTATCTTAAAGTTAGGCAATTTTCCAAACGGGAGCAACATTATTCTAATTTTATCATGAAATCGAGATTCAGAAAATTTAATGGTTAATTTATCCTGTTGTTTATCAATAACATAATTATTTTAAAAATGGGATTTGTGAAAAATCTCACGAAATCTCTTGACAAAATGTTAGGCATTCCGTACATTATTAGCCCAGACTAACAAAGTTGTTAAGGAGAGTATTTTGCCGTTATCGGAAAATTTAAGCGCCAGCCTGGAAGATTACCTGGAAGTGATATTCCATCTGGAAGAAGACAATCAGGCCGCCCGTTCGCGGGATATTTCCCGGCGGTTGAAGGTCAATGTATCGTCGGTAACCGGCGCGCTTCAGGCTCTTTCACAGAAAGAGTTGGTGAACTATTCGCCTTATGAAGTTGTTACATTAACAGAAAAGGGGAAACGGGTGGCCCGGGACGTGGTCCGACGGCATCGGGCGTTACGGGATTTCTTTGTGAAAGTGCTGGCGATCGAGGAAAAGGTCGCCGATGCCGGAGCCTGCAAGATGGAGCATGCAATTCCCCGTTTGATTCTGGAAAGGTTTATCGATTTCGTGGAATTTGTCGAGACCGGCCCCGAGCAGGGAGCGCGCTGTGTTCAGGCATTTAAGAACTTTTGCTGTCAGGAAGACAGAAACACCGACCGCGCCGGCCGCGTATCGTCGGATGGCAACCCGACGCAATAGGTGTTCAGCGAGGTATATGATTACGTTGAGTGAATTGACACCGGGAACGAAGGGGCGGATTTTAAAGGTCGGCGGTCGCGGCATCGTAAAAAGACGCATCGTCGATATGGGAATGGTGCCCGGTGTGGAAATAGAAGTTGAGCGGTACGCCCCGCTGGGCGACCCGATTGAAATTAAAGTGAAAGGTTATCATCTGTCCTTACGCAAGGAGGACGCTTCGTTTATAACGATCGAGCCGCTGTGACGAGAGTATGACAACCAGGGTAAACTGTGAGGAAATAATGCCGTTATCGATGGTCTCATCCGGGAAAAAAGTGAAACTTCGGGCGATTCACGCCGGGCGCGGATTGCAGCGCCGTCTGGCTGAAATGGGTCTTATTCCGGGGGTGGAGCTGGAAGTTATCAGCAACGGTCATCACGGTCCGTTTATAATAGCGGTGAAAAATACCCGCCTGATGCTGGGGCGGGGGATGGCGCACCATATTGAAGTTGAATAGACAAGCCGTTAACATCGAATCCCCCTATTTCATATACAATGAGCAAAAAAATTACAGTCGCGCTGGCAGGTAATCCCAATTCCGGCAAGACCACGGTGTTCAACAACCTGACCGGGGCGCATCAGCATGTCGGCAATTACCCCGGCGTGACGGTCGAGAAAAAAGCCGGCCACCGCCAGTACGGCGGGCTGGATATCAAAATTATCGACCTGCCCGGCACCTACAGCCTGACGGCTTATTCCATCGAGGAAATGGTTGCCCGCAATTTCATTATCGAAGACAAGCCGGATATCGTCGTCGATATCATCGACGCCTCCAACCTCGAGAGGAATCTTTATCTCGCCACGCAGTTGATGGAACTCAATGTGCCGTTGATACTGGTATTCAACATGAGTGATATCGCCCGGCAGCGGGGTATCGAGTTCGACCTTCCCTATCTCTCGGAACTGCTCGGAACACCCATTGTCCCCATGGTGGCGCAGAAAAACAAGGGCACCCGCGAACTGCTGGAAGCCATTACCTCGCTCGCCTACAGCGAGAACCTTTACAGACCGGCTAAAATACCCTACGGCCGTGAAATCGAAAAAGAACTCGAGAAGATTCAAACCCTTATCGAACAAAAAAATATCGGTAACAAAAAATACAATCCCCGCTGGCTGGCGGTCAAGCTGCTCGAGGATGACCAGGAGGTCAAGGACCGCGTCAACGACGCCGAAATCTCCGAAACGGTGCAAAAAGGTATCGAGCGGCTGGAAAAGATTTTCGGCGACCACCCCGAAATTGTTATTTCCGACAAGCGTTATGGTTTTATCTCGGGTGCCTGCCAGGAGACGGTGCGCGGGACGGTGCAGTCGCGGCACACCACCTCGGACCTCGTCGACGCCGTGGTGACCAATCGCATTCTGGGTTTCCCGATATTTTTCGGACTGATGTATCTGGTTTTTCATCTGACTTTTACGCTGGGTGAGCCACCGATGCGGTGGATTGAGCAGCTGTTTTCCTGGCTGGCGAACAACCTGGCTTTGCTCTGGCCAGCCGGGTCCGGCAGCCCGCTCCGGTCGCTTCTTATCGACGGCATTATCAGCGGGGTTGGCGGTGTGATTGTCTTTTTGCCGAACATTCTCCTTTTGTTTTTAGCGATTGCTTTGCTCGAGGATTCCGGCTATATGGCCCGGGCGGCTTTTATCATGGATCGGTTGATGCACAAGATCGGTCTGCACGGCAAGAGTTTTATTCCCATGCTGATCGGCTTCGGCTGTTCCGTGCCGGCAATCATGGCGACCCGCATGCTGGACAACCGCCGTGACCGACTGACTACCATGCTGGTCATTCCCTTGATGAGCTGCGGCGCGCGGCTGCCGATTTACGCTCTCATTATCCCCGCCTTTTTCCCTTCGGCCTGGCACGGCCCGATGCTCTGGATTATTTACATGATCGGAATTATCCTGGCGGTGATTGCGGCCCGGGTGCTGCGTTCGACCATCTTCAAGGGTCTCTCGGCGCCGTTTGTCATGGAACTGCCGCCGTACCGGATTCCGACTCTTAAGGGAACGTTCATCCACATGTGGGAGCGCGGCTGGCTTTATCTGAAAAAAGCCGGGACGGTCATTCTGGGCATATCCATCGTTCTCTGGGCCATGACCAGTTATCCGAAAAACGAGAACCTCGCACCGGAGCTGAGGGACCGGGAAAACCGGGCGCGTTCGGAATATTTCGAAAAAGTGAAGACGCTCGGCGCTGATATCGGTTTTTCATCGCCGTCAGATGTTCTCCTTACGGCGCTGCGGGCGGAAGATGAGAAAAGACAGATTCAAGCCGGCTTTCACCGTCACGAAGACAGCTACTGGCAGGCGCAAGTGAATTACGACCGATATATCGACAGTTTGCAGAAAGGCGTCGACGGCGCCTGGCTGGAGAGTTTTTTGGAAGCCTGCGAGGCGGTTATGGACGCCCGCAAGGCATTCGAGGAGGTTGTGGCCGAAGGCGGGTATGAACCGGGTTCGGGGGAGTACAGCGTACTGGAGTCGAACCTGAATCTCACCCTGAACGATATCGAAACCGCCCATGCTCAAATATACGGCGCTGTTCTGACGTATCTTGATAGTGTCCGAACGCCCTACGAAGAAACGCTGCAAAACCTGCGTCAGGAGATTCAGGGTAAAGAGCTGGCGTACTCGATCGCCGGGCGGGTCGGACGTTTTATCGAACCGATGTTGAAACCGATGGGTTTCGACTGGCGCATCGGCACCGCCTTAATCGGGGCTTTCGCGGCCAAGGAAGTTTTTGTCGCCCAGATGGGCATTGTCTTCTCGGTCGGCGATACGCACGAGGGGCCCGAAGCTCTGCGCCATAAACTCCGCCGCACCTATACGCCGCTGGTGGCGTTCTGCGTGATGCTGTTCACGTTGATAAGCACACCCTGTATGGCGACGGTGGCGGTTACCAAACGCGAAAGCAATTCCTGGAAATGGGCCTTGTTGCAGTTGAGCGGGCTGACGGTGCTGGCGTTTGTACTGACCGTACTGGTCTTTCAAATCGGGCATCTTCTGGGACTTGGATAAGGAACCGTTTATGTTGGAAACAATAATAGTAATTCTGGTGGTGCTGGCGGCGGCTTTCTGGGTGGTGAAAACCCTGGTCGGTTCGTTGTCCTGCCGGAGCGAAAAATGTCAATGCGGCGATAACTGCCGTATCTCCAAATGGTGCCACAACGCCGCGGTTCGGTCACCCTCCGAAAAGACGAACGACCGTTGACGCCGTTATTTAAATCATAAACCCAGTAGTTTTCTCTCGAAGTCGAATTTTGACGGCTGCAGGCGAATCAGCCAGCCTTCGTCGTACGGATCCTGAAGCGCCGAGTTGGGGTTGTTGAGCACTTTCTGGTTTACCTCGACTACCGTACCCGACAGTGGCGACACTACCGTATGCGAGCGTAAATCGGCGGAAAAAATCTGGAGATACTCACCTCCCTGGCGGAGCTCGTCTCCCATGGAAGGCAGATTAATCATCTGGATTTTGCCGATGGTGTTCAAAAAAGAACGTTCCACGCCCAACAGCACTACCCCGTCGTCTTCGAGCATCAGCCAGGAATTATCGCTGATGGACTTAATCGGGCCGGTTTTGGGTTCTTTGTCTGCCGCTTCGCCGTTATCTCCGATATGGGGGGACAATTTGGCGGCGGTTACCAGTTCCGCCGCCCGGCGGATAACGCCCAGCAGTTCCTTGCGAGTGAACGGCTTGGCGATATAATCGAAAGCCCCCAGCTGCTTGGCCTGGAGAGCGGTGGTGATAGTCGCATATCCCGTAATCATGATCACCGGCGCTGCTGGCTGGTCGGTTTTGACCAATTTCATGAATTCCATGCCGTCGATATCCGGCATCATCAGGTCCGTCAGGTAAATATCGAACCGGGTTTTTTTCATCATTTCCAGAGCCTGCGGCGCCGACAGCGCCGAATAAACGGTGTAGTTTTCCTTGCGCAGGTGTCTTTCGATACTGTCGAGAACGATCTGTTCGTCGTCGACGACCAGGATGTTTACGGTTTCACCCATGTTTTTCTCCCTTATGGCAATAACTCACTGTCATCTTACTTTTCTCCCGCGAGGGCCGGCAGGAGAATCCTGAAAATCGCCCCGCCGCTCTCGGCGATATCGACCTCGATAATCCCCCGGTGGCGTTCGATAATGCCCCAGCTGACCGCCAGGCCCAGGCCGTTGGTCCCCTTGGTGGAGAAAAACGGCTCGAAAATCTTGTCGATGAGATTTTCCGGAATACCCGGTCCGTTGTCCTCGACCGCGATCAGGCAGCGGTCGTGCCGCCGGTCATAATCGGTGGTGATGGTCAAGGTGCCGTGTTCTTTCATGGCGTCGGCGGCGTTCAGCATCAGGTTCAACAGCACCTGCTGAATCTGGTACAGGTCGCATTGAATTTTTGGCATTTTTTCTTTTTTATTGATGGCGATGCTGATATTCCGGAACTGGGGCAGTTTCTCCACCAGAGAGACGGACTGGTCGATAATCGTGTTGAGGTCATGTTCCTCGAATTTGGGATTGTCCTGACGGGCGAAATCGAGCAGGTTGCGGACGATATCGCGGCACCTCAGGGTTTCCCGGATGATGACGCTGAGGTCTTTGTGACGCGGGTCATCCGGGTCGAAATCGTCGAGCATATCCTCGGCAAAAGCCAGCACGCCGGAAAGAGGGTTGTTGATTTCGTGGGCCACGCCGGCGGCGAGTTTGCCCAGCGCCGCCAGCTTGGTGCTCTGGACCAACTGGTCGCGCAGCTCCTTCTCCGAGGTGATGTCGCGCATGATCGTGCAGACCCCGATCGTGCTGCCCTTGTAATCTTTCAACGGGAAGCGGACGGTGTTGAAGTGATGGTCGCGGCCGTCGATATTGATGGTTTCCTCGTAGGAACGGTGCCGGTCGGATTTGATGACCTCGTCGTCGTGGCGCTGAATCAGTTTCGCCAGGTTTTCGGGGAACATGTCGGACGGTTTTTTCCCGATGAAATCTTTCGGCTTTTTATGGAACGACCGCGCCGTAACCGGGTTGACGATCAGGTAACGGCTCTCGAGGTCCTTGATGGAAATCCAGTCGTGGGCGGAATCGATGAAACTTCGAAAACGCTGCTCGGCGCTTTCAATCTCCCGCAGCAGTTTGACTTTTTCGGTGATGCGATGCCAGGTCACCAGAATTGCCTCGACCTCGCCGTACTGGTCGAGAATCGGCGTCTGGATAACTTCCCAGTGGGTTTCCTCGGGGGCGTCGGTGCGCCAGACCACCGACCGCGGTTTGCCCTGCTTCAGGACGTCGTCGAGAAGCGGCAAGGTCGAGCGGCACTGAGCCGCCAGCTCGGTGTTCTGCAGCAGCTTGTCGCAGGTTTTGCCCAGGGCTTCGCCGAACGACATCCCCGTGAACCGGCTGAAGTTGGCGTTGATTTTGATGACTTGCTTTTCCTTGTTCAGTACTATTACCAAATCCGGGATATTGTCAAACAGACTCTGAAGGAAATGACGCTCCATCTCGATTTTCTGTTCCATGATGGTCATTTCTTCGAGCTGGCGCTTCCGGTCCTCCTGAGCGTTGACCAAATCCCAGAAAATACGGGCGAAGGTATGGTCGATGAGTTTGACGCCGGGCGGAATGATTTTGTAAATCTCCTCCAGGACCGCGTCCCTCCCGGTCAGCTCGATAATCAGTTCCAGACCCTCGAGCGCCATGACTTCGTTGATATCCGTGGTGGTTTTGATACCCTGTTCGCGGGCAAAGACCATGCCCCGGGCGTTCGGGTCGGTGTCCATGACGTACCGGATGTCAAGCGGCAGTTCCTTGAGAAACTGACCGAGAGCCAGTTTGATGATGGCCCGGCATCCGCGCCCGCCGCCGATAATTGCTGTTTTCATGTTTCTTCTGACCGGTTCGTCAACCGGTATTTTTTTCCTTTATGTTTTCACCCTATGAAAATTCTTCCGACAGCATTTTATAATAATCCTCGAGCAGTTCGCCGACACTGTTGTAATAGCTTTGAGGCGTGGTCGTGAAATGCAGCAGGATATCGTTCAGCCGCGGGGAGATATAGGGATAGAGTTTCTTCAGGTTCATGATCCGATATTCGTAAAACGCTGAGGCATCGGCGGCGGTCAGGCTCTGGCGCACTTCCAGTGGAAATTTCACGTTCTTCAAAACGGCGTGAAAGGAGTTGATGCCTTTCCCGACGGCATAGTTGATGATATTACCGATGCTCCATACGTCGAAATCCGAAACGTGCTGGTTCAAATCGAAATCGATCCAGCGGAACCGCCCGGTATCTCGGTCGACAATAATATGGTCGTTGCGAATATCGCCGTGACAGGTACCGTGATGATGCAGCCGGGCAATGGCTTCGAGCGAGTCGGTCAGCTTTTTCAAAACCCCCGGCAGGTCCTCGTGATAATACTGCTCGTGGGTTTTGGGATTTTCATGGATAACTGCCATCAGAGTTTTTCCCCGGATGAAATCCAGGATGCGGACATGGTTGCCCTTGTCGTCCAGGGAAGTGTACCCCTGCATGAAACGGTCGTCGCCTTTCACCAACTCCAAAACCTCGGTTTCTTTCTCGGGACTTCGATAGCAGTGAATCTTGAAGATGCTTATATGGACGTAAAAATCCTCATGGAAGACGGTTTTGATGATTTTCTGGGCACCCGTGGCCATTTCAAAGGCGCTGAATACCCAGTATTTGGGCTGGTCCTCGATTCCGAAACGGGTTTCATAGCGGTTTCCGGTAATGAGGAAGTCTTTACCTTCCAGCCGCATGATATCGCCGCGCTGGATTCTGGTCCAGTCCGAGGTA
>JBMOKZ010000179.1:0-14110 GCA_049324195.1 Candidatus Zixiibacteriota bacterium | reverse complement strand
TCACTTATAACTAGGATCACATAATCAGGAATCAACAGGACATGAATCGGCATATAGATACATTCATTTCAATCCAGTCAAACACGGTTTGGTAGAAAGCCCCTTTTCATGGAAGGAATCATCGATACACGAATATGGAAGAAGAGGATATTATTCCTCCGATTGGGGTCAAAGGGAGGATTTAGTAATTGAGGGTGATTTTGGAGAATAAAAATAATAGTCAGGAGCGCAGGGCTCCTGACCTACTTTGACTCACCCTAAGCTCGCGGAGGTCGGGTCCTGAATACGCTTCGTGCGGATGAAAGACCCGACCCACTCAGGTTCAGTTTCGCCGGGTCAGCGTTTGTAGCCGATGGTGCGGAGGAAGGCCTTACGCTCTTTTTTGTGCTCCTCGGTTTCAATCCCTGCCGGCGGCTGGCCATCAACCACTCCCAGCACCGCCCGGCCGAGGTCGGTTTCCGCCACCAGCACCTGCAGGGGATTGGCGGTGGCACAGAAGATATGGCACACCTCGGGGACATTCTTGATCTGGTTTAACACGTTAATCGGAAAGCCGTCTTTCAAATAGATAAAGAACGAGTGTCCGCAGCCGACATCGAACGCCGCCTTCTCGGCCAGTTCGATTAAGTTCTCGTCGTTGCCGTCGGAGCGCACCAGTCGTTCCTGCGAGGCTTCGCAGAAAGCGATGCCGAACTTGAGCGTCAGCGACGAGGTCGCCAGCGCCTCGTAGAGGTCCTCGACGGTTTTGATAAAATGGGTCTGGCCGAAAATAATATTTAAGCCCTCGGGGATATCCACCGGGACAATGCGGGTCTTATAGGGAATATCATTGGTCATCGTTCACCTCGAATAATTTGTCGTCGATGCCGCCGTTAATAACGGGATTACGGTAGTTTTCCCGGCCGCTGATATTCACTCCGAAGAAGAAAGCGGCCTTGGCTTTGCCCTTGATATCGAACTCGCGCGGCAGCCAGTAGCCCTCGGGAGCGGGTCCATAAATCAACTTCATGTTCAGTTCCTTGAATTTGAACATCGTTTTCTTCACCAGCTTGGCCGGAGAAAAATCGACCCGCACCAGGTGAAACGACCCGGCCTCGAAATAAAACTCTCCGTTGATGAGGCCTTCCTCCTCTTCACGCGCCGTCACCCGGAACTGGTGGCAGATATAACCTTCGACCTTTTCTTCCGACAGCCCCAGGTAAACGATTTCGTAGCGGTCACTGTTCTCGGGATAAAACGGCTTGAGCATGGAATAGGAAATATCCATATTCCGGCGTTTTTGTTTTTTATCTTTCCGGTCGGCTTCCTCTTTTTTCCGGTCCTCGTCTTTTTGCAGTTTGCCGTCTTTGTAATAAGCCAGATAATCCTCGCGGAATAAAGCGGTATCCTCGAGAATTTTCAGATAAATCTTTTTGGTAAAGCGGACCTTTTCCTTGAAGCCGTCGTCGGTTTCCTCGCCCTCGACATATTCAGCGTCGAGGACGATATCGCTGATTTCGCGGCGCTGTTCCTGTTCGACCGCGAGAATTCTTTGAATCAGCGCCTGCGGGTCGATATTGTCGTTTTCCTTGGCGGCGGCGCTCAGGTCGAGCGCAAGAATTAACGCCGTCAAAACCATGGTCGTTATTTTGCTCATGGTAAGTTCTCTCTGATAATAATTTTTTCAATCACGTCGCCGTGGGAAATTTGATCCACGACATCCATGCCCTCCAGCACCTGGCCGAACAGGGTATAGCGGCCCACGAGATGCGGCTGCGGGGAGAGCGTGACAAAAAACTGCAAACCGCCGGTGTCGCGGCCGGAGGTCGCCATACCGACCGTACCCCTCAGGTACGGCTCGTCGGAAAGTTCACAGCGGAGAAAGAAATTCGAGCCGCCGTAACCATCGCCGCGCGGATCGCCGCCCTGGACGACGAAATTGGGGATTATCCGATGGAAAATCACGCCATCGTAATAACCTTCGCGAACCGCTTTAATGAAAGTCAGCACCGTCACCGGGGCGACATCGAAATATAGCTCCATCTCGACTTCGCCCTTGCTGGTGAAAAGCCGGGCATAGGGATTGGTTTTGTACTTTTCCAGACCTTTTTCTATTTCCCGCTGACTGATGAGGGTGACGGCAGGTGGGACAAGATAAGCGTAATCCTCGCCGTAAATCTCCTTGCAGATTCCCGCGGCTTCCTTACGGACGATATACTCCTTGTCGAGCGTACCCTCGATTAAAATCTCCCGGGCTTGCGGATGGCGTTCTTCTTTGGACAGAAAAGCCGGCATGGTTCCTATTATGGTTCGGCGGATATCGACATCGATTTCCATCCCGCGCGAAAGCATTGTTTTCAAAGTCGGCAGGTAGCCAGTGTCTTTTCGTTCCCCGATTTTATCGATAGCCATGGTCACCAGGACGAAATCCGGGTCGGCCAGAGCTTTTTTGATGTAGTAATCGATGTTGTTACTGTCGATCGAAGTCAGCTGTCCGAACGCTTCCGCCCGCACTATCGGGTCCTCGTCGGCGAACAGCGATCCCAGCCGGGTGATGATGTTTTGCTTGCCGACTGCCCCGTAAGCCCGGGCGCAGGCCGCCCTTACATAAGGCGCGGGACTGCCGTTCAACAGGGAATCGATCATATTGACCGCTTTGTCTCCCCGAACGGCGGCCAAGTATTCGATGCCAGCGGCAATAATGTTATCGGTGGGACGGCTGTTGAAAAAGCCCTCGACCACCTCAACACCCTCGTCGCTTTTAAGCTGCTGCAGAGCGCGGATAAGCTCCAGTGTCAGGTTTTCATCCTGTTCGTCGCGAAGTTTTTTGACCAAGTTTTTGATAAACCTGTTATTTTCGATACCTCTCAAGCCGTAAACAGCCTGGGCCACCACGCGAGGGTCGCCATCGTTGAGTGAAATCGCCAGGTAGCGCAGAGCCTCGGGATCGGACGAGCGGCCCAAGCCACGGACCGCCAGGGCGCGAAGGAACGGGTCGGGGTCGGCCAGGCAATCGATAAAGACCGGCTCGGCTTCATCAACTCCCATGCGGGCCAGGGCATAGACCGCCGCGATTCTCACCAGGCTGTCCTGCTCTGTTTGAAGCAGCTGCAGGATTTCCGTACCCTTCGATTTGGCGCCGGCGTTGGTCAGGCCGTAGCAGGTTGCCTCGCGGACATCGGGTGAGGGATGGGACAGGAAACCGGCCAGAGATTCAACAACGTCGGTCATCGAGGTATCGGCCAGTCTTCCAACCGCCTCGACCGCGCGAGCGGTAACCGCCGCAGGCAGGTCAAGCGCCCGGTCCAACAGCCGGGCGGCTACGGTTTTATCCCCGGTTAAGCCGAGCGCGAAAGCAGCCGTCATCGCGACATCGATAGCGCTGTCCGCAAGCAGGTTTGACAAGGTCGCGATGCTCTGCGGGTCACCAATATGCCCGATCGCCACAGCGGCGCGTGAGCGCAGGTCGATATCCGGACGGTCAAGAAACTTCTCAAGTTTTTGACTTTGTACCCGGCTGTCCTGGAGATGAATTATCTCGGCGATTTTCTCGTTTTTGGTACGCTCCCGAAAATTTTCGTAAAGGTAATAAGCCGTGATCGCAATCAGGATTATTGCCAGAAAAGTGATGAGATTTTTGATAAACTTTTTCATAATTCGTTGAAATCTAAGCCTATAAAACATACACGTCAATCATTATTAACGGAAATATTGGAGTGGACTTGACCGTAAAAAAATAACCCCCGGTGGTCAGCCAGGGGTTTGGTCTAACAATACTGGTACGATTTCTGTCTCGTACTGGTCCTTATTCTGCAAAGAATATGCCTTTTATAATTAATATTCCTTTAGTCTTACTTATGTTGTTGCAGAGATTACAGATATTGTGAATTTTCAATATCTTTTAAATCCTCTATGTGCAACTCTGTTCAAATATTGAACAGTAATTTTTCATCTTTTAAGGCTAATTTAGCTATCTTTCTGCAAATATGTGACGAGAGTTTTCAAGTGGGGCTTAATTATTTGGAATATTTTCGAGCTATCTTCTCCAACCGGGGATGACTCAGGGATTTCATGGCTTTTTTGAGGGATTTCAGTTCTTTTTCGGACAAATTCTGAAGGTTTCGGGTAAATTTCCCGGCTTTAATTCCGGACAGGACTGACTCCATGTTTTTTTTCACATTTTTGTCGATAATTCTCGGTCCGGCGAGAAGCGAGCCATATCGGGCTGTGACCGAAATCCGCTCGAACATTCCCTCGATACCGTACTGTTTGATAAGCTGAACAATCAAATCCAGCTGGAAAGCGACTTCGAGATAAGCGTTTTCAGGTTTCAGACCGTTTTCGACGAGCACCTCGAACCCGTTCTTGATAAGCATGGCCAGCCCGCCGCAGAGGACGGCCTGTTCGCCGAAAATATCTCCGACGGCTTCATCCTCGAAGGTCGTTTTGACCAACCGTTTTTTTTGAATCCCAATACCTTTCGCCAGCGCGAAGACGGTTTTTGTCGCCCGGCCGGATTTATTCTGCGCCACCGCGTAAAAAGCCGAAACCGATTTATCGGTCAGAAATTTTTCCCGGACCGCTGTTCCGGGGGCGTGCGGCGCCAGCAGGATTACGTCGACGGCAGCTGGCGGTTTGACCAGACCGAAATGAACCGAAAGGCCGTGCAAAAACCAGAGGGTTGCGCCGGGTTTCAGATTTTTTTCGATGTCTTTGACGAAGATAGCGGCATGCCGGTAATCCGGCAGAGCCAGGCATATTATTTCCGCCTGCGGAACGGTTTCGGCGATGGTCATGATGTTTTTAAATCCGTCTTTTTGGGCCAACGCCCGGGAGCGGGAACGGGGTTTGAGTCCGATGAGGACCTCATAGCCAAAGTCACGAAGATTCTGCGCGACCGCCCGTCCCTGGGAGCCGTAACCGAGAACGGCGACTTTTATTTTTCCTTTTACTTTCGGCAACATTGTTATAATATAGACTAAAGATTTCAGGCCGACAACAAGACTTTATGTTAAATTCGGAATTGAAAAAGATGATCGTTGACCTGGTTCGCACGGCGATCGCCGAGGATGTCGGGCCGGGAGATGTAACCTCGCTGGGCTGTCTCGAACCGGAGAAGCTCAAGGCGGGGATATTCGCCAAATCCGAGGGCATCCTGTCCGGGTCGATACCGGCGCAACTCACGTTTGAGCTGGTGGACTCGGCCAACGTTTTCAGACTACGGCTGAAAGACGGTGAACGCTTCCGACCGGGAGATATTATCGCCGAAATCGAAGGTCTCAACCAGACGATGCTGGCGGCCGAGCGGACGGCCTTGAATTTCATGGCTCACCTCAGCGGGGTAGCGACTTTGACCGGACGGTTCGTCGAAAAAGTGTCCGGTACGAAATGCAAAATTCTCGACACCCGCAAGACCACCCCCGGCTGGCGGTATCTCGAAAAAGCGGCTGTCGTTCACGGCGGCGGGGAAAACCATCGTCTCGGCCTGTTCGACATGGTGCTAATCAAGGACAATCACATTGCCGCGGCCGGCTCCATAAGCGGCGCCGTCAAAAGAATGCGGGCTTACCTGGATTCCTCCGATTTCCGTCTGCAGTTCAAACGCAAGGCGGAAAATATTCTTATCGAGGTCGAAATCACCAGCGAAAGCGAGCTGGAAGAAGCCCTGGCGTGCGGGATTGACCGCATCCTGCTCGACAACCAGACACCCGAGAATTTGACAAAACTGGTACAGAAAGCGCGGTCAATCAAGGCCGGAATCAAACTCGAAGCTTCGGGGAACGTCAATCTCGACACGGTCGCGGCAATCGCCGCCAGCGGGGTGGATTACGTTTCCATCGGCGCGCTGACTCACTCGGCGCCGGTTTCTGATTTTTCCATGCGGGTTATCTCTTAAATGAATCAGGTTGAACTCGAAAAAAAAGCTGATGACCTGCTGCTTCGTCTTAGGCGGCGGCCGGGGGTTTATTTCAAAGCCAACCTTCTGGCCAAAAACCTCATTACCGACGAAAATGAATTCACCGTCATTCTGAACCTGATAAAGGACCTGGGTTATAAAATCCGGTTCCGGTCGGACACGATGGCGTTTATCAAGGCGCCGGATATATTGACGCCCACCGAAATAAGCTACCGGCTCAAGACGAAAGTTATCGGACACAATATCACGGCTTACCGCTCGGTCAAATCGACCAATGACCTGGCGGCAGAGCTGGCCGAGGCCGGCGCGCCCGAGGGCACAATTGTCACCGCCGAGGAACAAACCCGGGGCCGCGGCCGCCTGGGGCGCGACTGGCATTCTCCCGCCGGGACGGGAATTTATGTCTCGATTATACTCCGACCCCGATTCAAACCCGAAAAAGCGCCGGGCCTTTCGATTATGACGGCAGTGGCGCTGGCCGACACCATCAACAGATTCTGCAACGGCGAGGTGCGCATTAAATGGCCCAACGATATTCTAATCAACGGCCGCAAGACCGCCGGAATTCTCACCGAACTGGTCGCCGATAAGGACAAAATCAGCCATATCGTGGTCGGGACGGGCATCAACGTCAACCTGCGCGGGGAGGATTTCCCCGCCGAGTTGAAAGATAACGCTACCTCGCTACGGCGCGTGAACCGTAAGAAAGTCAGCCGGGTGGAAGTGCTGAAAACGTTTCTGTACTTCTTCGAGAGGGAATACAGGGACTATCCCAAGTACGGGTTGAAAAAATCACATGGGAAAATCAAAAAATACTCCTCGCTCCTCGGCCAGACGATAAAAATACTCGAAGGGAAAAATATTATCGAGGGTACGGCGGTGGATATTGATTTTTCCGGCCGCTTGATTCTGGAGCGAAACGGGGTGAAAACACCGATATCGGCCGGCGAGGTTACGGTGGTGAAGCGGGACTGACCAGTCAGACGATTTATCTGTCAGCCGGCTGACCGGCCTGCCTGAACAGAATCGTAGGACATCCTCGAAAGACGGAACGGAAGAGGCTCTCAACTTGTTTATACGAACATGATAACCAGACATAATATCGGTGCTCCGAAAAATTCACCAGCCGCCAGCGATTGAAAGCGGTTAAAAGGATTCACATGCCGGAACTACCCGAGGTCGAAACGGTCGTGCGCGGTCTTCGCCAAACCATCAAGGGCCGAACCATTTCCAAAATAACACTCAACGCCCCGCCCGCGACGATTGTCGTCTCACCGTCGTTCAAATCCCGTCGGTTTGACAGGATGCTCGAGGGCCGGACCGTCCTCGATATAACCCGCCGGGGTAAAAATATTCTCATCCCGCTGTCCGGAGATATCACTCTCTGGGTGCATCTGAAAATGACCGGCCATTTTTTCTACATTAATAAAGAAGAACCGGTCAGCAAACACGATTTGGTCATATATGATTTCGAGGGCGCCGACGACGGCCGGCAACTGCGGTTCAACGATTACCGGCGGTTCGGGCGGCACCGCCTTTACCGCAATGACGAACTCTGGGAACAGAAAGGACTGAAAGAACTCGGGCCGGAACCGCTCAAGCTGAGCGCCAGGGAGTTTGTCAAGCTGTGCAAGGTTCGGTCGCGGATGGTCAAGCCGGCGCTTTTGGACCAGAGTTTTATCGCCGGGCTGGGCAATATCTATTGCGACGAATCGCTCTATCACAGCAAAATTCACCCCAGACGCCTGACCGACAGCATTTCAACCCAAAAGCTTACAGAACTTCACGGTCATATCCAGAGACTCCTGAAAAAATCCATCAGCCTGATGGGGACAACCGTGGACTCGTACAGCGGCGTGAACGGCCAAACCGGTCGGTTCCAAAAATATCTCGCCGCGTACAACAACGAGGGCCGGCCGTGCCGGCACTGCGGGACGATAATTATCCGGGAAAAAATCGGTTCCCGTTCGGCGCATTACTGCCCCCGTTGCCAGCGTCTGCCCTCCGCTTGACTTTTCCGGTTCCATATACTTCAATAGAACAAACCCCGAACCTTTAACGCTTTTTTTCGTAAATCGGAAAAAGGAAGTTATCATGAGTAAAAACAGAGACCGTATCTGTCCGGTCGAAAAAGCCGGCAGTTTGGACACGCGGCTTCGGCGGCTGGTACAAAATCCGCGCAGGCTTTTGAAACCATATCTCACCGAGGGCATGACCGTCCTGGATTTCGGCTGCGGGCCGGGATTCTTTTCAATTGAAATAGCGAAAATGGTCGGGCGCTCGGGCCGGGTTATCGCGGCGGACCTTCAGGACGGGATGCTTCGCATCATCCGCGACAAAATTATCGGCACCGAGCTTGAGAGCCGCATCGTTCTGCACCGGTGTGAGGCAAACAAAATCGGTCTGGCGGAGACAGTCGATTTCGCGCTGCTTTTTTATGTCGTGCACGAGATTCCGGATAAGGACCGCTTTTTCGAGGAAATCACCTCCCTGCTCAACCCCGGGGGACGGGTGCTGATTGTCGAGCCGCCGTTTCACATCGATAAAAGAAAATTCGAGATTACCCTGGATACGGCCCGCGCCGCCGGTCTGGCGGTGACCGCCCGCCCGCATCTGTATTTCAACAAATGCGCCCTGTTAACGAAAGTTTGAGCAGAACATGCTTTTCAATAAAAAGGGCACCGTTATTAAATCTTACCGCACGGCTTATCCCGACCCACTGATAATAAAAAAAGGTGAACGGTTGACGGTAGGTGAAAAAGAAAGTGAATGGACAGGCTGGACCTGGTGCACTAACGCCAAGGGTAAAAGCGGCTGGGCACCGGAATCGTATTTATCCGTCAAAGGCGACACCGCCGTGTCACGATGCGATTACGACGCTACTGAATTGACGGTCGCGGCGGGGGAGAAGCTGACGGTTTTGGGCGAGGAATCCGGCTGGGTCCGGGCGGCGAAAGCTGACGGCGCAACCGGTTGGGTACCGCGGGAGTGCGTGAAGTTCACTGATTAGAGATTTGTATAAACCGCAAGGGTTTCGACCTGAGGAGAAACAAATTTCCGGTTGTCGACGTTGTTCTAGCGTTTAACGTTTCGCTTCCCGGCGGGCGCATTCCAGCTCCCGTTCAGCCTCAAGACGTTCGATATGAGCCTGCTGTTCACGCAAGCGGGCGTCTTTAGCTTTCAACTCCAGTTCCCGTATATCAACCTTATAAATCGTTTCAATGGTGACCTCGTCAAACTCGCCGGCTTCCGAGGAGCTCACCATAGAAGCAACCGAGCCGTACGAGGTCGGGTAATTCGTCGACAACAGCCTCGGGTACCAGACATACACATAAGCACCCTCGCCAACGCTGACATACGGCATGCCTTCAAGACGGAAAGTATAGGTTCCAGCGCTCTTATAATACACCTTTTGCGTAAAAATAGAAAAATAGTTATTGTAGCTGTCATCGACATAACCACCCAGACCAAAGGCCATGGCTTTCTGTGAAAATACCCTGCCGCCGCTGGTCTCGTCAATCTGCACAACCCCCCTCATGGGTCCGGTAGACCCATAGGTCATTCCCTAACCTCTGGCCTGCAGGACAATATATCCGCTGCCGGGAATTGTTAAGGTAACGGTAATGATATCCTCCATAGAAGATTCATCAAGTAATACCGAGGAAGACGACTCATTATAGGCAATCCCCGGCTCGTCAAATATTTCATCGGCATCAACGGCATTGGTAGAGAATATCACCGTTGAGTTTCCGTCGCCGGAAGCATCCAGAAAAAGGTCGTTGGAACCATCCCGTTTATCCAAATGGATATATCCGCCGCTGCTGACCCTCGCATCGAATACCGCCGTTAAGTTGGCGGAGTTATCGTATAATTCCAAAGTCCCGAAAGTTGTACCATACAGGATGGCCCTTAAATCGTTACTATCTCTTAAAAAGATATCGGAGCCATACCCGGTCACAGTAATATAACTGTCGCTTTCTCCGAGATAAAGATTCCCCCGGAGGGTATCGTCGGCATCTCTCAAGTAAGGCTCCCCCTTTAAAGCCAGGGCGGTATCGGCCATATAGGCTTGCTGAGCTATATCAGCGGCACTCGCGTGGCTGTCGGTATCAGCCATGCGGGCGTGAATCGCATAAACCGTGGACATGATCCGTTTTCGGGGGGCGGTCTCGGATTCGGTTCCAACGGTTATCCCCAGATAACGCACCGTGTCTTTGGTAAAGATATCGTCGGGCAGGGGCACTACTGACCCTATCGAATACTCAAAAAAGCCATCGGTGACCTGGACCGGACGGAACCCGGAGGACCAGAGCGAATCGTCGCCGCTCTCGCTGCCGTAAATCTTGAATTTCACCAGGTACGAACCATCAGCGACCGGGTTGCCGGCGGCGTTGGTCAATCGGCCCTGGTAATTAAAAACGCCCGGTACCTCGGCATTTGCGGCGGTAATAAAAATCATGCAAATAACGATAGTACCTGCCCTCATAAGGGTTTTGCAGAGTCGCTCTTTCAATATAGTTTCCCCCCTTCACCGTCGTAAGTGATAGTAAATGTTTTAACGGGCTGCAGCTATACGACAAATTTGTATAAATACAAAGTTACCATATTTTACAATTTATTCAATAATAATCAGGTTGAGTAGTTTGAAGACGGTACAGGGTAAGCGATAAGCTATAAATTTATTCTTTGCCCGCTACCGCTGTCAAAAAACAGTAAATCGTTCAGCTCAAATGAAAACTTCACGGTATTCCCGACCGTCAGCGGGGCGCGGATATTGGAGACACACAGGACGTGGTCTTTGAACTCCAGCCGGGCGACATAGCTGTCACCCAGATATTCACACGAGAGGACTTTCGCCGGAAAGGTAGCGTCGCCGGCCAGTATTATCGCTTCGGGGCGCAAACCCAGCAGAACCCGTCCCGCGTCGTAACCGCTGCCGATACCTTCGCCGGTGACCTGCCGATTTTTCGTCCAGCCTATCCCGAAGGGAAAGAGCATACCTTTTTCGACGGAGGCTTCAATAATATTAATTTTCGGCTGACCTACAAACTCGGCTACGAACCGCCCGGCCGGTTTTTTATACAGCTCCTCGGGCGTGCCCAGCTGCTGCAGGCGGCCCTCGTGCAACAGGGCGATGCGGTCTCCCATCGTCAGAGCTTCTTCCTGGTCATGGGTGACATAAACCATGGCGACCTTCAGCTCTTTCTGGATCTTCACGATTTCCCGGCGCATGCGCACCCGCAGGTCGGCGTCAAGATTAGACAGGGGCTCGTCGAGCAAAAATATCGATGGTTTTTTGATGATGGCGCGGCCCAGAGCCACCCGCTGGCGCTGACCCCCGGAAAGCTGGCTCGGTTTGGCGTCGAGCCGGTCGGTCAGACCCAGCATCCCGGCCACCGCAGCAGTACGCTCTTTTATCTCGGCTGTTTTGACACGGCTGACCCTGAGCGGAAAAGCCAGGTTTTTCTCGACTGTCATGTGGGGATAAAGCGAATAGTTCTGAAACACCAGCGCGACATTGCGGCTTCGCGGCCGAAGTTTCTCGACGCGTTTCCCGGCAATATAGATTTCGCCGCGGTCGACCTCCTCGAGACCGGCGATAATGCGCAGCAGGGTGGACTTGCCGCAACCTGACGGTCCGAGCAGGACCAGTAGCTCGTCGGAGCCCAGCTCGAGTGTGATATCGTCGAGCACTTTCTGGTTCTTGAACGCTTTGGAAACCTTATTTAAAACCAGTCCGGACATTTATATGACTTCCTCGATCGCACCTTTGACAATTCGATAACAGCGGCCGCTGGCGGTCAACCGTTCTGGGGGTGTCCCGGCAGTGGTCAGAAACAACTGGTCGAACCCGCCGAAAGCATCAATCAAGCTCTCCACGCGATGTCTGTCAAGCTCCGCGAAAATTTCATCGAGCAGAAGCACCGGCGCGGCCTTCTTCGTTTCCTTGAGCAGATGGTAAACGGCCAGCTTAAGCGAAATGGCCGCGGTGCGCCATTGCCCCTGTGAGCCGTACTGGCGGGCGGGAAGACCGGCGATTTCGAAATAAATTTCATCGCGGTGCGGCCCTACAATGGCGGTTTTCAGGTAGCGCTCCTTATCGTAATATTCCTCGAGACACTGTTCGAACCGGGACTCGACTTCCGCCAAGGGAGTTTGTTCGGTGAAAAAATCGTCGCCGTTGGTCAGGGTCGGTTTATATATCAAATCGAAAGGTTCACCCTCGGATATGTCCGTATAGTACCCCGCAGCCTTCTGACGCAGGGCGGCGAGAAACTCGATACGTTTCAAAATTACCCGGGCGCCGTAACCAATCAACTGCGGTTCAAACGGCGTGGGGTCCATGTCGTTTTTCAGGGCGGCGTTTTTCTGCGCCAGAACCTTGTGATAGGCCGTCAGGTCGTTCAAATACTTACCCGACAGCTGGGAGAGATACATGTCGAGAAAAATGCGTCGTGCCGACGGTGACCCGGAGAGGATAACGCTGTCCTCGGGGCCGGTGGAGACGGCACAGAAATTTTCGAACAGCTCCGATGGTCGGGCGGCGACGCCGTCGACGGTAATCTTCTTTCGACCCCCGTGCTGGCAGGCAATGGCGATATCGTGCGGGCGGCCGTTTTTTTCGACAACACCCTCAAGACGGTAAAACTCCTCGTCGTTTTTCAATAAGACCGTGTCCGGCACGCCGAGCTGAGAGCGGCCGAGACAGAGAACGAAGAGGGACTCGAGAAAATTGGTTTTACCGGAGCCGTTGTTACCGAAAAAGATATTGGCCCCGGGTACAAAATCGGATTCAAGGGCGGTAAAATTCCGAAAACCGGTAATTTTTATGCTGGTTATTATCATCGTTGCCCGTAATAAAAATGGCAGACGCGATATCTGCCACTTCAAAAAAACTATGGTTCAAACTTTTTACTCGGCCAGCCTCAGGGGCATGACCAGGCACAAAAACTCTTCTTTGGGGACGACGGAGCTGTAAATAACGCCCGCCGACACCGGTTGCGACAGCTCGAAAATGACGTCATCGCTGTCGATTTTCTGCAGGATTTCGAGAATATAGTTGGCGTTGTAGCCGATTTCGATATTTTCACCCTGGAAGTCGCAATCGATGACTTCCTTACCCTCGCCGCCGACATCGGCGTTGCTGGTCGAAAGAGTCAGCTTGGTTCCGTGGATAGAAAATTTGACCTGATGCGTCAGGGTGTTGGATAGAATCGATACCCGCCGCACGGCGCCGCCAAGCTCCTCCTTGGACACAACCAGTTTCTTGTCGTTCTCGATGGGGATAACCTGCTCAAAATTGGGGTACGGACCCTCGATCAGTCTCGAGGTCAGCACGGTGTCCTCAAGGTTGAAAATAATATTGTTTTCGCCGAAAATGACGCCCACCTCGCCGTTGGCACCGTCGGCAAAGCGTGGAATCAAATTCAACACCTTCGGCGGGATAATAATGTCCTCGCTGAGACCTTTCAGTTTGGTGTTCTCGACCGACATTTTCGCCAACCTATGGCCATCGGTGGCCACCATCTGCATCCGTTCGCTTTTGGTCTGCCAGAGTACGCCGTTCAAAGCCGGACGGGTTTCATCATTCGAGCACGCGAACGTCGTCTTTTTAATCATCTTCACCAGATCGTCAATACCGATTTTGATTTCCTTCTTGGTGTTAACAGCGGGTAGTTTCGGGAAATCATCGGAAGATACAGAGGCGATTTTGTAACTGCCGTTCGGAATCTTGATCTCTACCCGGGAGTTAATCGACTCGACGGTTATTTCCGATTCCGGCAGTTCCTTGATTATTTCAAACAGAATTTTTGCCGGCAAAACGGCAGAGCCTTTCCGGGCAACCTTACATTCAAGATTTCCAGTGATGGAAATATCCAGATCAGTGGCGGATATTTTGAGTTTGTTATCGAGAGCCTCCACCAGCACATTGGTCAAAATCGGCAAAGTTGATTTGGTCGGCACTACCTGAAGAATCGATTGAAGACAATTACTGAGTTTTGATTTTGATAATGAGAATTTCATTTACTTACTCTCCCACTGAGGAATTTCCACACACATTTATTATTATTTTATTTTTATATAAAAAGAGATATTATTAATAACCTCTGTTAATATGTTAATAAATCTCAAAATATATTTAAATAACTACCTTAGTATAAGTCAAGCAAGAGCTTATAACTTCCCCATTGTATTTTTTTATCCACTTTGCCT
>JBMOKZ010000178.1:0-14132 GCA_049324195.1 Candidatus Zixiibacteriota bacterium | reverse complement strand
GGATTCGATCGTGGAATCAATAAACGGCAACGAAACTAAAGTAACCGATCTAACTCTCAAAAATATCAAGACCGGAGAAATCTCGAAGCTCGATATCGGGGCAATTTTCATCTTTATCGGATTCACACCAAACACCTGGATGATTAAGGAGGATATTAAGGTGGACGAGGGGGGTTATCTCGTAACCGATTACAAGATGGAAACTTCGGTCAGGGGTATCTTTGCCTGCGGTGATGTTCGTTCTCAGTTGGTGCGCCAGGTAACTAATGCTGTGGGCGACGGCACCACCGCCGCGGTGGCGGCCGAAAAATATATCGAGGAACTCGAGGACAAACACGCTCACCGAATTTAAAAATCAAATTATTTAGGGCTTTTTTCAGTTGATGAAGTATGTCCTAAAATCAAGAATAAATAACAATTAGTGAAATAAATAACTTGCTTTACAAAACTGAGTAAGATATATTATGGCTTTAAATTTTACACTGGGTAAGTATAACTAGTTTTATCTTATAATCTTAACGGGAGATTTGGTTGATGAACTTAGGCTTGTTGTCAGCTGTCATCGGTCTGGTAGGGTTATTATTTGCTATAATACTCTATTTCATGATCCGCAGTAAGGATGCGGGAACGGACCTGATGAAAGAGATTTCCGGCGTCATTCATGACGGCGCGATGGTATTCCTGAAACGGGAATATTTCATCCTGGTAATTTTTATCATTGTAGTATTTGCTTTGTTGTCCTGGAAAATTCAATTACAAACCGCTCTGACTTTTCTGGGCGGGGCGCTCTGTTCGATGCTGGCTGGTTTCATCGGTATGAAAGCCGCCACTCGGGCTAATGTACGTACCTGCGCCGCGGCTAAGGACAAAGGTCAACCGGAAGCTCTGTCGATCGCTTTCACCGGTGGTTCGGTGATGGGCATGACGGTAGCCTCGTTGGGTCTGATCGGCGTCGGGGTTGTCTTTTATCTCTTTGGCGGCAGCACCGAGACCTCGGACATTATCAACGGCTTCGCGATGGGGGCATCATCGATTGCTCTTTTTGCCCGTGTCGGAGGCGGTATTTATACCAAGGCAGCCGATGTCGGCGCTGACCTCGTCGGTAAAGTCGAGGCTGGTATTCCCGAGGACGACCCTCGTAATCCCGCCGTTATCGCCGACAACGTCGGTGACAATGTCGGCGACACCGCCGGTATGGGGGCGGATCTGTTCGAATCTTATGTTGGTTCGGTTATCGCCACCATCGCTATCGGCGCGACAGCCACGGCGGCCAATCTCGGTTTGGCCGAGAACGCCCTGCTAACCGAAGCTATTCGGGCCAAGTTCATGGAGCTGCCGCTTCTGATTGTCGCCTTCGGCGCCCTGGCTTCGATTCTCGGTGTCCTTTCCGTTCGGGTTTTCTCGGGTATGAATCCGGCCGCGACACTGCGGCTGGTGACTTATGTCGCGGCGATTATCATGCTGGTCGCTTCTTATTTTATCATCGATAAACTTGGTCTTGACCAGAAAATCTTCTGGGCGATTTTAGCCGGTAACCTGGCCGGTATCGTGCTCGGTCTGTTGACGGAATTCTATACATCCGCTTCGCCGATTCGGCGTATCGCCAAATCATCCGAAACCGGCGCCGCTACCAATATCATTAATGGTCTCGCGGTCGGTATGGAATCGGTGTCGTTGCCTGTTATCGTTATTTGTATAGCAATTTATACCGGCTACAGTTTCGCCGGTCTTTACGGAATCGGTGTCGCCGGGGTGGGTATGCTGGCTACCATCGGGGTTACGATGTCGGTTGATGCCTACGGTCCGATTGCCGACAACGCCGGCGGAATTTCGGAAATGTCCGGTTTGGGTCCGGATGTCCGTAAAATTACCGACCGTCTCGATTCACTCGGCAATACGACTGCCGCCATCGGTAAGGGTTTCGCAATCGGTTCCGCCGCGTTGACCGCGCTGGCGCTGTTCTCGGCTTATGCCTCGGCGGTGGGTCTTGAAGGTATCAATATCCTCGATGTTAAAGTGGTAATCGGCTTCTTTATCGGCGGGCTGCTGCCGTTCTTCGTCGCCGCCCTGACCATGACCGCGGTCGGTAAAGCCGCGTCGAAAATGGTCGAGGAAGTGCGCCGTCAGTTCCGTGAAATCAAGGGTCTGATGGAAGGCAAAGCGAAACCGGATACCGGTCGCTGTGTCGATATCGCCACACGCGGCGCTTTGGCTCAGATGGTCGCTCCCGGTCTCTCCGCGGTGCTGGCGCCTATTATTATGGGTTATCTGGTCGGCAAGGAAGGTCTCGGCGGGATGCTGGCCGGCGCCACGATGTCCGGGGTGATGATGGCACTGATGATGGCCAACGCCGGTGGTGCCTGGGACAACGCCAAGAAATTTATCGAAGCTGGCGCGCACGGCGGCAAGGGTTCCGCTGCCCACAAGGCCGCGGTGGTTGGCGACACGGTCGGTGATCCTTTCAAGGACACCTCCGGTCCTTCGATGAATATTCTAATCAAGCTGATGGCGATTGTCTCGCTGGTCGTCGGCGCGGCGCTGTTCAGATAAATCGCATATTAACAATAATTTAAAAAACGGGCAATTTTATGATTGCCCGTTTTTTTTATTTTGAATATTTTACGGCTGCCTGAGTATATCAATACAAAACGATACCAATCATCCGGTGAAACTTTTTCTTGAAATTAACGTCTAAGCATAGATAAGGAGTTGATATTGGAAAACTTAAACAGCACAGAACCGACGGTCGGACCGGTCGCCTCGCCAAACGGCGCATCCGGGCTGTCTCTTAAAGGTTTATTCGAGATCTTCTATCAACCGTTCAAATTCTTTACGAAGTTAAAAGAAAATCCCAAAATCCTGGTTCCTTCTCTGGCCGTGATAATAATCTCTCTGATTTCCATTTATTTAATCTCGGATATTTTGGTCAAAATGCAATTGGAATCCGAGGCCATGCAACAGAGACTCCAGGGTCAGCCTTTGCCTCCAAACGTCCAGTTTGTAATGAAGATTAATATTATAATATTCGCGGGGCTCGCTTCCGTGCTTTTGCCCCTGGTAACGGCGGGAATAGCCTTTTTCTGGGGCAATTTCGTATATGGCGGAAAAGCCCGTTTCAAACAGGTGTTGTCGGTTGTCTTGTACGGGCAGTTCCTTTTCGATGTAGGGGGGCTGATCGCTTCATTAATCATCATGGCCAAGGGCTCTTTTATGGCGCCTTTCTCGCTGGGCGTACTGGCCGCGCAACAGGGTTTTGACAGCATTCCTTTTATTGCGCTTTCGAAAATCGATTTGTTCAATATATGGGAAATTATCGTCATCGGTATCGGTCTGGCGGTAATTTATAATTTTGAACGCAACAAAGGTTACACGATCTCTGTCTTATCGGTAGGACTATTGTCCATCCTGCATATCATTATTGCGGCGATAGGCGATATGATCATGTAATGTTAAACTAAACAGGAGATGTCCCATGAGGGTGCATAAGAGTATTCTACTATTGACCTTATTATTGTTATCGGGTTTTGGCTCTGGACGGGTTTTTGCCCAGGATGAACTGACACTCGACGATTGCATCGAAATAGCCTTGCAGAAAAGGGCTTCCATCATCGCCGCTTACGGCAATGAACAGCTGGCCTCGGCTTCCCGTCTAAACGCTCTCGGGGCTTTTCTGCCACATCTCAGCGCCAGCTATAGCTACGGTAAAGGTAAACAGACCGACCGCAAGCAGGATGCCCTGTTTATACCCGTGGACAGCTCCATTATCGTTTATGACACCGGCCATACCTCCGATGGTACGTCTGATTCCATTGCGTCATGGCAAAATTTTTACGGGGATTCCTATGTCCAGGAGGTGCAATATGACGACCAGGACCTAGGCACCTCGAAATCGCTGGGTCTTTCGGCGAGTATCTCTGTTTTCGATTTGGGGAACTTTTTCGATTATGCCTCGGCTAACGCCAACCGTGCTATCGCCAAGCTCAATGTGATCGCCTCGGAACAGGACCTGATTTATTCGGTGAAGGTTTACTATTACGCCTACCTGGCCAGTGTCGAGAATCTGACCACTCAGGAGGAAGCGGTTAAACGCGCCGAGGAACAGTTGAAGTTGATTGAGTCCAAGTACGAGCTTGGCTCGGTATCGCGTTCCGACGTTCTCAAACAAAAAGTACAATTCGGCAACGACCGTCTGGCTCTGCTGAACGCGAAAAACGGCATTACCAACGCCCGCGCCAACCTCGCGTACGCCATCGGGCTGGACCCGCGTGAGGATTACAGGTTTTCGCACAAGTACACCACGCGCGAATATGAGGGTTCGCTTGAAGAAGCCATCGAATTCGGCCTGACTCATAAACCGTCGCTTTTGGCTTCCGAAAAAAGTGTCGATTATTATAAACATAGTTATCGGTCGGCCAAATCGCTGTATCTGCCGTCACTCTCGGCTCATTATTCCTACAATATTTCCAGCGGTTCACAAGGTGATACTTTGATATATGATTTCTCGCAGCACACCCGGAGCTGGGGTCTGACCGCCTCCTGGAATATCTTCGACGGTTTCTCCCGCGAGCGGCAGCTCACCTCGGCGAAAGTCTCGCTGAACAATGCCAAAGCCGAGATGGCCGACGAACGCAATCTGGCGGTCAGCAATATCAAAAAAGCCTACCTTAATATCGAACAACTCAAGCTTCAACAGGAAGTATCCCGGGAAAACGTCGAGGCCGCTCAGGAAGATTTAAAAATCACCCAGGAGAAATATAATCTCGGAGCCGCCGCGATTCTGGAAGTGCTCGATGCCCAGGTGTCTTTGAAAGAGGCTCAGGTATCCTTGATTCAGGCTGAGTTCGATTTGAATCTCGCGATAGCGGAACTGGAAAATGCCATGGGAAAAATGTAATTTAATTTTATAGAGGTATTAGTTGCAATGGGGAAGAAGAAAAAAATACTGATTATATCAGCCGTTATTCTCGTTGTCGTCATAATCGTTGTCGCCAACCTGGCTACCAATTCCGAAAGCGCTATTGAAGTAAGTGCGCTCGATGTCGCGGAAAAGGACTTGGTGGAAATTGTCTCGGCTTCGGGCCGGATTCAGCCGCAAACCAAAGTAAACATCACCTCCGAGGTCAACGGGGAAATTATTTACCTGGCTGTCAAAGAGGGTGATACGGTCAGGACCGGCAACCTGCTGGTGATGCTGGATACAGTTCAGTTGAAATCCGATGTCGACCAGGCTCTCTATGCGCTTAACGAGACCAACGCTTATCTCGAGGGTTCCAAATCCTCGCTGGACAAAGCGACCGAGGAGTTCCATCGGCAGGAAAAACTGTACGAGAACAAGCTGACCTCCGAAACTGAGTACAAAAATGCGCGCTATGCTTATCTCAACGCCAATGCTACATATGAAGCCATGCAGGCCCAGGCCAGACAGCTCTCGGCTCGTTACGACAAGGCGCTCGATAACCTGAGTAAAACCAAAATCCTGGCGCCGATGAGCGGGATCATCACCTATCTTGACTGTGAAGTCGGGGAAATCGCCGCCGCCCAGACCTCGTACACCCAGGGGAAAACCCTGATGACCATTTCCAATCTGAACGTTTTCGAGGTCGAGGTCGAAGTTGATGAGACGGAAATCGCCAAAATCAGACTCAACCAGCCGGCGGATATCGAGGTCGACGCTTTTCCGGACACGGTCTTCTCCGGGGAGGTGGTCGAAATCGGCAATACCGCCATTTATCAGGGCACCGGTTCCACCGACCAGTCCACCAACTTCCGCGTTAAGGTTATTTTCAAGGATACTGAGGTGAATATCCGGCCGGGAATGTCAGCCGATGTCGATATCACCACCAACAAGCAGAGCGGGGTTCTGGCGATTCCTTTCAGTGCGGTGGTAATGCGCACTATGGATTTGGATTCGCTGGAACAGGCCCGGAAGGAACAGGCCGAAGCTACGGAATCAACCGCTGTGAGCCAGGTTCAGGCGGCCGAAACCGATGACGAAACCGAGTCCGCTCCTGCGGATACGCTGAAGAAAAAAGATGAAGAAATCCAACGAGAGGAGCTCAAGGGCGTCTTTTTACTTAAAGACGGCAAGGCTCATTTCGTTCCGGTAAAGACCGGTATCGCCGACCAGAAAGATATCGAGATTAGTACGGGTATCACCGTAGGTGACTCCGTGATAACCGGCCCTTACCGCATTTTGAGGACCTTGAAAGACGGCGATAACGTTAAAGTCGTCAACACCGTGATTGTAGAAAGAACTTAAACATGGCATTGATTGAGACCAGGGATTTATCGAAAACCTATTTGATGGGCTCCGAAGAGGTGCACGCGTTGCACGATGTCTCGATAAAAATCGAAAAGGGCGAGTACGTGGCTATCATGGGTCCCTCGGGTTCCGGTAAATCAACCCTGATGAATCTGATTGGCTGTCTCGATACGCCGACCAACGGCGAGTACCTGTTGAACAGTAAAAAAGTCAGCCGTATGAACGATAACGAACTGGCCAATATCCGCAACCGTGAAATTGGATTTGTTTTCCAGACTTTCAACCTGCTTCCTCGGGCGACGGCTCTTCACAATGTCGAGCTGCCGCTTATCTATAACGGCACCCCGACTCGGGAACGGCAGGAAAAAGCCCGGATGGCTCTGACCAAGGTGCAACTGGCTGACCGGATGAACCACAAACCCAACGAACTGTCCGGCGGACAGCGGCAGCGGGTGGCGATTGCCCGGGCGCTGGTCAACGACCCGTCGCTGATTCTCGCCGACGAGCCGACCGGGAATCTCGACAGTAAAACCTCCGAGGATATCATGCTGCTGCTCAATGAGCTGCACCGGCAGGGGAACACGATTATTATCGTCACGCACGAACGGGATATTGCCCGCCATGCCCGACGGGTGCTGTCGATTCTCGACGGCCAGATTGCCGAGGATACCGTAATCGCGGAAACGGAAAGAAACGGTATACACTGAATATGATTGCCGGTTCGCTCATAAAAATCGCTTTTGACGCGGTTGTCGCCAACAAGCTTCGTTCCTCCCTGACTTTCCTCGGGATAATGATCGGCGTTACCTCGGTGATGACCATCATCTCCGCGCTCGAGGGTATGATGGGGGCAGTCGAAGAGGATTTGTCGGCCCTGGGACCGGCTACGTTTTTCGTCGAGCGCTTCGGCATTGTCACTTCTGAGGAACAATTCCGGGAAATGGCCCGCCGCAAACCGATGGATCTGGAGTCCGAGAAGTTGTTGCAGGAAGGCTGCGAAGCCTGTGAAATCGTTTCCCCCAGCAGCAGCACCCGGGCGAAAATAAAATACGGGAACAACGCCCTCAATGACGTACGGATTGGCGGCGCCCGGTATAATTTTCTCGACGTTATAGATGTTCAGATCGAACAGGGGAGATTTCATACCTCGGAAGAAGAACTGTATCGCAAGCGAGTGGCTTTTATCGGAGATAAAGTCAGGGAAACCTTTTTTAGCGGTATTGACCCGCTCGGAAAAGAGATAAAAATAGACGGCCAGCGATACAGCATTATCGGCGTCGCCAAAAAGCGAGGCGGTCTTTTCGGGAATGAAAATGAAGATAATTTTGTCTATATACCGTTTTCGGCGTATATCAAACAGTTCGGCAAGCCCAGCCGCAATCTCCATTACGTCATCAAAGCCGTTTCGGTGGAAAAACTGCAGGATGCCATGGACCAGGTACGGGTGATCCTTCGTTCCCAGCGGCATGTGCCGTACGACAAACCCGATGATTTTTCCATTTTAACCGCCGATATGATTCTTGATTTTCTCAACCAGATCACGCGCGTGTTCCGTCTCGGTCTGATCGGTATTTCCGCTATTTCACTGGTCGTGGGCGGTATTGTTGTCATGAATATCATGATGGTCTCGGTTACGGAACGCACCCGGGAAATCGGTATCCGAAAATCGCTCGGCGCCAAGCAGAAACATATATTGGTGCAATTCTTATTCGAGGCGCTGATGCTGACCTTCACCGGCGGTATTGTCGGTGTGGTTTTGGGATTTGTAATCGCCAAAAGTTTGATGGGGATGATCGACATGAATATCTCGCCTTCCATGATGGCGATTATCTCCGGGATATCCATTTCTACCGGCATCGGCTTGATATTCGGTATTTACCCGGCAATGAAGGCCGCCCGGCTGGATCCCATTAAAGCTTTGAGTTATGAGTAAACGAACATGTTTTTGACCGCAGTCGAGATAAAAGACAGTATTCTGATGGCGCTGGCGTCGATTCGAGCCAACAAGTTCCGCGCCGGCTTGACCATTCTGGGTGTTATGGTGGGCGTGAGTTCGGTGATCGGCATGGCGGCTATCATCGACGGTCTCAACGGCGCCGCCGAGGCGGAAATCGACCGCATCGGTTCCAACGTTATCCTGGTCCAGAGGTTCGAAGAAGGGGTGGATTATGACCGTTTGACCGACGAGGAACGCAACCGCCCGCCGATTACGGTCGGAGAAGCCCGAGCCATCAAAGACCACTGCCCTTCGATTGACGGCGTCTCCCCGCAGAATTTCTATTTCAAGCCGGGCGGCAACGAAGTAAAATATAAAAATATCAAGTTCAGCGACCCTTATATATTCGGTACCTGGCCCGATTTTGTCCGGGTGCGTAACCGGGAAATGGCCGAGGGACGCTTCTTGTCGGAAGTCGACGAACAGCATCGCCTTAACGTCTGTGTTCTCGGCGCCGATGTCGCCGAGACCCTGTTCGAAGGTGTCCCGGCCACAGGTAAAGAAATCAGGGTCAACGGCTATAATTTTGAGGTCATCGGGGTGGTCGAAAAACAGCAATCAAACTTCGGCGACAACAGTGACAACCGGCTGGTGATAATTCCGCTTTCGACTTTTTCCAAAATGTACCCCTGGGAAGAAGCTCTCGGTTTGCTGGTAAGGGCGGTTTCGCGTGAAAGAATCGAACAGGCCAAGGAAGAGATAACGACCGCGTTGCGTATCTACCGCAAGGTCCCGTTCAACAAAAAGGATAATTTTGCCCTGCAGACCCAGGAACAATTCAAGGAAGAGGTAAACAATATCACCAAGTATATTTATATCGCCATGATAATTATTACCTCGGTTGGCCTGATGGTCGGCGGTATCGGCGTTATGAATATCATGCTGGTTTCCGTAACGGAGCGAACCCGGGAAATCGGTGTCCGCAAGGCTATCGGGGCTAAACGCTCCAATATAATTCTGCAATTTTTGACCGAAGCGATGTCTCTGTCTGCGACCGGCGGGGTAATTGGTGTCATTTTCGGAATGTCGGTCGGGATGCTGATAAACATGCTGCTTGATTTTCCCATTACTGTCCCGTTTTTCTGGGTGGTAATCGGCTTTATTGTATCGGTTTCGGTAGGTTTGATTTCCGGGGTTTATCCGGCTATCAAAGCTTCGCGCCTCGACCCTATCGAAGCGCTTCGATACGAATAAAAATATTATTTTAATTGCCCTTTCTTTCCGACCTATATAAATTTCAACAAATTAACCGTAAAAGCGTTATAATGTATATGATAGATAAAAATTTTATTAAAATTGCCGGATTGACACTGGTTTTGAGTCTTTTCCTGACGGCCGAAATTTCAGCTCAATTCAACTTTTTTGACGATTCCCGTCAATTAAATCGCCCGAAACTGCTGCTTGATTACGCCAGTTTCAAATCCCCCGATTCCGGGAAAACCCGGTTCGAGCTTTATTATCAGGTGTATAATACCGGATTCAAGTTCGAACAACGGGGGGTAGAATATGTTGCCGAGTACGAGTTGAACGTTTATGTCAACGACGATAATGGTCTTCAGGCAGCTAACGAAAACAAGGATAAAAAAATCGTGGTCGCCAACGAGGAAAAAACCCGGTCAGCAACCGATTATCGCACCAGCCAGATCAATTTTGACCTGAAGCCGGGAAAATACAAGGTCAAGATCGTGCTGGTCGACAGAATATCGGGTGAAAACTATGATGCCGAGTTAGATGTCAAACTCGAGGATTTTTACGATCAGGATAATCCCAAACTATCGGATATCGAATTTATCCAGACTATCAACGCTCCCGGTGTGGAAGAGAGCGTTTTCGATAAGGGGAATATTGTGGCGATCCCCTCGGTAGTGCGTTCTTACGGTGGGGACGACAGAACCAAGCTCTTGTATTACATCGAAATTTACCGGGGAACGGATACGAGCGACAATGTCGATATCGAGACAAAAATCCGAAAACCGAGCGGAGTGATGATTTACCGGGACACTCTCAACGACGTTCTGCATAACGCCACCGAATTGCAGCTTCGCGAAATTTCGGTCGAGGATTTCCCACCCGGCGAATACGACCTGGAAATATATTTACGCGGTCGACGGAGCAAGAAAATCGAGGAAAAGAAGGAAAAATTCACCGTGCAATGGACTCTCGAGGGTCTGGTCAGACACGATTTCAATACCGCCCTGGAACAACTGGCGATTATCGCACAGCCGGGCGAGGTAGATAAGATGAAAAAAATCGAATCACTCGAAGAGCGCATGGATGCTTTTCGACAGTTCTGGCGGGAACGCGACCCGTCGCCGGGCACAGCCCGCAACGAAACCCAGCTTGAATTCTATCGCCGCGTTAATTTCGCCAACCGGCATTTTAAAACGATGCGACGCGACGGGTGGACTTCCGACCGGGGAAGAGTGCTGATCAAATACGGGGAACCGGATGAAATCGACGATAACCCCATGTCCCTGACATCGCCGCCGTATCAAATCTGGCATTATTATAAAATAGGGCAGTATCGCAAATTCGTTTTTGTCGATGAGAACGAGGACGGCGAGTACCGTCTGCAATTCCCCTATGACGGTCTGGACCAAAGTCCCGATTATTAAATGAGGTATAACTTTGAATAAAATAAAGAACCTGATATTGTCGTTGCCTCTGGCTCTGGCTGCTCTGGTGCTTTTAAGCGGCGGCGCTCAGGCCCAGGGAAATTTGACTATTTATGCCGGAAACGTCTTTTTCAATAATCCGGACCTGGACTCGATGGTTTTAGTGGAGTTTCCTTTTACCCTCAACCGGCACGAATTTAAATTTTATCAGCCCGATTCCACCGAGACCGATAAGTATTTTGCCCGTATTTTCGCTCAGTTGGATTTGATCAATACCGAAGGATACGCCGTCGATTCGGCCAAGACTTATTTTTCGGTTGCGGTTCCGGATCCGGAAACCGCCGACCAAGTGGGCATCAAGCTATTCAACAAACTGTCTTTGCTGGTCAAACCCGGGGTTTATACGGCCCGCCTGACGGTCATTGACGCTGTCAGCAAGAAAGAAAACGAAGTGTTCTTTGATCAGGTCATTGTCAAACCGGCGGTGAAAGACAAACTGGCCCTGGGCGGTTTGTGTCTCGCTTACGATATTAAATATGTCGGCGAGGAAGCGGCGAACAACCAGCAGATGGTTATCAACGGTTTTCGAGTGCTCAATTCGCCGCTTTCGGTTTTCAGTATCGAGGATACCGCCCTTTTTTTGTACGGCGAGCTTTATAACCTGGCCTTTGACCCGGAAGATACTTCTTATTTTCGTCTCTCATACCGGATTATCGACGACAGCGGCAGGGTGTTTCTGAATCTCGGTTCCCGGGAGCTCGCCAAACCGGGCAGTTCCGCTGTCATCGCGGAGAGTTTTGATATTAAAGGGCTGATTCCCGATTTGTACAATATCCTGGTGGTCGCGGCCGATTTAGGCACCGGCCAGATGGATTCAGCTCAGGTTCCGTTCCGGATTTTCGAGCCGATGCTGATGGCCGAACAATCCTCCTTGGATTCAAAGATCCCCGACCCGTACGAAAATTTGACGCTCGAAGAAAAAATTCATCTGGTGACGTACCTTCTGACTCCGGATGAGAAGGTGGTGCTTAATCGTCTTAATGACGCTGGCAGGGAAAATTTCCTCAACCAGTACTGGCGTGAGCATGATTCGAATATCTCCACAAAAGTTATCGAGAACCGTTTGGAGATGATCGAGCGCTACCGCTACGTCAACCGGTTCTTCTCAGTTGTCAATATCCAGACCGACGGTTGGAAGACCGACCGGGGGCGGATTTATATGGTTTATGGTCCCAGCGAACGAACCGAGGATGTTCCTGCGCCTATTTCGGGCAACCCCTTTATTATCTGGAACTATTACTCGATTAAGGAAGGTCAGGTGTTCGTTTTCGAGGACCGCGAGGGTTTCGGAGATTATCGTCTGGTGCATTCCAATGTCGAAGGTGAGATATACGACTCGGATTGGGAGCAGCGTCTGAAACAGGGAACGACGGAACTTTATTGAATGATTTTACGAATACGAAAAAGCCCGCTTCAGCGGGCTTTTTTATAGATTCGATTAAACGTAATTATCATGGTACGCGGAGAGAACGACGAACCGGAATGGAAAAGCGGGTTTTGGCCTCATCATTAAACTCAATCGTAAAAGATTTATCGTAACTGATATCGAGGGCGGTCTCCTTCAGCTTCAAAGTAGCCTTGCCGGTTTGCCCTGCCTTGATTTTTTCGGGCAGTTTGATATCGAACAGATTCGAGGGCATGTCGACGATGGTCGGTTTCAATTCGATGTCGGACACGTTTTCGATTTCGAAGGTCATTTCATCCCGGACTTTCTCGCCGAATTGTGAGATGTTGAGTTTATAGGGACTGATAACCACCGGATAAGTGGAATCAGGGCGCAAGAGAATATTGGCTTTGATCTGCACTATCTTGTCCGGCTGGCCCTCATTGGTCTCGATACGGGGCGACTTGGTAATATTACCCTTGTATGTTTTGGTGTTGAAAATAATTTCGAGCTGAGTGCTGTCGCCGACAGCAAGTAGGTCCTTTTCCAAAGGCGCCTTGGTGCAACCTCAGCCGGGTTTTACGCGAACGATTTTTAAGGTATCATCGCCCGAAGAATGAAGCCAGAAAATATGCGATAAACTGGCGTTCTGCGGCGCGTAACCAAAATCAAAAATTGTCTCAGGTATGGTAAGACGAGGTGTCCCTTGAACCATATTGAACGATAATAACAACCCAAAAACCATTACATAAACAAGTAGATTTTTTTTCATAGTATCGTGATTACCACCTTCTGTTGATAACAGTTTTAATTCTATACGTCGACTATTCTATTAATTACTGAAGATTTTTCTGTTAATCGGGATGCTGAACCGTTTGGCGGTACCGTCGTCAGCCAATATCTTGACCGTCAGCGACCGTTTGAATTCCTGGTCGCCGTAAGCCGGGTTAACCTTGATGTATCCTTTTGCTTCTTTTTGTGCCGCAATCGATTCCGGCAGGTAGTAAAAGCATTCCTCAAACGGGTATGAAACGATTGATAGCGTGTAATTGCTGTCGGAATGGTTGGTCATGGTAAAGGCGATACTGTCCACGGAAACCGTCGGTAATTTGGAAAACTCGAATTTAAAAGGCACCATCGAGATCGGGTAGTTTTTGTCCGGTTGCGTTGCGCAAACCCCGACAAATTCCAGCTGCAACGGGTCGCCTTCGATATTTGAGTATATCGTCGGTCGCCGCGTAATCTGTCCCGTCCGTCGCTTGGAATCCCAGTAAAATCCCACTTTCATGCTGTCGCCCGGCGCCAGCCAGTTTTTTTCCATATCGAAGGTGGCGCAGTCACAACCTGTTCTGATTCGCTCGATTTTCACCGTATCGGTACCGACCGATTTAAACCAGAATTGCTGAACAACCGTCGAGCTGTGAGGGATTGTCCCGAAATCGAATTTCTCGTTCGGAATTTCAAGCAAAGGCTGAGCTCCGACCGTTGTAAGTCCCAATAACCAAATCAATAAAATGCATGTTGTCTGTTTCATATTATTTTTATAGTATTTTTTATATAAATTGTTCCAGTAAACTAAGTTAGTTAAAAAATAAAATTAGTCAAGAATATAAAATTTTTTCTTGTTTCCGGCCGATAAAACTTCTAAGATTAAATAATTGTGTAACTTCCAAAGTCCGAGACCGTTATAGAGATATGAATATCATCGAAATTCGAGACCTTACTAAAATTTACCAAACCGGATTGAAAAAGGGGAATATTGTCGCTCTGGACTCGGTTAGTCTCGATGTCGAGCAGGGGGAGATTTTCGGTCTT
>JBMOKZ010000177.1:3300-14241 GCA_049324195.1 Candidatus Zixiibacteriota bacterium | reverse complement strand
CCCGCCGGACCTTCCTTGCGGATATTCTCCCGGACATGGAACCGTTTCAGCAAACGGATAAAAAACGGCCCCAGAAACAGACAAATGATAATGGCCGTTACGGTCGCCCCGGCGGTGCGGAATGTGATATACCGGAAAACGTTGAACCCGGAAATATATTCGGTCAGCGGCAACAGCAGATGGTACAGCATCAGGTTTCTTCTCCTCTATCCCGGAAAGTATCGATCACGATTTCGAGTCCCATCCCGCGGGAGCCCTTGATATAAGCCAAATCGTTTTTGCGAAATATCCGCCGCATCGCCTCCGCGCAGGCAACCGCCGAGGAAAAGTGCATGACCCGGTCGGTGTTTTTGCCCGCTCTCAGCAATTCTTCCAGGGTGTATTTCGACCGCGGGCCGACCAGGACCGCCAGGTCGAATTCCTGTTCGCTCAACCGGCGGCCGATTTGACGATGATAAGTTTCCTCGTTTTCGCCCAGCTCCAGCATGTCGCCCAGAACAATTACCCGGCGGCGACCGGTTTCCTGCGCCGCGAATGATTTCAGTCCGGCGATGACCGATTCCGGGTTGGCGTTGTAACAGTCGGCGATGAACATTACGCCGTGATATTCAACGAACTGCCCCCGCATGGGCGCAGTCTCGAACAATATTTTCTCAGTGGCGATTTTGGCGAAATCGTACCCGAGCGTCCTGACCGCCGCATAGGCCGCCAGGAAATTGTGCACCTGGTAACGTCCGAACAGCGGCAGACGGAACGTAGAACCCTCGATTTTGACGACCGTCCCCCGGCCGTCCAAAGCCTCGACGGCCTGCGGCATGAAGTCGGCTTTTTCCTTAAGACCGAAAGTAATAAAATCTTTTCTTAGTTTTTTCGTCTCGCGCACAAGAATTTCGTTGTCGCTGTTGATAATTACCGGGATACCCGGTTTTGAGGCGCGGACCAGTTCCAGCTTGGCGCGCGCGACGCCCTCGACCGACCCGAGCGTTTCGAGATGCGTGGGACCGACATTGGTGATAACGACGGCATCGGGCCGTACTATCGCCGCGAGGCGGGTCATCTCGCCGGGAACGGAAATACCGAGTTCCATCACCGCCACCCGGGTTCGCGACGGCAACGCGAACAGCGCCAGCGGCAAACCATAGAGATTGTTAAAATTGCCCGGTGAACGATAAACGTGGGTCGTCACCGCCGCCAGCAGGTCATAGGTCAGTTCCTTGGTGGTGGTCTTGCCGTTGGAACCGGTGATCGCCAGGTAAACCGCCTTTACTTCGTCGCGGTATTTCACGGCCAGAGCCATCATGGCTTCGTGGGAGTTTTCCACTGCGACCACGACGGTGCGGGCGGCGAAATCCATCATGGCGGGGAAAGTACGCTCGACGACAATCCCGGCGGCGCCGTTCTCCACCGCTTTGGCGGCGAAATCATGGCCGTCGTGCCGCTCGCCGCGCAGCGCGAAAAACAGCTCGCCCCGCTTAAGCGTCCGGGTGTCGATCGACACCCCGGTAAACGTCTTTTCGGCGTTTTGCCCGGTTACCAGTTCTCCGCCGAGCATCCGGGCTAATTGTTGAAAACGCAAACTAATCAATTCTCCCCGTCGCCTGTCGCCTGCTTGAAATCCATTTCCGCCAGGATTCCCCCGGCGATTTGCATATCGTCAAATGGATGTTTGACACCCTTGACTTCCTGATAATTTTCCGCGCCTTTACCCGCCAGCAACACGGCGTCACCCGGCCGGGCTAACTTGAGGATGTGCGCGATGGCTTCTTTGCGGTCGATTATGATTTCGTACCGGTCGCCGCTCAGTCCCGGTTTGATGTCGTCGATAATGGCTTGCGGCTCCTCGCTGCGGGGGTTGTCCGACGTCACCACGGCGTAATCGGCGTTGTCCAGCGCGGCCCGGCCCATCAGCGGTCGTTTGCCTTTGTCACGGTCGCCGCCGCAACCGAACAGAATCAGCAGGCGTCCCCGGGTCAGCTCGCGGGCGGCCTCGCATAGCCGGATAATCGCGTCCGGCGTATGGGCGAAATCGACATAAACCCCGAACGGCTGTCTGGCTTCGAGATAATTGAACCGACCCGGCACCGGGACAACTCTTTCCAGTCCCTCGACCACGCTGTCGATATCCACCCCGCAGGCCAGGCCGCCGGTTGCCGCCGCTATCGCGTTGATCAGGTTGAACCGACCCGGTAGTTTCAAATTCACGGTGCGCGTGCCCATTGGCGTCACCAGGTCGAAAATGGTGCCGGACCGCTCGATTTCAAAACTGCCGCAATAAACATCGGCCCGTGAATTCTTGAGCGAATAGGTCATATAAGCCGAATTCAATTCGCCGAACAGCGGACGGAATTCCTCAACATCGAGATTTATCACCGCGTAGCTCTGCTCGCCCTCGAGTTTCTTCAACAGGAGCGCCTTGGTCCGCAGATAATTATCCATGTTCTCGTGGAAATCGAGATGGTCGCGGGTCAGGTTGGTGTACACCGCCACCCGGAACTTGATATTGTCCACCCGGTGCAGCGCCAGGGCGTGCGACGACACCTCGACCACCGCGTTGACGCAAAAATTGTTTTTCATGAGGAACAAAAGACGCTGCATATCGAGCGCCTCGGGTGTGGTGCGCTCGGCCGAAAAAACGTCGCGGCCGGTATCATATACGAGCGAAGTTACCAAACCGACCTTCTTGCCGCGGGCCTCGAGAATCCGCTTCAACATGAAGCAGGTGGTCGTCTTGCCGTTGGTGCCGGTGACGCCGCAGACTTTGAGATTCTCACCCGGATATCCGTAAAACCGCGCTGCGACATCGGACATCGCCTGGCGAACATTGTCGACCCGAACATGGTTGGCGACCCGGTCGAAACTTTCCCGCTCACCCATTACCGCCACGGCGCCGTTGTGCACCGCCTGTTCGACAAAGTCATAGCCGTCGACTTTATACCCCTTCACGGCAAAAAACAAGGCGTTCTTCTTTACCAATCGGGAATCGTATTCGATATTCTCGATCGACACGGAACCGTCACCGGTTATGACGGCATTTTCGATACCTTCCACGAGGTCATTCAAAGTATAAATGATTCGCTCCTTATCCCGGCCGACAGGTCAGTCGGCACACACTGTTGTCCGTCAAAGTTTCGCCCGGTTTAATGGACTGCTGAACCACCCGCCCGTTGCCGGTGATGGTGAATTTTATTCCCGTAAAATCGAGAAGCGCGGCGGCTTTGCGAACCGGCAACCCGGCCAGGTTGACCATGGTCGTCCGGCCGCGCTCGTCCGCCACCGCCACCAGAACTTCATCGTTGTCGTATAGCACCCGGTCAGCGGGGGGAAACTGCCAGATTACCGTCCCCTCTTGAGCGGTACCCCGCAGCTTCACCCCTTTCTTCTCAGCCAGAGCCACCGCCTGACCGATACTACGACCGACAAAATTCGGAACCTCGACGGTGTTATCGAGCCGCTTCGTTTTTTCCGCCATCACCCGCCCGGGGTCGACAAATAAATCCGGGTTCAACACCGCATAGCGCTCGGCTATTTTCCGGAGAGTGGGACCCGAAGTATAACCGCCATAATGGATCGGGTGCGGCTGTTCCATTACCACCGCTCCGGCGATGATGGGATTGCCGCAGGGAAAGAAACCGGCGAAACTGGCGATAAATTTATTTTTGAAATAGCGATGATTTTCCAGATCGGGGATTTCCGCCGTGCCGGTCTTTCCGGCGATGGCGATAACCGGCGAGTTGACCGGGGTAGCGGTGCCGTTTTCGACCACGCCGCGCAGGAACGCTTTCAGCGAATCGACGGCCGATTCTTTCATCACGGCCCGGCCGATCAGGTCGCGCCGGTTCCCGCGGACGACATAACCGTTGTCGTCCACCTGCCCCAGAAGCAACCGCGGGCGCAGAAGTTCGCCGCCGTTGGCGATCGCGCCGAACCCGGCCGCCAGCTGCAGGGTGTTAACCGCTACGGAATGCCCCATCGCCAACGCGGCGATATTGTAGGGCGACTCGATCCGCGGCGCCGTCAGGCGACCCGGGGTTTCCCCCGGCAAACCGCAGCGAAGTTTTTCGCCGAGACCAAAACGTTTGTAAGTCTCGATTAATTCGTCCTGACCGAGTTCGATCGCGCATTTGGCAACGCCGATATTGCTCGACAGCTCCACGACCTTGCGGAAACTCAGCCAGCCCTGTTTCTTGTCGTCGTGAAGTGTCCGGCGGCCGATTTTCCATTTTCCTTCTTCGCAGAAAATGGAATCGTTAAAATCGATCGCCCCGGCGTCCAGCAGGGCGGCGGCGGTGAACGCCTTGAACACCGAGCCGGGCTCGAACTGATCGGTGATTGCGCGAAGTTTCGAGGGTTTGTCGGGATTCTTTTCTTCGGGGTCGTAATGCGCCATGGCCAGAATATCGCCGTTGTTACAATCAAGAAAAACGGCCATGGCTGATTTGGCATGGTATTTCTCGACCGCGGCGCTCAATTCTTCCTCGACGATTTCCTGAAGGCTCCAGTCCACCGTCAGCACCACCGAACGCCCGGCCACCGGCTTGACCAGCGCCGACTCGTTGACCCGGTACGTGTTGCGCAAACCATCGCGGCGGAAATCCGCCCAGCCTTCCTTACCGGCAAGCAAAGAATCGTAAGCCAGCTCGAAACCGGACTGCCCCTGGTTGTCGATATCCGTAAAACCGATAATTTGTTTGCCCACTCTGCCAAAGGGGTATTCCCGCTGGCTCTCTTTGCGGATATATAAGCCGCTCGGGACATCATCCCTTTCAATCCGGCGAGCCATACTTTCATCGAGTCGCCTTTTAATGAATCGGAACTTGCGTTCCCGCAAACCGAATTTTTTCCGGGCTGTTCCCGAGGGAAGGTTGAATATTTTTTCCAGATACGCCGCGACCGCTTTCAGTTCACGCGCATTGTCGGGATATGCGTAAAGCGAGGACACAAAAACGTTCTTGGCCACCAGCTGGCCGTTGCGGTCATAGATAACTCCGCGCTCGGCAGGGATGGCTACTTTGCCCGTGGACTGCCGGTCAACGATTTCGCCGTATTTCTTGGCCTGAAAAACCTGAATCTGCACCAGGCGGGCGGCAACCACCGTAAAAAAAGCGATAATTACCACGAATAAAAGACCCAGCCTGATTCTTTCCTGTTTCGTCCTCTTCATCCCTGACCTTATTTCTGCTCCACCGAATCGAATTTTAT
The DNA here is from genome assembly GCA_049324195.1 of Candidatus Zixiibacteriota bacterium. Lineage (GTDB taxonomy): Bacteria > Zixibacteria > MSB-5A5 > GN15 > FEB-12 > JAFGNW01. The sequence goes on along the minus strand of JBMOKZ010000177.1, from coordinate 9,042 downwards.
TCCTTCCAATGCACCAGCCCTGGCGCTGTTGTCGCTCAACACCGGCACGAACCGGGCTACCCGCTTGATCGAGGACATCAGCGTCGTCAATTCATCCGCCGGCAGTTCCCGGGGCTTCTCATGCATCAGCGTAAACAGCCGCTCGGCGGTCACGGCCTTTAAACCAAGGGAATCGCAGGCGAAGGTTTCGATGCGCGAGGCCATGCACAGCGCCGCTATATCGGACTGAACTTTTTTATAATCGTCGACCAGGCCGACGTTTTCCGCCTTCAGTTCAGCCACTTCTTTCACCAGCCTGATAACGTGTACCCGCTGCCAGATATGGATACAGGCCACCACGAGCACCACCGTAATCAGCACCGCGGCGGGGAAATAGCGATGTGTACGCAGGCGACGAAAAACCAGTGACCGTAATTCGACCGTCTCTTTGAATTTGCGTACCGATTTATTTTTCATCCGACTTTCTCCGCCACCCTCAAACGAGCCGAACGCGCCCGTGAATTCCTTTCGATTTCATTTTTAGTGGGAATAACCGGCTTGCGGGTGATAATGCGCAACGACGGCGACTTGCCGCACACGCACTGCGGCAGCCGGGGAGGACAGATGCACCCTTTCATCTCTTCCTGAAAGAAACGCTTGACCGTGCGGTCCTCGAGCGAATGATAAGAGATGACCGCCAGACGCCCGCCGACCTTCAGAAGCCCCAGCGCCGCCGGCAAAACCCGCTGCAGTTGTTCGAGCTCCCGGTTGACGGCGATGCGCAGCGCCTGAAACACCCGGGCGAGAGATTTGTTTTGATAGGGCGGGTTGACGATTCCGCTTACGATGCCCGACAATTGCCTGGTGGTCCGAATCATGTTCTTTTGTCTTTCCCTGACTATCTGGGCAGCAATTCTTTTTGCCAGCCTTTCCTCGCCGTAATTTTTTATAATTTCCGCCAGCGCGTCCTCGTCCAGGGTGTTGACCAGCTCAGCCGCCGTCTGCTCGGCCGAGGGATCGAACCGCATGTCCAGAGGACCGTCGCCCTGAAAAGAAAAACCGCGCGTCCGGTCATCGATTTGCCGGGAGGATAACCCCAAATCCAGCAAAATACCGGCGAACAACCCGTCGTCAAACTGCTGCACGGTTGAGGCGATATCGCCAAAAGAACTTTTGATTATTTTTTTAAATTGCGAAACCCCGGCCAGGGCTTCCTCCACCCACTTTACTGCGGCAGGATCCTTGTCGACTCCGTACAGGCGCGCCTTACCGCTCAAAACCTCGGCTAACGCTTTCAGGTGCCCCCCGCCGCCGGCGGTCAAATCCAGGTATGCTCCGTCCGGGTCGGTTACCAGGCGGTCGACCACTTCGACCACCATTACCGGCAGGTGATATACCTCACGGCCCGGTCTGCTCATTACCCATCATAAGTCTTTCGGCTACGTCCTCGTAACTCCCGGCCGACTGCTCCAGGAAATACTCAAAGCGTTCCGGATTCCAGATTTCAATCCAGCGATTGAGACCAATAACAAGTAAATCTTTTTTTAAACTGGCTTCGCTGATCAGGTGTGAGGGAATAAGAATCCGACCGCTCTTGTCTGGAGATACTACCGCGGCAGCCGAGTAAAATCTCCGGGAGAAAAAACGAAAATCCTTCTGGGTGAAATTCAACGAGGATAGCCGTCTTTGTATTTCGTCCCACTCGATTTGAGGGTAAAGACTCAAACAACCCTCTAAGCCCTTTGTCAGAATAAGATCCCCCGATAGAAGACTTTTTTGGGAAGGACCAGTAACACTACGAAGTTTGGCGGGCAGGGCGAATCGACCCTTATCATCCATTGTCGTTTGATATTTACCGATTAAGCCGGTCAAGGGCGCTCCTCCACGGAATCCAATGTCTACCATTTTCACCCAAAATATACCTTAATTTTCATTTTTTTCCCATCAGAGTCAAGCAATTTTTTAATCCTTTTTAAAAAAATTAAAGGTCTTAACCTCAAATAATTCAATGAATAATAAAGGATGATTTTTATAAATTCAGTAAGCTGCTGAATGATATCAGGTCATAAACATATAGTCTTAAAAGCCACTCAAACCTGTCTTGATAATAACCCACTATATATTGACTTACCCCCATGAAAAAATTATTTTTTATCCCCCTGCCAGCCCACCACTTTGATGGAGACTCTCATCCTCTTATAATTCAATGCCTTAGAAGCATAAAAAGTCTCTCTCATACCGTCCGGCATGGCAGTTTAATTGCATTTACTCCTCTCGGATTAAGCTTGAAACGAGGGGATAATGAAAAATATAAATCTGCTTATAACCCTTTTTTGTCTTTTCCCGGCCAGGCTTGCGGCTCAGGGAACCGCGACCTTGACGTTCGAGGAAACCCGGGTTGAGCTTCGAAACGACAACTTCTCGGTCGGTTATCCCGACTTCGATAAAATCCCGGTCGGCGGTGAAATTCAACTGGCCGCCAGGACCGTTTTGGTCCGGCTGGAGGAAAACGAGTCCGCCGGGATGATCCGTTTCGTTACAGTGGACAAACATATCGGCTATTTCGAACGGAACCATATTTTTACCGACCGGACAACTTCAGCTGAAGACAATTTTCATTCGGACGGTACCGGTTTCTACGAACAGGAAAAAATCGGCTCCCGGGCGGGCTATTTCGTCGGCGAAAAAAAATATGACCGCAGCCGTTATGCCGAGATAATGCTGTTTCCGGTAACAGTCGATACCGACGGCGCGCTGACTTTTCATCGGTCCATAACGCTGACAGTCGGCGACAGGGTAATCACCGGCGAACAACTGTTATCCGAAAATGAGGTCAGAACATGGATATTATCGAAAAATACATGGCCGGCAACGAATACGCTGTCGTCCGCCTGCGATTACGTCATCGTTACCTGTCAGGCTCTATTCGAAGCGTTTGCCGGATTAGCCGCCTACAAAAACGAAACCGGGTACGACGTCCGTGTCGAACTTATCGACGATATTATCGCTGATTACAGCGGTCGCGATGATGCCGAGAAATTGAGGGAGTACCTCAAGGACTTTTACGGCCAGGGCGGTCACTATGTCCTGCTCGGCGGCGACCAGACCAACCTGCCGGTGCGTTACGCTTACGATTACCATACCGACGGGACCATCGGTTTCACCGAACTTCAGATTTGTGATTTATATTTTGCCGATTTGACCGGCGAATGGGATAGCGACAACGACGGCGTCTGGGGCGAGAAATACGACGACTCCGCCGATTTCGAACCGGAGCTGTACGTGGGCCGGCTCCCGTTTTACGATACCGCCGAAGTCAACCACTATCTTGCGAATCTTATCCGCTACGAAACCGACCCCGGCGGCGGCGACCGGACCTATCTCAACCGGACTTTCTTCTTCTCCTCGGACCAGATGCGCGACTACAGCGACGGCGGCCAGCACGGCCGGGTGGCCGCTTCCTTCCCGGAACGGTTCCTTATCGACACTTTAAGCGGCGTCGAGCAGGCCAGCGGCGATGACCTCGAACCCGACAATCTGCCGCCGGCGGAACTATCCGGTATTCTTCGCAGCGGTTATAGCCTGGTGAATGTCATCGCCCACGGCCGCAGCGATGGTTTTACGGTGCTGTCGTCGGGTTACAACGAATGGCCCAAGGCGTATTTCCTGAGCGCCGCGGAACATGATGTGCACGGCTCGTTCGACTCCATCATTGTCTGCGAGAAACCCGCGTTTTATTATTCCATCGCCTGCAACACCGGGGCGTTCGATTTCGACCAGCCGGCCGAGTACCACAGTCCCAACATGGCTCAGTACCTGCTGGGGCTCGAGGGCGGCGCGGTCGGTTTTGTCTCCCAGTCGCGCTGGGGTTGGGTCGGCTCCAGTTACCTGATGCAGAAGGTTTTCTATGATTCTCTGTTCGCTTTTCCCGAACGACCGGTAATCGACGCCATGCAGGCCTCAAAACGAGCTTTCTCCTATTTGCGTGATCTCGTGCTCGGTCAGAATTTCTACGGCGACCCGACCCTGAAAATTTACACCGAACTGCCGGACACACTCGCTGTTACGTACGCCCGGCAGGAAAACGAATATATGCGCTTCCGGGTGGTCTCGGGCGACAGTCCCGTCCCGGACTGCCGTATCCGGGTCACGCAGGATGGCCTGGCGGTCGGTGATTTCGTCACCGGCCAGGACGGCGAGTTAACCGCCATCTGCCCGCTCGATTTCGACCGGGCTTTCACGGTTGTGGCGTTCAAACCCGGTTATGTCGTCAAGCGTGTGGTCAACATCAACCTGTCGCTGACCGATGTCGACGACGAGCCGGAAAATTTACCGTACACATTCGCGCTGGCGCAGAATTACCCCAACCCGTTCAATCCCGGCACGGTTATCGCGTTCGAACTGCCCCGGCGGACCCATGCGAAACTGGCGATTTTCAACACCCTCGGGCAGAAAGTCCGGACCCTGATCGACCGCGACCTGGCTTTCGGGCGGCACGAAATTTACTGGGACGGCCTCAATGACAGCGGCGGGAAGGTCGCTGGAGGGGTGTATTTTTACCGCCTGGTCGCCGACTATTTCAGCGAGTCGAAAAAAATGATTCTGCTGAAATGACCCGTAAATAAATCCATTTCCCTGCCCTGTAAAAGTTTATTATCTTGCCTGTCGGCTGAAAAACCGACAGGCAAAAGACATGAACAGACTTCTCCATATCTTTAAACTTGGCTGGGCTTACCGTATCGCCAAATCCGTTACTCTGTCCTATCCCCCTTTTCAATACACTCTCGAGCCGACCAATGTATGCAATCTCAACTGCAGTTTCTGCCCCCAAAGCGACCCGGAACATCACCGGCGCCGACCCCATGGCAAACTGACCGAGGAAAATTTCCGACTCTTTTTACATCGTTTGAAAGAAGCCGACCCCGGCAACGACAAACTCAACTTGACGCTCGACGGCGAGCCGTTTCTAAACCAGCTGACTCCCCGCTTTATGGAGCTGGCGGCCGAGGCCGGGTATGTGACGGTGCTGGCCACCAACGGTACCCTGCTTGACCGGGCGACAACCGACCGTCTGGCGGCCGGCGGCCATTTTCATCTCTCGATCGATTTCGCCGCCGACTCAAAAATATTCGAGACCATCCGGGCCAGGTCCGGTCAGTACGATATTGTCCTGAAAAATCTCAATTATTTAATCGAAAAAGCCGCCGATAACCGTAATGTCAATCTGAGCATAAACGACATCGCGTCGTTCGCCGGCGAAAGACCCGAAACCTCTTTAAAAAAAATGCGCGCCCTGTTTCCTGTTGAGCTGCCTTCACGGATTAAATTCACCTCGCGGCAGTTTCACAACTTCTGTGGCCATCTCCCCGCTCATAAAACCAGCGACCGCTACCGCGTCTGCCCTTACCCCTGGACGCAACTGGCGGTCACCTGGTCCGGCGACTGTGTCGCCTGCTGCCGCGACACGGCCGGGCGTACCGTGCTCGGCAACGTTTTCGAAAACCCGGTGATGGCTATCTGGAACGGGGAAAGCTACCACCGGTTCCGACAGAATTTGCTCGACGGAAAACCGGAACGCAACGCCGCCTGTAAAAATTGCGACCTGCCTTACAGCGGCGGCGAAAAACGATGGAAAATCGGTTATGTTATAAACTCTCTGCTCGGGCGGTAAGTTTTATTTCGATTTGAACAAAGCAACCAGCGACAGTGGCACCAATCCCAGAAACAGTATTATGGCACACACCCCCAGCACCGGGTACTCGT
>JBMOKZ010000177.1:0-3290 GCA_049324195.1 Candidatus Zixiibacteriota bacterium | reverse complement strand
AGCGGGCATATTTGTGTAAATACCGAAGCAAACCCAAGGTCGAGATATAACGCATTTTCACCGGGCGTTTTTTGACCGACGCTCCGGCGTAATGCTCGACCGTCGCTCCCGTATAATAAAACAGCTTGTACCCGGCCTCGTGTATCCGGCGGCAAAAATCGACATCGTTGAAAAAAATCGGGAAACCCTCGTCGAGATAACCGACCTTTTCGATAACTCGCCGCGGAACCAGTATCACCGCTCCCATCGGCTGGTCCACGAAAAGGTCGGTCTTATGGTCGAACCAGCCCATCCGCCAGGAGGCGAACAGGCGACTTTCGGCAAAAATGCGGTCCAGCAAGAACGCCCGGTAAAAGATATGCCGGTAGCTCGGAAATGCGCGCGCGGACGGCTGCAACCGGCCGTCGAACCCGATATATTTCGGGCCGATCAAACCGATCGTCTCGTCCTGTCGCAGCCGTTCCAGCAGAGCCTGCGCGGTTCCCGCGGGAAAGCGAAGGTCCTGGTTGAGAATATATAAAAAATCGCCCCGCGCTTTCTCCAGTCCGATATTGACCGCGCGGGCGAACCCGAGATTGGCGCCGTTCTCCACCAAGTGAATTTCGGGATAATTTTCTTTGATAAAGGCCGTTGAGCCGTCGGTCGAACCGTTATCCACGACGATTATCTCATGGCGTAACGGCTTCAAATCTTCGCGCAGCGTTCTCAGGCAGTCGGGAATAAAATCGATCCCGTTGAACGAAATAACTATCGCCGATATATCAATACCCGTATGGCTCATATCAGTTTATCCAGCAAGCCGGCGAATCTCTCCACCATCGCCTCCGACGAATACCGGCGGGCGGCTTCGGACAACGGCGCGACTACCAATTTTCCGTTTTGATGTTCCTCGAAAACTCTTTCGAAATATGCCAGCGCCTCGTTTTTGTTCTCGTCGTCAAAACGCATCCCCGTCCGGGTCTCTTCGAGCAGACGGGCGATTTCACTCTTCGCCGAGACATAAGCGAGAATCGGCCGGCCCGAAGCCAGCAGGTCAAACATCCGCGCCGGCAGGATTTTCTGCTCCCGGTCGGCGTCCAGCCCGATATAAAACAGCGCCGCCCGCGACAAGATACGAATCGTCTCGGCTCTTTTCTGGACGCCATGAATCTCGCACCTTTCGCGCAGGTCATATTCTTTTAACAGCTCCAAAAACCATTCGGGATCAACTTGACCGACCTGAACGATTTTTATTCTCCCGAACTTCTCCGGCGAACGCGCGCCGAATTCTCTGAGTAAGTTTAGCAGCGGCGCGACCGCTTTGCTTTCGTGCTGATGACCCAGCAACCCGATACAGAAATGCTCACTGTCGCACGCCGTTCGCCAGCCTTCGGCCAGGTCGCAGTCGTAACCGTTGGTTATGACCTCCCCGGTTTGCAAATACCCGGCAATAGTCGGGTTGACCGCCGTCACCGCCGCGGCTTCCTTTTTGATATCCGAAAGCAGGCGCCGGCCCTTATCGATATTTTTCTGATCCGCGAAGGTTTCCTCGACCTTGTAGCTTGACCAGAAATCCCGGAAATCGGCGATCCAGGGAATATCGAATTCATACGCCAGCTGACGGGCGACCAGGTGCGACGATACCGGCGGCGAGGTCGAAATGAAGGCATCATAGCGGTAATTGGTGTGCAGTGTCCGACCCAGCCGGGTGGCGGCTTTCACCCAGCCGACCTTGGCGTCGGGGAAAAACTTTTCGGATATCTGATGCGAGTTTTTCAGTACCCGCTCGGTGACCCGGCGCACGCCCAGAAGATACATCAGCCGCTGGGGATCGTGCGAACCGGAGCGAAATATTTTCCCGGTGTCGAGCCCCTCGAGCAGTTCCGGCTCGTACGCCCGGTAGGTGACCGGTTTGACAGTGAGAATATGACAGTCGTAACCGTACGCTGGCAGCTTCTTGAAAAGATTAAGCGGCCGGCCGACCCCGCCGAGTCCGAGCGGCGGAAAATAATAACATATCAGCAGAATTTTTTTCACGATTCCGTCCCGGCCGCCAGGTGGCGCATGATCTCGATGGTCTTCGCGACGTTGTCCTCGAAGAGCGCTTGCTCTGTCACTTTTCGCAAATTACCCCGCCGCATCAGCTCGTGCGGGTCGTCCCGATTAATAAGCCCGGTGACGATATCGTTCAGTTGTTGGGCGTGGTGCAGTTCGTAGAGAAAACCGCTTGCTTCGGAAAGCCATTCCCGCACGCCGGGGATATCGGCCGCTATCGGAATCAGCCCCAGCCCCATCGCCTCGAGCATCGAGGCCGGCGAGGAATCGGACAGGGCGCTGGAAAGATACACATCGAACCCGCTGATAAAGGACAGATAATCGGCTCGGCTCATTTTCGGATAAACCTTGATTTTATCGCCAACCAGGTTGCGGGCATGGACCAGAAAATGCCCGACCAGATTGCCGAAATCCGGGAATGTGACCTCGATTTTACCTTCATTGATTAACGGCGCCAGCGCCCGCACGAGAAAAAGATTGTTGTATATTTTCTCGTGTCGTCGGGGAACGATTATTTTCAGGGGATGCGACAGCTTGTAATCGGTCCGGTGAAATTTCAAAAATTCTTTTTCCATCCCCCAGGGAATGATGGCCTTTTTTTTCACCGTGGTGACCTGTTCGGCGGCGTCCATCAGATATTGCGAATCAGCCAGGACACAATCGGCCTGAGCCAGGGCGTAGAATACCTTCCGCCTGTGGAAAATCGATTTGTCGGGTACGATTAAAATATCCGACCCCCATAAGTGCATCACTACCGGGGCATGTTTGCGGGCGCCGGCGAGCGCCGCCATGAAACCGTAACCCGAGGCATAATGGGGATTGATGACATCGGGTTTATACTTCGCGATTACCTCGCGTACCTCGGTCCCCCCCAGCAGATAATGCAGTTTTGATATCGGGCCGCGCGCTTTGAGCTGATAATGCGGCATCTCGCCGCGTTCGAGTGAGGCCAGGAAGACATCGCAACCCTGGCGGGCTAGTTCCGCCACGTACCGCTCAGTGTGAAACGCCCGGCTGTCGGCCATAACCAGAATTTTAAAACAGCTATCGGTCATAAAATCTTTCCCAGCCAGGATTGTTTTCTAAAACACGGATATTCAAAAGTGTCGCCGCCCCATTTAATTTTATATTTTTCGAGACTTTCGGCGTCGGCGGGCGAAGACCCGAGATTCAGATAACGAACGCCCCGCCCGGCCAGTTCTTTCGCCGTATGGTAAAGAATATATTGATTGGGTTTGAGGGAGGAAAACTTTTTA
>JBMOKZ010000176.1:0-1874 GCA_049324195.1 Candidatus Zixiibacteriota bacterium | reverse complement strand
GTATGGGCCATGCCGGGGCGATTGTCGAGGGCAAGATGGGCACGGCGAAGGAGAAGCTGGCGCTGCTGGCCGCCGCCGGCGCGCATCCCTGCAAGACCTTCAAGGACATCCCCGAAACGCTCAAGAAACTGGGCGTGTAGAAATAGATAATAATTTAGCTGAAATAGAAGGCAGGTGTGGAAACGCCTGCCTTTTTATTTTGATGATCTTTAAAAGACTACTTTATTTACAATAAAAGTCGGGTTTCCGATAGAAGCGAAGCAGAATGAGAAACCCAACGAATAATTAAACAATAAAGCTGTCTGGTTTTTCATCCGCCTTTGGCGGATTCAGAACCCGACCTGCTGCTCCGGGACCCAACTGCTTGCTGTGAGTTTCGTAAATATTCACAAGCCGTCAGGGTCAGAAGTTCCCGACAGAAGATTTTAAATTTTGTTCCCACGTCGATAAGAATAAGAACGAGTGAAAAATATTGACATAATTATTAATCTCAGTTAGTATGCCCTATGAGCAGAACCCGACTGTTTATTTTATTCCTGTTGTTTTCGATAATATTTAATGAAAAATGTCTTTCAAATTCTGGTTTTGATGAAATCAATAAACCTTCAGTTTTGATTAAATCTTGCATTGGTTTTACTATGGGCTCCCCGGGTGGCATGAATTTAAGTTTCTCCAGATATTTTGACAGCGGTTCCGGTGTGAGAGCCGCCATAGGTGGCATATCGCAATTATTTGGTGATTATGTGCTGGGAGGGGAAATCGGTTATATTAAGAAGCTTTACGAATCGAATAGTTCCCTGTTTAGTGGTTGCTTTGATGTAGGTTATGTCGCTTTTGTCGAAAGTGACAGACCTTATGATTATTGGAATTTTGTAGCCGTTAATGCAGTTATTAAATATCATTCTGTTTATTCAGAATTGGGGTTGAGTCTTGGTCAGGGCGATCTCTCAAATCCACAAATATTATTTCAAATTGGTTTTATTTTTCATACGAGCAGGTACGATTACAAAGGTAAAGACGTAGATTAAGATATTTTTATTTGTCCCGGTCTCTGTTCCGTTAGTATAATCTGTATATGAACCAAATTAAAAGCATATCAATATACGCCGGTGTCGTTGTGTCCATAACGATTCTGGCCGCGGCGTGTCTCGCCGGGGACAACATCACCGACCTCGGGGTCACGAACATCACCCATTCCTCGGCGGTACTGACCTGGACCGCGCCGGGCGAGGACGGTTTTCTCGCTCCCGACGCGAAGTACGAAATCCGCTTCAGTGACGAGGAAATAACCGACCGTACGTTCTGGATGCAGCTTCGGCTCTGTCCCGACCCGCCTCAGACAAAATTCGCCGGGGCGAAAGAAATATACATGGTTGAGGGTTTGAACTGCAACAGCGACTATTATTTCGCCGTCAAATACAACGACTCCCTGTCCAACGTCATCAGCTTCACCACCCCGCCGGGCATTTTCGCGGAGGCCGAGAAATACCGGCTCGACACCTCACAGTATTCGCACTGGGAAGCCCACACGGCGTCGTATGTCACGGCGGTCAATGTCAACGCCGACAATTACCCGGACCTGGTGGTAGTCAACGGAGAGGAATTTTTGTCGGTTATGCTGAACAATGGCGACGGGTCATTCGCTCATCCGAGTCATTACCGGGGAAGAATCGGTGGCGAGGCGACGATGGTCGTGCCGGCTGATTTCAACGGCGACGGGAATATCGACCTGGCCATGTCGTATTACAGCGAGGACGCGGTGGGTGTGTTTCTCAATTACGGCAACGGTGAGTTTTATTTCGACGAGAAATACGGCAAGCCCAATGGGTCGCTGGGGCTGTGCGCCGAGGATTTCAACCGTGACGGCGACGACG
>JBMOKZ010000175.1:0-1879 GCA_049324195.1 Candidatus Zixiibacteriota bacterium | reverse complement strand
ATTTCCTTGATTTAACGAGACTACATTAGATCCACCGCTCCAAACTGATAAACGCAATCCGACAGAAGAATTGGTTTGATAACTAAAAGATAGATAGTTATTATTATCCGTGTATTGTGAAGCAAAGTCCTGAGCTGAGATGAATCCATCAAAATACACCCAAGTATCAATAGTGAAATTTCCTGTCCCAAAATTCCAATCGTCGCCGTCCGCCAGACTCAAGTAGTCTCCTGTCCCGTCGAAATAATAACTCGAACCGCCAAACTTCGACTGAGCAGTCGAAATTTTGGCATCGCCATTATGGGTCAGATATTTTTGCGGCAACGCACTATCATAGGACACCGTCGCATTGTTGGCTCCGTCAGCATGAAGAAGCAGTTTCGTGTTTGAATCACGAGTGTTTATCACATCGTCCTGATCTTTCCAAGCCGGATAATAGAAAGTGTCGTTCACGGTGTCGCCGCTTGTAGGTTCCGATCCGGAAAGTCCCGTCGTCGGAGCGCTGAGATCGGATTTCGTGCCGGAAACAAACCCGTCAAACGTTCCGTATTTGTTGGATCCGGAATTAGTCTCATCGACGCCAGAGATTATTCGGAAAGTATGGTAGCCCGGAGTAAGACCCGAGAAAAGATGATCGTAGAATTGATTGGTGGCGGAATTATTTTGATCCGACCGAATCCTTCGTTCGTTCCCTGTTCCTTCATCCACCACAATCATCGCCACTCCGCCATTGGTCGTGTCGCCGGAAAAAATATATCCCAGCTCTGCCCCGTAAAAATACCCGAAAGCGTTTTGCCCGACCACCTGCGTCGTTATGGTTTGGCGCCCGGATTTGTTAGCCGTGTCGCCAGAAAGCGCCCAGCCGGTCGTGGCGCTAGCCGTATAATCCAGAAAATTATTTTGTCCTGATTTAGATTTGATCTGACCTCGATCGCGGTCCAATTCATCACCTTGATAATTGTAATTGACCAAGACCTTCTCGCCTTCCGCCGGCGCGGCTGACAAAGTCGCTGTGCCCCCGACTTCGATGGGGGTGTCGCTCGGCCAGTCAGTCGCCGTTGTCCCGCTATCTCCTCTTTGGGAAAGAGTGAAAGTGTTAGTCGAAGCATTGTAGGCGCTATACTCAATAATTTCCGGTTTCCGGTTCGATCCCGATCTTCCGACTGTCAGATATCCGCCATTGGTGTCGATCTCCGACTCATCGGCTGGATCCAACGGATCAAAATTAGCCGTCCAACGAGCAACGCCTTTGGAAACCCTGACTTCATCGATATATCCGTTAAAATAATAATTTGGATCGGAATATGATCCGATATCCAAAACAACGGCACTATCCCTGATAGTCGTTATGCTCCCAGTGGCATATTCGCTTCCGTCCACATACAATTTCATATCACTCCCATTTCTTACCGCCGCGATATGATGCCAGGCATTAGTGCTAAGCGCGCTTACTCCGGCGATTCCTCCGGTCCCCGATCCGGTATGCCAGGCAAAATTGATCACTCCGCTGGCTGCGATGATGGCCCAATCCCGGGAAGCATCCGTAACCGAGTGCCATTTGGCAACAATCCCGTCATAATTATCCCAACTAGTAGCATATACCCAAGTATCCACGGTAAAATCACCACTTCCGAAATTCCAGTCGTCGCTGTCCGCTAGGCTCAAATAATCCCCGGTACCATCAAAATACATCGACGTTTGGCCGATCTTGGCCTGGTCTTTTTCATGATGAGTGTTGCCGGCCACGGTGATGGTTTTTCCGATTGTACTGTCGCCAAAAGACGTCGCTCCGTCGGTCGAATCGGAATGGATGAGCAGTTTATCATACGCATCCGGTTCGTAGAAAGTTTTTTTGATCTCGAGACTCGCATCATCCTGA
>JBMOKZ010000174.1:0-1902 GCA_049324195.1 Candidatus Zixiibacteriota bacterium | reverse complement strand
GACCGGATAGCGTCCCTTACGAAAGAAGGTATTGATTTAGACGCAACCGCGCTCGCCGCGCTTCCCGTCGCTCTGGCCCGGCGGGTGGTCCGCCTCGCCTGTAAAACGCTCAGTGACGGTGTTTACAGACCTGATTTTTTGCATACTGAGAAGGTTTTAGAACTTCTTAAATCCGGCGCCGGTCAGGAGGTTGTTCTCCCGCGTGGCCTGAGGGTGGTGCGGTCTTATAAAACCCTTTCATTTATGCGCGGGAAAAGGCGCGAGATTTCCGACTTCTGCCGGTCTGTCGGCTTACCGGGAGCAACCCTCATACCAGAGCTGAATTTAATGCTTGAAACGCGGATAAAAAGCCAAAATTCCAGTCCTTCCGGTTTACCTCCCAACGAGGCGCTGTTGGACCTCGACCGCCTTGAACCCCCGCTGGTTGCGAGACGGAGGCGTCCCGGCGATGTTTTTCACCCGTTTGGTTTCCGGACGCCGGTTAAGTTGAAGAATTTTTTCATCGCCCAGAAGATTCCCCGCCACCGCCGTGACGAGATACTTCTGGTGGCCGATGCGTCCGGTATAGTATGGGTCGGAGGGGTACGGACGAGTTCCCGGGCAGCAGTGACGGAGGAAACAAAACGAATTCTCCACCTGCGCCTGGTTCCCCTGACGGAAGGAACTGCGCGGGGAACGCCCGGGTAGCGGCCATAGGTGCGAGGGCGTTTTCAACAACAAAACGGACTTTTATCCCCAGGTTTAACGTTAAAGAAGGGAAAACGTATGTTATCGGCGAATCACTGCTTATTGGTTGTTAGTATGAGAGGTGTTTGTGGATTTTTGCCGCCTTGCGTGCGAAAAGAGTGGTAGAGAGCGTTACGGCTTTTAAAAAGGGGCGCAACGTGATATAATTTATTGGTTAAAATTCTTTTGAAGCAGAGAAAACAACAGGAGGAGAGTTTTTTGCAGCGCCTTCTTAAAAACTTGGGTATCTACCTGCTCATCGTCTTGGTTATCGTGATGTTGATCAGGTATGCCCCGGCGCGTAACAACGACGTAAAATCTATCCCGTACAACCAGTTCCTGCAGGAATTGGATAAGGGAGAGATCAGCAGTGTTGTTGTCCGTACGGAAAACAGTACCAATTTCATAACGGGGACCAAACGCGACAACACTAAGTTTGAAACCAAGGGCCCGATTCTCGACGACACACTTATTAACGCGTTGAGAGAAAAAGGGGTTAAGATGGAGTGGCAGCCGCCGCCGCAACCTGCGTGGTGGACGAACCTTCTTGCGGCTTTCTTACCCGTGCTGATTGTCGTTGGACTGTTCTTTTTTATGATTCAACAGACGCAGGGCGGTGGCAGCCGGGTCATGTCTTTCGGCAAGAGTCGCGCGCGTCTCCACTCCGACGAGCGAAAACGAGTTACTTTTGCAGATGTGGCCGGTATCGACGAGGTCAAGGAAGAGCTTCAGGAGGTAGTGGAATTCCTTAAAAACCCCCGGAAGTTCAGCGAGGTGGGAGCCCGCATCCCGCGGGGCGTGCTTCTTTTCGGCGCGCCGGGTACGGGCAAAACGCTGTTGGCCCGGGCGGTGGCAGGTGAAGCGGGGGTTCCTTTCTTCAGCATCAGCGGTTCTGATTTTGTGGAAATGTTCGTCGGCGTGGGTGCGGCCCGGGTGCGTGACCTTTTCGAGCAGGCCAAGAAAAACGCGCCGTGCATCGTGTTCATCGACGAGATCGATGCCGTGGGTCGGCAGCGGGGCGCCGGCCTGGGCGGCGGTCATGACGAGCGGGAGCAAACGCTGAACCAGCTTCTTGTAGAGATGGACGGCTTCAACCCGAATGACGGGATAATCGTTGTTGCGGCCACCAACCGGCCGGATATCCTCGACCCGGCGCTTTTACGCCCCGGGCGGTTC
>JBMOKZ010000173.1:0-14635 GCA_049324195.1 Candidatus Zixiibacteriota bacterium | reverse complement strand
TATCGATTTGATTCTGGAACTGGACGAAAAACGCCGGGATATTATCCGCGAGGTCGAGAAACTCAAAAGCGAGAAAAATCAGGTTTCGGCGGAAATCGCCAAAAAGAAAAAAGCCGGCGAGGCGGCCGACGACGTTATTTCACAGATGCGTCAACTGGGAGATAAAATTTCAGCCCTGGACGGGGAGCTTCGCGGGATCGAAGAACACCTTAACACCGAGCTGGCCTGGGTGCCCAATATTCCTCACGAATCAGTGCCGGTGGGGCTCGATGAAACCGCCAATATAATTGTCCGGGAATGGGGTGAGATTAAAAAGCCGTCGTTCAAGGTCTTGCCGCATTGGGAAATCGGCGAGAAGCTGGGTCTGTTAGACCTTCCGGCCGCGGCCAGTATCACCGGTTCGGGCTTTTACCTCTTAAAAGGCGCCGGTGCGCAGCTTCAGCGAGCCCTTATCAATTACATGCTCGATTTGCATACGGCCGATGGCTACACCGAAGTCAGCCCACCGTTTTTAGTCAACGCCGACGCCATGTTCGGCACCGCCCAACTGCCCAAGATGGCCGACGATATGTACAAGACCGAATACGAGGAGTTTTACCTGATTCCGACCGGCGAGGTACCGATGACCAACGTGCACCGTAACGAGATTCTCGATTTCAACAAGCTACCGTTATACTTGGTCGGGCATACGCCCTGTTTCCGGCGCGAGGCCGGGGCGGCGGGAAAAGATACCCGCGGGATGCTTCGGGTGCATCAGTTCGAGAAAGTGGAATTGGTGAAAATCGTTCGTCCGGAAAATTCTTACGAAGAGTTCGAGAAACTGGTCAGCCAGGCTGAAAAGGTGATGCGGGGACTAGAAATACCGTATCGGGTGATGCTACTGTCGACGGGGGACATGACTTTCGCCTCCCGAAAGACCTACGATATCGAAATCTGGGCGGCGGGGGTGGAGAAATATCTCGAGATTTCGTCGATTTCAACTTTCGAGGATTTTCAGGCCCGGAGGATGAACTGCCGGTTCCGCGACGAGGAGAAAAAGGTCCGCTTCGTGCACACCATGAACGGCTCGGGCGTGGCGCTGGCCCGTTTGATACCGGCCGTGCTGGAGAATTATCAGAACGAGGATGGCACCATCGCGATACCATCGGTGCTCAAACCCTATATGCCGGGAGTGGATAAGATAGGCTGATGGCCGCCCAGGGGAGAAATACCGGACGATTGTCGGGTTTGTATCTGAGCAAGTCGACTTTCCTGAAGTCATTCATGCTTCTGGGAATTGTTGTCATCGCCGTGTTTTTTATCTGGTTCACGTTTGACGTTATCGACCGCATCAAGGAAGACACGCGCTCGCAGGTGGAAAAATACGTCCGGCTCTGGCAACTGGCAGCGACCTCGCCGAGCACCGAAAACGACGAACTGCACCAGTATATTTTCAACGAGATTATCGTCAAGGCTACTTTTCCGATTATCGTCCTCGATGATTCTCGGGAGCCGTTGTACTGGCGGAATATCAGCGGTATCGAAGTCAGCGACACGACCTCGCAAACCCATGAAAAACTCAAGGAAATCGTCACGAAAATGCATGCGGACAACGGTGAGTTTCCGCTTTATTTCGGCGAGGGATACGTCAACTATCTCTACTACGGAGATTCCGATGTTATCATCCAGCTTAAAATGATGCCGTTTATCGAAATCGGTATCGTGGTCGCTTTTTTTCTGGTGGGAATAATCGGTTTTCAGAATATCCGGCGCAGCGAGGAGCGACATATCTGGGTGGGAATGGCCAAGGAAACGGCTCATCAGCTCGGGACGCCGATTTCGTCGCTGATGGGCTGGCTGGAAATGATCGAGAGCGACTGTGACAGCGATAACGTCGGGTTCCCGGTCGAGACGGTCGATAACATGAAAATCGATATCACCCGTCTGCAGAAGGTAGCCAAGCGGTTCGGGATGATTGGTTCCGTCCCCGAATTGGAAACCTGCCACCTGAATAATATCGTTCGCGAGGTCGTGGAATATTATCGACGCCGGCTCCCTTTCCAGGGGAAGGGGACGCATATCGAATTCGAAGCCGGGGATATTCCCGTGGTTCAGCTTAATGCCGAGCTGTTCAGCTGGGTTTTGGAAAACATGGTCAAGAACAGCTTGGAAGCGGTTGACTCCAAGTCCGGGCGGGTCAATATCTCGACCTCGGTTTCCCCCAACGGTCGGGAAGTCATGATTGAACTGAAAGACAACGGCCGGGGTATAAGTAGTGCCGCCGCCCGAAAAATCTTCCGGGCCGGCTTCACCACCAAGAAGCGCGGGTGGGGATTGGGACTGACTCTGGCGAAACGGATTGTCGAGGAATATCACGACGGCCGCATCTGGCTGAAAGCCTCCGGTCCCGGTGAAACCGTATTTGAAATTCTAATCCCGGTCGGGAATAGAAAGTAAGGATGCCTGATGAATCAGACAACAAGCAGTAAGAAAATTCTCTGGGTCGACGACGAAATAGATTCTCTGAAACCCCACATCCTCTTTTTGGAAAAGAAGGGTTATGAAGTGGCCGGGGTGATGTCCGGCGACGACGCGGTCGAGGCGGTGCGGGACAACGTATATGATTTGGTCCTGCTCGACGAAATGATGCCGGGGAAGGATGGGTTAACCACGCTCGAGGAAATAAAGGAACTTCAACCCCATCTGCCGGTGGTGATGGTGACCAAGTCGGAGGAAGAAAGCCTGATGGACGAAGCGATCGGGCAGAAAATCGATGACTATCTGGTCAAGCCGGTTATCCCCTCTCAGATTCTGCTGGTTATCAAGCGTATTCTCGATTCCAAGAAAATCATCAGTTCGTCCTCGATGAAGCGTTATATCTCGGAAATGAACAAATTCAACCAAAAGCTTTACGGCGATATTGTGCCCGAGGACTGGCACGAAGCCGCCCGGATTCTGGCCTCCTGGGATTTGGATCTGGACAACAGCAACGACACCGGTTTGATTCATACTCACGAGGGTACGAAAAAGGAATGGAATACCGAGTTTACCAAGTATATCGAGAAGGAATACCTCCGCTGGCTTCACGCCGAAGACCGGCCGCTGTTGTCCCCGGATGTAACGACCCGTTTTATCGTCCCGGAGTTAAAAAAGAATAAGAAAGTACTATTTATCGTGGTCGATTGCATGCGGCTCGACCAGTGGATGCTGGTGGAACCGCTGCTGGCGGAATTTTACAATATCCAGCGGCATTATTACTTTTCCATTTTACCCAGCGCCACGCCGTTCGCGCGCAACGCTCTGTTCGCCGGTAAATTCCCCGACGATATCAGCACCCTTTACCCGGAAAATTACAAAGTTCAGGACGAAGGTTCGCTCAACCGGTTCGAGGATCAGTTTCTGGCCGACAATATGGTCCATCACGGAATCAACCTGCAAAAGCAGTTAAAGTACGTTAAGATATTCAATAATACCGAAGGTGAGGACCTTAATAAAAGAGCCGCTGACTTTTTTGACGGTCAGTTGGTAACGTTTGTATTCAATTTTCTCGATATCCTGGCGCACGGCCGTTCGAACAATGTTATTCTAAAAGAGGTGGCGGGCACCGAGGCGGCGTTTCGCTCCCTGATGCGGAGTTGGTTCGTTCATTCACCGCTTTTCGGGATTTTGAAGTCCTTTGCCGCCCGCGATTTCACGGTCGTAATTACGTCGGACCACGGCTCGGTGCTATGCCGGCGGGGGACGGTGGCTCACGGCCGCAGGTCAACCTCCACCAACCTTCGCTACAAGTACGGCGACAATCTCAATTCCGACCCCAGGGAATCTATTCTGATAAAGAATCCCGACAAATGGCGTCTGCCTGCGTTCACGATTGCCACGACCTATATCATCGCCAAGGAAGATTTTTATTTTGTCTATCCGAACAATTACAATGAGATGGTCCGGCAGTTCATGAATTCCTTCCAGCACGGCGGCATATCACTTGAGGAAATGGTAGTTCCGCTGGCCATTTTAAACCCGAAGTAGAGCCGTGAAAATATTGAGTATTACCTCTTATTCCGAAGAACAGACGCTGGCGCTGGCTAAAAGACTGGCAGCCTCGTTCAATTCCGGGGACGTAATTTGTCTGAACGGCAGTCTCGGAGCCGGGAAAACCGTTTTTGTCCGGGGACTGGCGGCAGCATTGGGTATCGACGAAAACTCGGTCAACTCGCCCTCGTTTACTTTCGTCAACGAATATCCGGGCGAAATGCCGCTTTACCATTTCGACCTGTATCGCATTGATGACCCCTCGGAGCTGTATGAAATCGGCTGGGACGAGTATCTTGGTCGAGACGGTTTGACGGTCGTCGAGTGGGGCGAAAAAGCCGGAGAACTTTTGCCGTCGAGATATTATTTAATCGAGTTCGAAATTGTTTCCGAAAACGAGCGGACGATTAATATCTCTCTGGTGCAGATATGAACGATAAAAATTTTGACAATATCCTGGCTTTGGATACCTCGAGCCTGGATTTGAAACTGGCGCTCTCTTTCGGGGGGGATCGGCTGGTGAAATCTCGGGAAACCATGGATAAAACCCACGGCCGAGTGATCATCAAGAAAATCAACGAATTGTTTTCATCGGCCGGTTTAAGGCCTGACGCCCTGGAAGCGTTGGTGGTTTCGGTTGGTCCCGGCTCTTTCACGGGCCTTCGCATCAGTCTTGCGGTTGCCAAGGGAATGGCGGTAGCGCTGGATATCCCGGTGGTAGCGGTCAGTATGTTTGAGCTGGCGGCCTTCAAGATTCGGCAGGAAAAGACTCCGGTAAAAGTGCTGGTGCCGTTCAAAAAGAACGAGTTTTTTTTGGTATCCGTTACCGGGGGAGAATTTGATTCGGCGACGATAATGACAGTATCCTTGGCTGACTTCCACGAAAAAGTCGGCGACAGTCCGGTGGTCGGGGTGAACGTTGATATTGCCGCAATTTTTCCCGATGCCCGTTTGCTGCCGGGGAGGGGAAAAATCGAATACGATGCCGCGGACCTGATATTTCTGGGTCAGGAAAAACTGGCCAAGGGCGCTATCACTGACCTGGCCGCGCTGGAACCGCTTTATCTTCAAAAATCTCAGGCGGAAATCAGATTTGAGAAACTCAGAAAAGACCAAAAGGCTTGATTTTAAACTGAGGGAAATGACCGCAACGGACATTGACGCGGTGATGGCGCTGGAGGAAGAAATTTTTCCGGATGCCTGGCCCCGGGCGGCTTTTGAGGATATTCTCGTAGAGGAAGCCTGGTCCGCCGTGGTGGCGCAAAATGGAGATGAAATAATCGGTTACGGCTGCTATCTCGTTGTGCTGGATGAGGCTCACCTGGCCAATATCGCCGTGGGACCGGCCTATCGAAGAAAATCTGTTGCCAAACATATTCTTGACCATATCTTAAAGGACATAAAAAAGAAAAAATGCCGGATGTTATTACTCGAAGTCCGGGTGTCCAATAAAAGCGCCAGGATTTTTTATGAACGTTATGGTTTTAAGGAGTTATACCGTCGGAAAAGATATTACCGCAATCCTATCGAGGATGCTCTGGTGATGGCTCTTCCTTTTATTGTGGATAATTGACCTATGGCATGGTTTAGAAAAGAAAAAACCGGTCTGGCGGACCAGGAGAAAAAGAATATTCCCGAGGGGCTGTGGACGAAATGCCCGTCCTGCGGGGAAATCGTTTACAGCAAAAAAATGGAAGAGCTTTTCTGGGTCTGTCCCAATTGTAATTTCCATTTCCGTATCGCCAGCCGGAAATACATAAATATTTTGCTGGATGACGGCCAGCTCGAAGAATACGACACCACCCTGTCGTCGCTGGATCCATTGAAATTCAAGGATTCCAAAAGATATCCGGACCGTATCCGGGCCGCCCAGGAAAAGTCCCGTTCCAACGACGGCGTCATCGCCGGGATAGGGAGGATGGGCGGTATCGAAATTTCATTCGCTATCATGGATTTCACTTTTATCGGCGGTTCCATGGGTTCGGTGGTGGGCGAGATGATTGCCCGAGCGATCGAGCGGGCGATCAACCGCGAGGTACCGCTGGTAATTGTTTCCTGTTCGGGCGGCGCGAGGATGCAGGAAGGAATCTTGTCCCTGATGCAGATGGCGAAAACCTCGGGTCTGCTAGCGGTTCTGGCCGAGAAAAAGATTCCTTATATTTCGGTTCTGACCAATCCCACTACGGCCGGGGTGATGGCTTCGTATGCCTCCCTCGGTGACGTCATTATCGCCGAACCGAAAGCCCTGCTCGGTTTTGCCGGCCCCCGGGTGATTCAACAGACGATCGGGCAGGACTTACCCGAAGGATTCCAATCGTCGGAGTTTTTCCTCGAAAAGGGTTTCTTAGATAAAATCATCGAGAGAAAAAATCTCCGGGATACCGTCATCGCCCTGCTCAGATACATGTGGAGAAAATAATGCACAGACACAATTATCAGGCCGCCGAAAGGTTTCTTCTGTCCCGGGAGTTTTTCGGTATGAAGCTCGGCCTGGAAAACATCACTGCCTTTCTGGACAGTATCGGGACTCCGCAAAGAACCTATCCCTGCCTTCATCTGGCCGGGACCAATGGCAAGGGTTCCACCGCCGCCATGCTTGACGCGGTGCTTCGGGCCGCCGGTTACCGGGTCGGTTTATTTACCTCGCCGCACCTGGTCGATTTCCGTGAACGGGTGAAGGTGAACGGCGAAAAAATCAGCAAACGGGCTGTCATTTCTTTCGTTGACCGGTATCGGAAGGTACTGGTAAAAAAAAACTTTCCTTTTTTGAAGTCGTAACGGCGCTTGCCTTAGAATATTTTCACAACAATAAAATCGATATCGCGGTAATTGAGACCGGACTGGGGGGGCGGCTGGACGCCACCAACGTTCTGGATCCGCTGTTGACTTTGACCACCGATATCAGCCTTGACCATGTCGAGATTCTCGGTACCACCGTGAGTAAAATTGCCTATGAAAAAGCCGGTATCATCAAGCCCGGCACTCCGCACCTGATCGGACAGCTGCCGCTCGCGGCGGAAAAGGTTATCCGGGAGACCTGCAAAAAGAAAAAGGCTCCTTTTATCCGGTTGAATAAAACGAATTATAAGTTTTATCCGGAAAAACTGAGGCTTGATTTCAGCGATGACGGTCTGGCTCTGGATAATTTCTCTCCGGCGCTGATTGGTTTGCACCAGTTAAAAAACACCGCGCTGGTGGTGAAAGCCCTGGCGGTGTTGAAAGCTTATTACAGCCTGAAAATAAGCAGAACCGATGTCATTAAAGGCCTGCGGTCAGTGGACTGGCCGGGAAGGTTCCAGATTGTCAAAAACGTCAACAGACCGACCATCGTTCTCGATGTCTGTCATAACCGGGCTGGCGTGCGGGCTTTTGTCGATTCGTTCAAACTCAAATACCCCGGTCGCAAAGCCCGGATTATCGCCGGCTTTGTCAAGCGTAAACCGCACCAGGAGATGTTCGACGCCCTGGCGGAGATTTCCGATGAATTTTACCTGGTGCCGCTGCATACCCGAAGGACTACCGATGTTAACGAGCTGCTTCGAGAAATCAAATGGCGCCATGTGACAGTCAGGAAATGTGCTGACCTGGAAAAGGCTTATTTAGAAGTCTTGAAATCGTCGCGGCCGGACGATATTATTAATATCATCGGTTCGCATTATTTGGTCGGTGAATATCTGAAAAAATATATATGGAAATGAAAATACCCGGCAAAAAAAGCGGAACAAGAAAGACCGGAGCCGCGGCGAAGAAAAAAGCGAAAGCGAACGAAACGCCTAAACCGTTCAAGAGCGACCACGGGGGGGATTCGGTTACCTCACTTAAAAAACAGCTCGAGGAAAAAATAACGCTCCTCACCGAGACCAACCGCCAGCTCAAACGCAAAATATTCGACCTGTACACGATTTTCGAAATCAGCCGTAATTTCAACGCCGTGCTGGATTATTACAACCTGCTCGACACCTTCATTTTTACCTGTCTGGGGCAAGTGGGGGCGCTCAAGGGAGCTATTTTCCTGAAGAAGGAAGTGCGCGGCGACCGCTTTTTTCTTGTCAAGTCGAAAGGTTCGGGCGACCTGCCCGAACATAATCAGTTTTTTAGGGCTGATTCGAACGTGGCCAGATATATAACCAGTTTGAACCGGCCAGTGCCCACCGCGGATGTGTTGAACGATGTCGCGGAGCCGGATGAGGCGGCCATTCTGCGTATGTTCGAACCCGGCATCATCGTCCCGCTCGTTTACCAGACCCGTCTGACGGGGGTCTTTTTGATGTCGGAGAAGATTTCCGGACGGGAATTCAAGATGGACGATATCGAGTTTCTGTCGATTCTGGGCAACCAGATCGCGGTAGCCATCGAAAACGCCCGTCTTTACGAGGGCGAGAAAATGGCTATCCATCAGCTACGCTCCGCCCAGCAGCAACTGGTGCAGACGGAAAAAATCGCCGCCCTGGGAGAGATGTCGGCCAAGGTCGCCCACGAGGTCAACAACCCGCTCGGGATAATCAAAAATTATGTTTTGCTGGTTGAGCGTACCTGCCGGGGCAATGAAGAAGCCGGGAAGTTTGTCGGCATTATCAGTGAGGAAATCGACCGCATCGCCCGGATTGTCAAACAGCTGCTGGATTTCCATCGGCCCGAAGGCATATCTTTCCAGAAGGTGGATATCGTCAGAATTATCGATGACGTGCTGGTGTTGATGGAACGGCAGCTGGCGTCATATAAAATCGAGCTGGTGAAGGAGTATCAGGTGAACAAGCCGTTGATAATGGGCGCGCCGGAAAGCCTGAAACAGGTGTTTCTTAATCTTATTATCAACTCCCGCGACGTTCTGGGCGGCGGCGGGACGATTACGATTGCTCTCGACCGGGTCGATGACGAATTGTCGATAAGGTTTATGGACACCGGTCCTGGTATTCCCCCGGAATATATCCCTCGTATTTTTGAACCGTTTTTTACCACTAAGGAGTTAGGCCAGGGTACCGGACTGGGGCTTTCTGTCTGTTACGGGATAATAAAAAACCACAACGGGTCGATAACCTTTAAAAACATGAATCCGGGCAGTTGTTTTGAAATAAAGCTCCCTATAGTTACTGACGAGTAAGAAAACCAATGAATGCCGGCTCTGAAAAAATAGTTATCATCGACGATGAAAAGCGCATGTGCGACTCCCTGACCGCCCTTTTGCAGGGCGAGGGCTATCAGGTCCGGAGTTTCCAGCAGTCGCCCGAAGCCATCGACAGCATCCGCCACGAGCGGGTGGACCTGGTTATAACTGATATCAAGATGCCCCAGATGGACGGGCTGCAGATTTTGAAACTCGTCAAGGAAATCGATGAGGATATACCGGTAATTCTCATGACCGGTTATGCTTCGCTCGATACGGCCGTGGACGCTATCGCCCGGGGCGCCTATGATTATCTGCTGAAGCCGGTGGAATTTACCTACCTGGAACTGGCCGTCAAAAGAGCTCTGGAAAAAAGACGGGCCGAGCTGAACCGGTTGCGTCTGCTCGAGGAATTGAAACTTTCGAACCTGATTCTCCAGCGGCGTATCGGCGAGCTGAATGCCCTGTACGAGGCCGGGAAATCCATCGGGTCCTCGGCCAACCTGGCCGAGTTGCTCCGGCAGCTGGTTACGCTGGCCTCGACCGTAACCGAGGCGAAAACCGGCTCGATTATGCTTCTGGACGAACGCAAAGAATACCTGACTATCAAAGCGGCGATTGGGCTCGACGACAAAATTATCAAAGACACCCGGCTGCCGATAGGTGCGTCTATCGCCGGATATGTAGCCCAGACCGGGGAGGCTGTCATAGTCGATGACGTCGAGCGCGACGAGCGCTTTAGACGCATCAACCGGGAAAGGTATTTGACTACTTCGATGTTGTGTACCCCGCTGAGAATCAAGAATAACATTCTCGGGGTTATCAATATGTCCAACAAAGAGAACAATCAGCAATTTACCGCCGATGATCTGCGGCTCTTGACAACGTTCGCGTCCCAGGCGGCGGTGGCGGTGGACGACGCCAACCAGTTCGAGAAAAACCGCCGGCGGTTGATTGAATTCCAAATTTTAAACGAAATCTCCAATGAGCTGCCCCTGGTCGAATCCTGGAACGAATTCGGCAAAATCCTGATCGAAAAATTATCCCGGCTGATACCAGTCGAGTATGCCATCCTATTTTTGTGGGACATGGGTATCGGCGCCCTGGTGCCGAGCGGGGTGGTAGGCAAGACCGAAATACCCCTGACCGAAAGCGGGAAAATTGACCTGCGTAAGATTACCCGTTCGAGTATTTCCCTGCCCGGCATCGATCTCGGCTCGTGCGATTTTCAGGATTTAACCGGACTTACGGCCCTGTTGGGCGAAAAACTGAACGAAAACAATATTTTCCCCACTCCGCACGAAGCCTATATGGCTATCCCCATCATGCGTTCCGGGGAACTGGCTTATATTTTTTATCTCGGTTCCGAAAGCGACCGGGCTTACAGCGAGGACGATATGTCCCTCGCTAAACTGATTGTGTCCCAGGCGGCCCTGATTTTCGAAAAGGAAAAAGCTATCTTGAATTCCACCCGGCTGGTGACGATGGGGAACATGATTTCCGAAATATCCCACGATTTGCGCAAACCGCTGACCTCCATCAAAGGCGGCCTGCAGGTAATCAAGCAACGGGTGCCAGAGGAAGTGCAGGGCTCGGACATGTTCACCATGGTCGAGGATGAAATTTTCCGCATGAACGAATTGGTGCGGGAGCTGGTGGATTTTTCCAACCCCAATAAATACGAAACCGAAAAGGTGGACCTGCAATTTATGGTGCACCGGGCCGGGGAACTGGTCGGACCCGACCTGCGCAAGCAGAATATTAAGTTTGAAAGTGAATTCCAGGATATTAACTGGGAAGTTATCGCAAATAAAAATCAGGTGCTTGAAGTTCTCTTGAATCTCTATATCAACGCCCTGGGTGCCATGCCCGGTGGAGGGACCTTGACGGTTAAAGGCCTGATTGAAAAGCCGCATCATCGCAATCAAGAGTACATGACTATCAAGGTTATCGATACCGGGGTTGGTATCAAGAAAGAGAACCTGCCCAGGATATTCGAACGTTATTATACCACCAAGGAGACCGGAACCGGGTTGGGCCTGTCCGTAGTGGAAAGGATAATTTCCGCCCACGGCTGGACTTTTCATGTCGATTCCGTCGAGGGCAAGGGGACCATTTTCTCGATTTATATTCCCTTTTAAGGTTAGTGCATTTTTTTGCGAATAATCGGCAATTTAACGAAAATTTTGCTTGATTATTCCTGGTTACTGCCGATACTTATTTAAGATATAGGGACTTACAGATATGGCGAAAAACAAGACAAAAGTATTGGTAATTGATGACGACCCCAAAGTATCCTGGATATTGTCTGAGGGCCTGGCGTCGAATTTTGAGTTCGTTTCCGCCCGCGACGGTATCGAGGGTATCCAGATGGTTTCCACCGAAAAGCCAGATGTGATTCTGCTTGATATAAAAATGCCGGGAATGACCGGGCTGGAAGTTCTGGAAAAGCTGAACAAATTGGATAACCGCCCGGAAGTAATCATGATTTCCGGCCACGGTGAAACCAAGTATGTGGTTGATTCCATGCACCTGGGCGCGGCGAATTTTATAAATAAACCGTTCAATGTCGAGGAAGTGGAAATCCAGATAAATATCGTGATGGACCGCAGCCATCTCAAGAAGGAAGTCACCGAGCTCAAAAAAGAGCTCCAGTCGAAAAGCGTCTATGAGAGTTTTATCGGCGATTCCGAATCGATGCTCAAGGTTAAGGCGATTATTGAACAGGTCGCCAGTTCCGAATTGACGGTTCTGATTCGCGGTGAATCCGGAACCGGCAAGGAGATTGTCGCCCGTTCGCTGCATGAGCTTTCCAATCGGAAAAGTCAGCCTTTTGTCAAGGTCAACTGCGCCGCAATTCCACGCGACCTGCTCGAATCCGAGTTGTTCGGTTACGAGAAAGGCGCTTTCACCGGGGCGCACAAGAATAAGCAGGGCCGGTTTGAACTGGCCAATATGGGTACGATATTTCTCGACGAAATCGGCGATATGCCACTTGAACTGCAGTCCAAGCTGCTTCAGGTGCTTGAACAGCAGGAATTCGTAAGGGTCGGCGGAATCAACAATATCCATGTTGATGTCCGGATTATCTGCGCCACCAATAAAAATCTGGAACAGGCTATTTCCCAGCAGTCGTTCCGCGACGACCTGTTTTATCGTCTCAACGAAATCACCATCTTTATCCCGCCCCTCCGGGAACGGGCTAACGACATACCGCTTTTGATTAACCATTTTCTCGGAAAATACAACGGTCTTTACCAGAAAAATTTCAGCCATTTTTCCCCGATGATTATTAACCGGATGGTCAATTTTGAATGGCCCGGCAATATTCGCCAGCTCGAAAACATGATTAAACAGGTGGTTGTCCGGGAGGATGAATCGATTATCGACGAGCTTATCGATTCAGCCAATAACCGGGTGGCCGCACTGGGAATCAATCAGAACATGAATTTTACGGATCCTGTCATGCCGGTGACGGTTAATAATACGCTATCCGATGACTATTCTTTGAAAAACCGGGTCGGGAAAACAATCGCCCAGGAAGAAAAGAAGTTGATTGCCGAAGTACTGCACAAAACCAACTGGAACCGTCGCAAGGCCGCAGAACTGCTTCAGATAAGTTACCGTTCGTTGTTGTACAAAATCAAAGATTATAATCTGAACGTAACCAAGTAAAACAAGTTGCTTTTAGTTTGTTTTTAGATGTACTGCTGTGCATTTTATGAGCAGGTATTTGCAACGTTTTTTTAATTTATAAATTTTTTGTGGATATAACGATTACCCGATATCTATATTAACTTATTGTTAATCAATAACAAACAGTTTTTTAGTTTACATTCCACTGACAAAAACTGGGAAAAATTTACCATTTGAGCCTTGCTTTTCAATACCGGAACAGATATTGCTGTTTAATTCTTGAACAGTATTATCTGTTGAAGGAAGAGGTACGTTGTGGAGATAGACAATTACACTGAAGTGGATACCTTCTTAAACCAGGTGGGTATAGAGCTTAAACGCGCTCAGCGCTACCGGGTGTTCATCTCCTTGATCAGTATCGACCTGTCATTCACGAATGAGGTTTTCGGCGACCGCGCCGAGGAGATCAAAAACAAGGTAATCTCACTGACCAAAAGGAACATCCGTGGCAGCGATATCTTATCGCTGATTGGCCAAAATTGTCTGACCCTTATGTTCCCGGAAACCTCGCGGCAGGGTGCTGAGGTCACCTCAAAACGTATCTCCGAGTTGATTCGTTCCCAGTTGGCCCAGATTTCCGAGAAGCAGTTTGACAGCGTTATTCATCTGGAGATGAGTTCGTTTCCGGATACGGCGGGAGCCAAAACGATTGAAGCTTTTTTAGAGGAATTGGTTCGCAAGAGCAGAAATTAGAGATTTCTCATACATTTCCATTTCCATTGAAGGTCATCCACCCCCTCCGGATGGCCTTTTTATTTGGGTATAAAAAAACCGGGATGAGGACCATCCCGGTTTTGTGAAACAGTTTCTTTTGGCTTACCAGCCGATAATCTGTTCGAGGTTTTTATTGAGTTTCTGGCTGCGTTCCTGGTAATCTTCTTTTTTCAGTTTTTCCCTCTCGATGACGTCCTTGGGGGCATTGGCCAGGAAATCAGGATTAGCCAGTTTTTTGGAGATTTTTTCCAGTTGAATCTGAAGGTCGGCCAGATTCTTCTGGAGTCGCTGTTTTTCCAGTTCGATGTCGATTAACCCGGAAAGCGGCACGAATATCTCCGCGCCGGAAATCACGGCTGAGGCCGAGAAGGGAGGCTTTTTGATATCGACGCCGCAGTGCAGGTTTTCCACCTTGGCCAGTGACCGGAAATATTGAATATGGTTTTCGAGCAATTTGGCGAAAACTGGTTCTTTAACTTTGATATACAGGTCGGATTTCTTGCCCGGCGGGACGTTCAGCTCGGCGCGAATCGAACGCACGGCTGTGACGACGTCCTGAATCTGTTTTAAACTTTCTTCCAGTCTCTCATCGATATATTTGCCGTCGGTTATGGGCCAGGGGCCAAAGGTAATGGTGCGTATGCCGTTATCGTCGCTGGTGTAAAGGTCCTGGAAGATTTCTTCGGTAACGAACGGCACCAGCGGGTGCAGCAGAACCAGAATCTGGTGCAGAGCATAAGTGGCGACGTTAAGAGAACTTTCCCGGATGGGGGTATCAGGCGAATCAGGTTTAATCAGTTCGATATACCATGAGCAGTAATCGTCCCAGACGAAATTATAAAGCGTTTTGGCGGCGCTGGAGAGGCGGTATTCGTCGAAGGCCTTGTTTATATTTTGTATCGTTCGTTCCAGGCGTGAGAGAATCCAACGGTCGAAAATGACCAGGTCGTCGTCGGCGACATTCAGTTCCCGGGCGGGAAGTTCTTCGCCCAGCCGCATTTTGAGGAAACGGGATACCTGGTAAAGCTTGTTGATAAAGTTCCGGCCGATTTCGAACGTGTTTTTACTGATCCAGGGATCCTGACCATCGGGGGTCGCCAGAACCAGGGAAAG
>JBMOKZ010000172.1:0-1943 GCA_049324195.1 Candidatus Zixiibacteriota bacterium | reverse complement strand
GTTGCCTGGAGCGATTGCCGCATTTATGAAAAACTCGAACGGGAACTTACCCGCTCGGAGGCGCTCCGAGTCTATAATACCAACGGTGCGAAAGAAGCCCGGCCGGCGTTTCCCGAAAACCGGTACGACCTTGACAGCCTCATGAACTGGGGACTGGAAATAGGGGAGCGGTACCTGATGGTGGTCGATATCCGCCGCGAATCGCTCGAGACGCAAAAATCGTTCAATATCCCGCTGATTTTTCACAAGTACGAAACAGTAGGGGTGATTGAGGGCGATATCCGCTTTATCGACCTGCAACGAGGCAAGTTGATGCTGGCCGAACCGTTCAAGGTGGAACTAAAAGGCCCCCGGATTTTCCAGGGTTCCATGGACGATAACGCCAACGACGCCGATATTCATCTGACCGCCCCGGAAAAGCTGGTTTTTATCGACCGGTTGGAGAGCCATCTGGCCAAGGAACTGGTGAACCGGGTGAACAATTTTATCGGGAGCAAATAAGCTTGGAATCATCAGCGTCCTCGAAAAATACCGAAGACCACAGTCGCTTCTGGGAAAAAATCAGCTTGGTGGCGGATATCGCCGCACTATGCCGGGACAAACCGCCGGAGGAGAAAACCTATCTGGAAGTGCTGAAATTAATCGACCGGATTCTGCCGTTCGACGGAGCCTCGCTCTTTTTACTCGATCGGGCCAAAAAACGCCTCAAGGAAGCCGCGACTTTCAGGAACAAGGTCGAACTGCTCGGTTTCCTTTCGATCGAGCACGGCGACGGGCTGACCGGCTGGACCTCGCTCAACAAGAAACCGGTTCTTTTGGCCGACCGTACCGCGAGCGGTTCGTTCGACCCGGAAAACGATTTTTCCACCGTGCTGTCGGTGCCGCTGCTGGTTGACGAGGAAGTGCTCGGTGTGTTGAATCTGGGCTGCTACAGTGCCGGAGGCTTTGCCCAGAAGGACGTCAAATTGATGATGGTCATCGCTGACCAGTTCGCGATTGCCATCGAACGGCAGCTGTACCAGAAAGAAATCGAGAATAAAAATCTCGCCCTCAGGGAAGCCCACAAGAACCTGAGGAAGGCGCAGAAAAACCTGATCGCCTCGGAAAAATTGAAAGCCGTCGTGGAACTGGCCGCCTCGGTCAATCATGAAATCAACAACCCGCTGGCTGTGATTGTCGGTAATATTCAGTGTATGTATCTGGAAAAGGAGATCGTAAACCAGAAAATGCTGTCACGGTTGAAACGGATTGAGAGCGCGGCAATGAAAATCAGTGAGGTCAACAACAAGCTGCTTAATATAAATACCCTGGCCTCGGAAACCTACCTTGAAAACGACCACTCAACCATGCTGAATCTGGACAAATCAACGGGTGAAGATAAGCAGCAGGATTAAGGTATTAAAGAGAAAGAAAGAAAATGGACAGGGCTACTCGAAAACGTCAGAAAAATATCGAAATGATCAACGAGGTCGATGCCTTGAACGAGGAAGTCAAAACTCTGGCTTTGAACCTGGCGATTTATCTGGCTAAAGCCAAGGCCAACCAGACCTCGGATAAAATCAACAAACTGGAACCGGAATTCATCCGCCTGGTGAACGGTACCGTTAAAGTCGTCCAGGAACTGACTTATACGCTCAATGCCGCCCGTAATAATGAAACCATGATTTATGAACCGCCGGCGGGCGATATGAAGATGGATGAAATTGAATTTAAACTTCAGAATATTGTTAAACAATGCGCCAGTCTCATGGATATTCTCAATCAAGATAGGGGTAATAACTTGCCGGAATGAAATAAGTGATAATCATAGGTTTGGTCAGGGTTGATTAACTTGTTGTTGGGAAACGACATAATAAAAGAAGCCGGCGCTGAGCGACTATATGAAACAGGAATATTTGGGTCGGGTATGGAGAAAAACCCCTAATTTGACGATAGATATTGAA